>DATJRE010000299.1:0-31029 GCA_035505095.1 Bryobacteraceae bacterium | reverse complement strand
GCCAAGGCCAGCCGCTGCTTCTGGCCGCCGGAAAGGTGCGAATAGAGCGCCTCGCGCTTCTCCCAAAGCTGCAGGCGTTTCAGAAGGCCGGCGCCATCCACGGTGCGGGTGTAGAGGCTGGAGAACAGTTCGATGGCCTCGCGCACCTTGATCTTCTCCTGCAGGTAAGTGGCTTGCAGGCAGACGCCGATGCGCTCTTTGACCTCGCCGGTTTCGATTTCGGGATCGTAATCGAGCACCGCCACGCGGCCGCCGGAGCGCGAACGCAGGCCTTCCAGAATCTCCACCGTGGTGGTTTTGCCGGCGCCATTGGGGCCCAGCAGACCGAACACCTCGCCCGCCTCGACATGAAAATCGACGCCACGCACGGCGTGAACCGCGCCGTAGCTTTTTTTGAGGCCCTCGACTTCGATGGGGTGTGCCACTAATTCGCCGCCATGCCGAGTTTCTGGTTGATCTTACCCAGCTCCTTACGGAACAGGGGATTGCCGGGGTACTGGTGCACCAACTGCTGCAGGCGGTTCTTGGCGGGGACGAGCCGCTTATTGCGCAGGTCGATGATGCCCAGCAGGATCTCGGCGAACGGGCGGAAGTAGTGGCCCGAGCGCGCGGTCAGCTCCAGGTTGCTCACGCCGCGCTGCTTGCTGCCGTCGACGTTATCGAAATGCACGAACCAGCGGATGAAGAAGGGCAGGCTGCCGACCATGTATTCGGAGAAGCCGGCGGTGAGGTAGGCGTCGTAGAACTTGGGGTCGAGCCGGAGCAGCCGCTGGGCGTACTCGTTGGAGCGCTTGGCGAGCGAGAGGCTCATGAACTGGTGCTTTTCGACCAGCGCCATATAGTCGGTGGCTACGCCGCCGGTGACGCTGAGGGCGAAGAGGGCCTGCTGGTCGTCGGGGTTGGTTTTAAGATCGGCCTCGCCCAGATCCTGGGCCTTTTCGACGGCCTTCTGAAAATGCTCCGCGGTGGCCGGATCGGGCTGCATGGGCTTGCTCTTGGCGGCGATTTTGCGGTCGTCGATGAGGAATTCGCTCTCCAGAATTCCCATGCGGTCGAGCTCCGTAAACAGGTAGGCCGAGGCGCGAAAGGCGTAGGGCAGAGGCTCGCGCGGATGGGCGGCGATGTAGCCGGTAAGCAGACGTTGGCTGGCCGGGAAATCGAAATTGTAGAGGCGGTCGAGGGCCTGGTCGAGCGTGGGCGGAGGTCCGGCCGCCAGTGCGGGAAGGCACAGAAATACGAAGACCCAGCTTCGAGGCATGGACTGTTACATCGTACCGTAAACGAAGAGCCGAGCAAAAGCTTGGACGCGGAGGCGCGGAGACACGGAGGAAAAACGGCGGAGAACTCACTTCCAAAGCGCTTCTTGCCGGTCGTCCCCACGCCCTCACGTCAAGCCGGTTAGCGGTGGTAGTTGCTGGTGGCGGCTCCTCCGGATGCACCTTTCACATACTTATCGAACCACTGGAATTTCTCCCAGAGTACGTGCTCGATGGTTTCCTTGCCGCGGTAGCCGTGGGCTTCGTAAGGCAGAAATACCAGCCGGACGGTACCTCCGTTGCCGCGGACGGCCTCGTACATACGCTCGCTCTGGATGGGGAACGTGCCGGAGTTATCGTCGGCTTCGCCGTGAATGAGTAACAGCGGCGCCTTGATCTTATCGGCATACATAAATGGCGACATCTTGAGATAGACTTCGGGGACCTCCCACAGGGTCCGCCGTTCGCTCTGGAATCCGAAGGGGGTCAGGGTGCGGTTTTCGGCGGCACTTTCGGCGATTCCGGCCTTAAAGAGGTTGGTGTGCGCCAGCAGATTGGTGGTCATGAAGGCGCCATAGCTGTGGCCGCCCACGCCCACGCGATTCGGATCGACCACGCCCATGGCGGCGGCTTTATCGATGGCAGCCTGGGAGTCTTCGGTGATCTGCTGCACGTAAGTGTCGTTGACGGTATCGGGGTCGCCGACGATCGGCATGGCGGTGTTATCCATTACGGCATAGCCATCCATGGCGAAGAACAGCTCGGAATAACCGGTGATTTCGGTGAAGCGCTTAGTGGAGCCGCTCACCTGGCCGGCGGTAGCGGCATCGTTGTACTCGTAAGGGTAAGCCCAGATGAGCGCGGGCAGGCGCGTGCCGGGTTTGTAATCGGCCGGAAGATAGAGGGTGAAGGATAACTCGACGCCATCGTTGCGCTTGTAAGTGACCAGCTCTTTGTGGATGCCGCGGATGGAAGGCTGCGGATCGGGGTAACTGGTAAAGGCGGTCATCTTACCGGCTTCGGTGCGGACATAGTAATTGGGGGGCTCGTTGGGGCTTTCGCGGCGGGTCAGGAAGCGGCTTCCATGGGCGTCCAGCAGACCCTCGACGGTTTCGTAATGATCGTCGTCACAGTGGAACAGGCGCTCGCTTTTGAGCGTGGCCAGGTCGAAGCGGTCGAGGAAGGGGTGGTCGCCGGTGGGGGACGAACCGACGCCTGTGAGGAACAGGTTATCGCCATCCTGAAGAAGGACGCGGCTGCCGTTCGGCATGGTGGTCTCGATCGGACGGCCGGGATCTTTGTAGCGGTCCTGGTTATTGCGCGCCCAGATCAGGCGGGGCTCGCCGCCTTTGTCCAGATCGACTTCGAAGGTGCGCTGCCAGCGCTTCTGGCGCTCGAAATCGTCGACCAGGGCCATACCGCCCTTGGCGGCGAACTGGATGCCCTGGAAGCGCTGCTGGACCTTGAAGACTTCGTGGGGCTCGCCGGTGAACGGGGCGGCCAGCGCCATCAGATGGTCGCGATAAGGCACCTGGTTTTTCAGGTTGCCGCGATCGAGAGCCTCGACCCAGAGGAGGGTGGCCGGCTGGCTGGGCCGCCACTGAACGTCGCGGGGGCCGACCGGGACGCCGGTGAGCGAGAGGTTTTCTTCGAGAGGCAGGCTGGCGACCTTGTGGATCATTCTTCCGGCGCGATCCCAGACTTGGATTTCCTTGGGGAAGGAGCGCACCGAAAGCAGATACGAGAAGGGCCGGTGGACGGTGGTGACAAGCAGGTCTTTGCCATCCGGCGAAATGCGCACGGATTCGAAGATGGCGGGCTTGCCGACAGGGGTGACCTTGGCGGTGGCCGGGTCGATGAGCGCCAGTTGGGCGGTGGCGTAGTATTCGAACAGATCCTCGTCGTGGGGGCTGCGGAGCATGTCTTCGAGGGTGGCCGAGCCGTGGGCGCCGCCGAGGCTCTGCTGCACGTCCGGGCCTTCGGGCACGATGGCCTCAGGGGGCGGGGGACCGTGATGGGCGACGGTTTCCGCCAGCAGGGTTTTGCCATCGGGCATCCATTGCAAATCGCTGGGCGGCGGGGCGGCAAAGCCACCACGACCGCCGCCACCGCCGAAGTTTCCGGCGCTGCCCATTACGCCGTTCAGGCGCACGCCTTCAATGCGATGCGCCTGGCCGGTGGTGTCGCCGATCCACAATTCGATGGCGGTGTTGGTGATGTTGGTGAAGACGAAGTGGGTGGCGTCGGGACTCCAGCGCGGGGCGCTCAAGCGGGCGCCGGGCGGTGTGGGAATTTTGATCAGAGTGCCTTCGGGGATCTTGCGCAGCGCGATCGTGGAGCTGTAGAAGATGTTGTGCAGGCCGTTGTTTCGGGGATTGATGCGCAACCCGGCCAGCCGGAGCATGGGCTGGGCCAGCTCGGCGATGGGCGGGTAGCGTACCGACTGCGATTCGACAGCATAGGTGTGGTTGGGGTTGAGAGCCAGCGCCGGGGTGGGCTGTGCGTTGAGCACATCCATGACGGGCTTGGGCGGCTTCTGGTACTTCAGTGCATCGGCGCCCAGCAGCAGCAGCGCCGGCACGAAGAGAAGCGGGAGAAATCGCGATGCTAGTTTCATGATTAGGAAGATATTAGGCAAGTGGCGGGGTGAAGTCAAACCTTTTGGGATTGGGACGCCGGCTGAGAGCGGCTGCAAGCACCGAAACGGGTTCGCTGGCGGATGGGTAAATACCGCCTTTTCTGCCGATTGCGGGCCAAAATGGGTTCGTTCGGTAATTTTTCGACTGAGCGCCACGGCGAGCCGGTTGGAGCAGGCTGGAACCGGTCCGCCGGGCAGTGGGTTTGCGAGGAACGAAGCCATTTGGGACGATGTGTTCCCTCCGATTCGAGATATAGCATGCAGACCGCGCCATCGGGCTAGACCCCAAGGTTAAGCGGCTGAGAGGCAAGGGGTTGGGAGCGGAGCAGATTTGCGAACAGGAGACGGCGGCGCTTCGCTTGGCGCGCGCTTCGCTTCGGCACAGGAGGGAATGAAAATGGACGCGAGTCGGCCCAGGCGACGGGAGGGGCTGCAAATCCGTAAGACTCACATTCTGCGGGGCTAAGTGGTGCCGATTTTCAAGGGACCGGGCTTCCGCGGCGGGCGATTCTTGGGACAAAAGTCCTGGTAGGGCCGGAGTACAAACCGGGCCTTTTGTCTTGCTCCGGGTACCTTGCCGTACGCTAACCTGGGAACCGCGCTATGACAATCAGCCTGGAAGCCGGCAAGATTACGATCAGATACAGGGACGGACGGGCGGTAGCCGGATTCGTTCTGGCCCGCTATGGCAACACGATGAGTGTGGCGGTGAGGGACGCCGACGACGCGGCGCTCTTCACGCGTGTCCGGGGCACCTGGATCTCGGAAGACTGCGAACCGGTGGAGATCCGTTTCGACTGGCGCCAGCCGGCTCCCGCGGAGACGGTCTCGGAAGCCGACTGCCTCTGCCCCAAGGAACTGGCGGCGCAACTGATTCGCGCCCTGGCCGGCAGCGACCCATCCGAGTGTGACGAGCACCTCGATCCTGAACCGTACCGTTACTCGCCGGTCGTCCAGCGGG
The DNA here is from genome assembly GCA_035505095.1 of Bryobacteraceae bacterium. Taxonomy (GTDB): domain Bacteria; phylum Acidobacteriota; class Terriglobia; order Bryobacterales; family Bryobacteraceae; genus JOPF133. The sequence continues at coordinate 26,174 of DATJRE010000299.1, read as the reverse complement.
TGGTTTAGGCGGGGCGGCTGCCGGTGCCGTGAACCGGCCAAAGCAGGGAGTGGTCTTCGGCGAGAAGAGGTCTTTGGACTCTAAAGTAAATTGTGCTTTCCGCCGATGATCCTCTTGTATGGTTCGCTACTCCAATTCCTTTCCTCCGAGAGCATCACCAGCAAATTGTGCGAAGCCGGCGCCCGGGCGACGGAACCGCCGGTCCGCGGTGCCTTGTTTGGCTTGCGGCAAGCGGCGAAGCCGATACGCCATCCAGGTGGTACCGGAAGAAAATCCGGAGTGCCTGTGCGCCCCGTGTGCCCGTCAATACCTGGAACGTATCGGGCAATCGGGAAGCCTGGTGAAGATCTCACGGCCTTAAAGTAGGGAGACGACCCGGCGTGGCACGCTTGGGCGGCCCGTAGGGGCACATCGGGCAAGACGGTCTGATCTTGGCGCGTGCGAGACGCGAGGAGAGGGTGGTGTCGTGCCCCTAGCCAAGAATTGGCAGTGCTCCCTCACGGTCGGGGGTCCGGGTGCCAGTTTCGGAGCTGTACGCGTAAGGTAGGCGGGCGCAAGCCGAACGGCGCGCGGTCCACCGGAGGGCGGTTTGTTGGTTATTTTCGTCTTCGATTGCGGGGCTGTTCCCGCCGGGACATGGGGAACCGGTTCCACTTCTCCTCCGCGAAGAACGCCCTGCCCAAGAGCGCCCTCCACTGAAAGGAGCATGCCACCTTCGCCTTCCGAACGTTGAATGCGTCTGATAGCCGACTTTAAATCCCCTGCAGTGGGCACGGCATCGCAATATCGAAACGGGCTGCACTCAGCGAGCGAGCAGCTTTTTTTCAACTTCAAAGTAACACGCGGGTTCTTCGGTACCGGGCAGCGAAGCCCGCAACTGATTGAGCCGATTGAGAAGAAACCGGCAATTCCTTTGCGAACGGCTGTTGGGATCGACCCGTTCCGTACGATCAAACACGGTTGGCGGCTTCAAGAGCGGTCCATTCACCGGCGAATCGGTACACACTAATGCTGGAGTAGCCATGAACAGCGAGAAAGTCACACTTCCGGGGAGCGAGCGCCAGCCGGTCGGGACCAGAGTTGGGGATCAGCCAGGCGATGAGAAGATTGAAATCTCGGTGATCCTGAGGCCGAAGAAGCGCCTGCCGGTACCGCTGAAGGGCGGCGCCGCGGTATCGCGCAAGGAGTTCGCGGCCAAATACGGCGCCGATCCGGAGTCTATCGATCTGGTCAAGCAGTTTGCCCAGGAGAACGGCCTTACGGTGACGGAAGTATCGCCCGCGCGGCGGACTGTGAAACTGGAGGGCACGGCGGCGGCCATGATGCGCGCCTTCGATGTGCAGCTTGGCCGTTACGAACACAACGGACGCCAATACCGCGCGCGGACGGGCGGCATCCAGGTTCCCGCGGGACTGGCCCAATCGGTGGAGGCAATTCTGGGCTTGGACAACCGGCCGCAGGCTAAGGCTCACTTTCGGGTGAACGGCGCCGCGGCGGCGGCCGCCGGAGTTTCCTACACCCCGCGCCAGGTGGCCGAGTTGTACCAGTTTCCGCTGGATGTGGACGGCACCGGCCAGACGGTGGGCATTCTGGAACTGGGCGGCGGATATCTGCCGGCGGACTTGAAGAACTATTTTGCCTCTTTGGGAGTGGAGGAACCCAACGTGATTTCGGTTTCGGTGGACCAGGCGCAGAACCAGCCGACCAACCCGAACAGCTCGGACGCCGAAGTGCTGCTGGACATCGAAGTGGTGGGAGCGGTGGCGCCGGGGACGAAGATCGTGGTGTACTTCGCGCCTAACACCGACCAGGGCTTTTTGGATGCGCTGACCACGGCGATTCACGACGCCACCAATAACCCGTCGGTGGTTTCGATCAGTTGGGGCGGCGCCGAATCCACGTGGACGAGCCAGTCGATGATGGCGATGGATTCGGCCGCGCAGGACGGGGCGGCGCTGGGGGTGACGATTTGCGCGGCATCGGGGGACAACGGGTCGAGCGATGGAGTCACGGACGGCGCCAACCACGTGGATTTCCCGGCCTCCAGCCCGCACATTTTGGGCTGCGGGGGCACCACGCTCCAGAGCGCCAACGGCGCCATCACCAGCGAAACGGTGTGGAACGATGGAACCCAGGGGGGCGCCAGCGGGGGTGGGTACAGCGCGCAGTTTCCGCTGCCTTCGTGGCAGGCCGCGGCGCACATCCAACCGCCCGCGGGCGGCGGGCGCGGTGTACCGGACGTGGCCGGCGATGCCGACCCCGAAACCGGTTACAACGTGCTGGTGGACGGGGATTCGCTGGTGATCGGCGGAACCAGCGCGGTGGCGCCGCTGTGGAGCGGGCTGATCGCCCTGCTGAACGAAAAGCTGGGAAAGCCGCTGGGCTTCCTGCAGCCGGTACTCTACGGACTGCCGGCGGCGGCGGACGCTTTCCACGACATTACCAGCGGATCGAACGGAGCGTTTTCGGCGGGCCCCGGATGGGACGCTACCACGGGCCTGGGATCTCCCTGGGGGGCCAACCTGCTGCAGGCTCTGGAGGGCGGCAGTGTGAGCGCGGCGGCGCGGACGCACCGCAAACATCGGGCGCACTGAGCGGAGTGCGGCGCGCTCACGGGTGGCGCCGGAGCCGCAGCAGATAGACGCCGGCGGCTACGCTGGACAGCAGCGCGACCGCGGCCAGGGCGGCGAAGGCGCCCTTCCATCCCCACACCACCGAGATACCGGCCACGCTGTTGCCGGCCAGGATTCCTCCCAGGTAACCGACGCCATCGATGAGCCCCGAGGCCGTCGCGCTGCCCTGTTTGCCGCCGAAATCGAGGGAGATGGCGCCGGCGAGGTAAGAATAAGGTCCGATCATGACGAAGGCGACCAGCGCGACCAAGGCGACCGGCGCCAGTTGCGATTGCCCGAAATTGGCGAAGGCCAGGACGGCCAGCGCGGCGGTGGTGAGCAGCAGTCCATAGAAGATGATGGCGGCGCGGCCGTGCGGGCCCAGGCGGTCGCTGCCGAAGCCGGCCAGCAGCACGGAGAGGCCGCCGAACAGGGGAAACAGCGCGCTCTTGTGGGCGGCATCGGCGACGGTCAGGCCGACGGACTGGGTGAAGTAAGTGGGGGTCCAGAGGTTGAAGGTTTCGCGCAGAATGGTGACGCCGAACGACAGCGCGCAGACCAGCCAGAAGGCAGGACTGTGGGCGAAGGCGCCGAGCAGCGCGCCGAGGCTTTCGGGCCTGGGGGCCTGGCCTTGGGCGCCGAACAGATTGGACGGGTTGGCGGGCGGCTCGGGGAACCCACGGCGCGCGGGCGATTCCTTCAGCAGGAGGAGGTTCAGCAGGAGCAGGACGGCCAGGGTCCCGGCGGCGGCGAAGAAGAGGCCGCGCCAGCCGAAGCCGGCATCGATGAGGCGGGCCAGGAACTCGCGCGAGGCCGCGTCGCCGAACAGGTAGCTGAGGCTGATGAAGCCCATGACGGTGCCGTAAGCCGAGTAGGAGAACCAGCGCGACGAGATTTTGACCATGCCGGCCCAGCCCATGGATTGGACGGCGCGGTTGCCCATCCACGCCAGAGTGAAGAGCGGGATTCCCCCGGAGAGGCCGAAAAACAGGGTGAAGAGGATGGCGCCACTCATGCCGAGCAGGAAATTGCGGCGGCCGCCCAGGAAGTCCGCCACCCAGCCGCTGGGGAATTTTCCGAGGCCGTACGCCAGCACGCCCCAGGAGGCGACGGTTCCCAGCGCGACCTTGGCGGCATCGGCGGACATTCCGTGCCGCGCCAGCCCGGCGATGAGCAGGGGCATGGCCACCGAGAGATCGGACCGGCAGAGATAATATCCGGCATAGCCGAACGCGAGCAAAGCTACGGTGAGGACCTGCCAGAACGCGAAGGAGCCGCGGACGGCCGGGGTGGATTTGGAAGCGATCATGGTTCCGCGAGTCCGAATGGCTGCGCCAGGGCGGGGAGGACGGAGAGGGGCCGCGGGGGGTATCTGTGCGACCGTACTGGCGGGGCGACGCCCAGTGGGGCAAGGGACACTCTCTGAGCCATGTCCTACCAGCATATGCCGAGAGGGCCTAAAACTTGATGACAACCGCGGGGTCGATCGTGGGAGGACGCGGGACGGCAAGGGAGCGCGGATTTTCCTGGTACTATAGCTTCGCCATGCCCAAGACCAACGCCGCGCGCATTCTGGACGCTGCGGGGGTGCGGTACGAGTTGCGGGAATATACGGTGGATGAGGAGCACCTCGCGGCGGCCCAGGTGGCCGAAGCCATCGGCATGCCGCCGGAGCAGGTCTTCAAAACGCTGGTGGTGCGCGGCGACCGCACGGGCGTGGTGCTGGCGGCCATCCCGGCGAATTCCGAGCTGGATCTGAAGTTACTCGCCCATGCCAGCGGGAATAAGAAAGTCGAGCTGGTGCCTGTTAAGGAAGTGCTCGGACTGACCGGCTACATCCGCGGCGGCGTCTCGCCGGTGGGTACCAAGAAAGAGTATCCGGTCTACCTGGATGAGACTGCCCTGGTGTGGGATCTGATCTCGGTTTCGGCCGGTGTGCGCGGATGCCAGATGGTGCTGGCGCCGGACGATTTGATCCACGTGACCGGCGCCACGGTTTGCGAGATCGCGCGGCTGCTGTAACCCGGCGGCGGACTGATTTTTGTCCCCCTCGGCCTGGTTTCCGCGCTGAAGCAAGTGGGTGTCTGGAGGATCGAGATGGCCGATGACGGTCTTCGCAAGATATTGACTTGGGCGGCCGCGGTGGGGCTTGCCGCGTGCCTGCCGGCGGGGGCGCAAACGTGGGATGCGCTAACGCCCGCCGGGCCCCCTCCAGCGGGGGGTGAAGGGGCAGCCGCGGTCCTCGATACATCCCTGAACCAGATGATCGTCTTTGGAAACGCCACTCGCGGCACCGGGGTCTGGCGTCTTTCGCTTGGGGCGTTGCCTGTGTGGACGCCGGTCACGCCTGCCGGGACAGCTCCGGCTGAGGAAGGAAGCGCGGTGTACGACGCGGCCCACTCGTGCATGATCCTTTACGCCGGCAGCGGATCCAACCCGGTCTTCGTGCTCGGCAATGCCAACGGCGCCAATGGAACGCCCACCTGGACGCAGCTCAATCCGGCCGGTACGCCGCCACCGGAGCGGTACTTTTCGACCACCGTCTACGACCCGGCCAGCAACCGGATGATGGTCTTCGGCGGTGAATCCGGCAGCAACGACCTGAACGACGTGTGGGTGTTGACGCAAGCCAACGGATTGAGCGGAACGCCCGCCTGGATTCAATTGAATCCGGCGGGGGACCTTCCACCGGGGCGGGAAATGCACAATGCCGTCTACGATGCGGCCAACAATCGGATGATCGTTTTCGGCGGGTCTACGGAAACAACCTACATCGGCCTCAACGATGTCTGGGTGCTATCGAATGCCAACGGACTGGGCGGAACTCCCACCTGGACGCAGCTTCTTCCCAGCGGTACGCCGCCGGTTGGCCGCGCCGGGGCCACGGCCATCTTTGACCCCTCCACGGACGAGATGGTGTTGTTTGGCGGCTCGACCGACGGAACGATCGACTTGTCGGACGTCTGGACGCTGTCGAATGCCAACGGTTTGGGAGGCACGCCGGCCTGGATCGAGCGCTACGCAGGGACAACTTCGTTCAGTAACACGCCCGGATATCCCCCAGCCCGCTGGGGGGCGGCTGGACTATACAACCCAGGCAACGACGAACTGATTGTTTTTGGAGGCAACGGTTTCGCCAGCCCCGACGGTAATGGCTTGCTCAACGATACCTGGATCCTGGACGACGCCAACTGGGCGCCGGCCGCGGACCTGGTGATCACGGCGCTGACGGCACCCACGACCATCGCCGCGGGATCGCAGGCCAACGTCAGCATGACAGTGGCCAACCAGGGAACCGCCGCCTCGGAAACCTTTACGGTGGAGTTCTACTGGTCGCAGACCGCAACCATCACCACCGCGGCGGTGGATTCCGGCTCGGGCTGCGCGGGCCCGATTCTGCCCGCGGGGAGCAGCACCACCTGTACGGTTTCGGTGAACGTTCCCACCGCTTTGCCTCCGGGCCCCTGGTACCTGGGCGCTATTGCCGATCCTTCCATGAAAATCCCGGAGTTGAGTAAGATCAACAACTCGCGGGCCGCCGATTCGGGCGCCACGCAAATACTCCTGCAGGGCTGTGATTCGGTCACTTCGATGACTTTCGCCTCGGTGAGCGGCGGAGCGGCTCCCGCCAGCCAGGCTTGCACGGTGAGCAGCGGCACGGGCATTGTGGTTTCGGCAACCGCCCTGACGGGGGGAAATTGGCTGACCGCTACGCTGAGCCAGACCAGTTCGCCAGCCACTCTTACGATTACCGCCAGCAACGCGGGGCTGGGTGTGGGGACTTACGCCGGCAGTGTCACCATCCAGGCCACGGGCACAGGCTCGCTGAGTTTCCCGGTGACCCTGGAGGTGGCCCAACCGCTGGTAGTGCTGAGCATCTCCAAGAGTCACGGCGGCGACTTTAGCCAGGGGCTGCAGAATGCGGTTTACACGGTCAACGTTCTGAATGCCGAGGGAGCCAACCCTACCAGCGGCCCGGTGACTGTGACTGAGAGCGTGCCTTCGGGCTTGACTCTGGTTTCCATGTCAGGCACGGGCTGGACCTGCCCGAGCGGTGGGAACACCTGCACCCGCGCCGACAACCTCCTGGGCGGGACGGGCTACCCGCCGATTGCGGTAACCGTCAACGTGGCTTCCAACGCTACCTCGCCGCAGGTGAACCTGGTTTCGGTTTCGGGCGGCGGATCGGCGACGGCCAGCGCCAGCGATTCCACCAACATCACCAGCGGCGGGGCCAGCGGTCCGGTGCAGCCTTACCTGATTGGGACGGTGGCCGGCTCTCCGGTGGCCGGCTTCGGCGGCGACGGGGGACTCGCCACCAACGCTGAACTCAATGGGCCCACCGGCGTGGCGGTAGATGGCGCCGGCAACCTGTACATCGCCGATAACGTGAATCATCGCGTCCGCAAAGTGGCGGCGGGCACCGGCATTATCACGACTGTGGCGGGAACCGGCGGCAGCGGCTTCTCCGGCGATAACGGCCCGGCCACCGCCGCCCAGTTATCCGCCACCGACGTGGCGGTGGATTCCGCGGGCAACCTTTATATTGCCGACTCGACCAACAACCGCATCCGCAAAGTGACGGTGGCTACCGGTATCATCACCACCGTGGCGGGCGGCGGATCGAGCCTGGGGGATAATGGCCCGGCTACCAGCGCCCAACTCAACAACCCGCAGGGCCTGTCGGTGGACGCCGGCGGAGACATCTTCATCGCCGATTCCAACAACAACCGCATCCGCAAAGTGACGGCGGGCACCGGCACCATTACTACCGTAGCAGGGAGCGGTTCGGCCGGTTTTTCCGGCGACGGGGGCCCGGCCCCCAGTGCGCAGCTTGCCATCCCGAACGATGTGGCGGTGGATTCCTCCGGCAATCTCTATATCGCCGATTCAGGGAACTTGCGGATCCGTCAGGTTACGGCTGGGGGCAGCATTGCGACGATAGCCGGGAACGGAACCTCCGGCTATAGCGGCGATGGTGGGCCGGCTGTGAACGCGCAACTCCTTACCCCGGTGCGCGTGGCGGTGGACGGGTTGGGCAACCTGTTCATCGCGGACTTTTTCAATGAAAGCACGCGCAAGGTGGTGCTGGCGACCAACATTATCACCCTGCTGGCCGGGCAGGGCAGCAACGCCATCAGCCAGCCATGGGGCGTGGCGATCGGCAAGGCGGACCAGATTTTCATCGCCGACGAATTCAACAGCGTGGTCACGCTGGTGAACGATTCAGGCGCGCCGGCCTCGGCAGCGGTGGCGGGCAACATTAACTCTTCGGACCACCTGACGTTCAACCTGCTGGTTCAAGGCGCGGATGGGAGCCAGCAGAGCACCACGGCGTCCAAGGCTGCGACGCTGTCCGGCAAGCAAGCCGTCTTGGACGGCTCAGGCGGGCCTGGCGCCACGGTGACCGTAGGGAGCACGTTGCAGTATACCCAGACCCTGGCGCGCGATGCCGCAGCGCCGACGGCTACGAATGTTACGGTTGGGGAGAGTCTGCCGCCGACCTGGACCATCACCGGTTGCGCGTCGAATGGCGGGGAGACGTGTTCCCCCAGCGGCACTAACCTTTCGGTGACTTATCCGACGGTGGCTACCGGGCAGGCGCCGAGCCTCACGGTGGTCGCCGATGGACCAAGCGCCGCCGCTTCCGTACTGATCCAGTCCAGCTCGACCAGCGCTTCGGACAACCTGGCCACCGCGACGGCGTCGCAGATCCTGCTGCCCTCGGCGGGCCCTTCGGTCACGCTGAGCTTCGAAGGTCCCAGCGGAATCGCGGCTGGGCAGCAGATCACCTACACGGCCAGCCTGAGCAACGGCGCCAACGCGGGGGCGAAAGTGGCTGGGGATCCGATGACCGTGAGCATTGCGCTGGACCCCAATCTGACGAACGTTACCGCTCCGGTACCGGGCGTGGGCGACCCGGCGTGGACCTGTTCGCTCAACGGCGGCTCGCTGGTTTGCGTGAACCTTTCGGCGATCGCCGCGGGCGGCCAGACCAGCTTTGCGGTGAGTGCGGGCGTGTCGGCGAGCGCGCCGGCCGGCGGCATACTTTCGACCTCTGCCGCGCTCACCCTGGGCGGGCAGACTTCGGCGCCGCAGAGCCCCAACACCTCCATTGAGCCGGCCGGCCCCCCGGTGGTAACGCTGCTGGCGCCGGCGAATGGAGCCACCGGTCTTTCCACTTCCGTGACCTTGGCCTGGCAGCCGGTGAGCAACGCGACCTCGTATGCGGTTTACTTCGGGACCGTGAACCCACCGCCGTTCCAGTTCAACACAGCCGGTTTCCTCTATTCTCCGCCGGCGCTGACTGCGGGGGTGGTCTATTACTGGGAAATCATCGCCAGCAATTCTTCGGGCACAGGCGCCGCTCCCGCCGCGCCGTGGTTTTTCATTCCCGGGACGCCTACCGGCTGCGAGTTCACGCTCAATGCCGGTGGCTCGGCCAACCTGACCAGCGCGGGAACCTCGACCGGCGGCTTCCTGCCGGAGGTCCCTGTCAACGTGGGCATCACGGCGGCGAGCGGCGCCGGTTGCAGCAGTACGTATCTGGCGGCCTCGAATGCTTTGTGGCTGACCGCCAGCGTGAGCGGAAGCAGCTTCACATACACCGCGCTGAGCAACACCCACTCTTTGCCGCAATCGGCCACCCTGACGATTACGAATTCGAGCGGGGGCAGCCCCCAGACGTTTACGGTGACGGAGGCCGGCGATACGGAGAGCCTGCCCAGCCGCCAGGTGCGGGCCTTGTACCAGTCGATGTTGGGCCGCGATCCGGATTCGAGCGGGTTCGCCTTCTGGACCGGCATTGGCGCGGGCGGTCTGGGACAAATGGCCGACTCATTCCTGACGAGTCCGGAGGCCTTCAACACGGATTTCGCGGTGATGGCCACCTACCAGGCAGCCAGCGGCGGAGTGCCCGGCTACGCGGGGTTTGTTGCGGCGGTAAGCGGCATCCGGAATGGCACAGAGACCATCGCCCAGTTGTTCACGTCGCTGATTGCCGTGAACCCCGGTTACTCGGCGGCGACTCTCTACCAAAACCTGCTGAGCCGTGCGCCGACCGCCGCGGAGACTACCGGCGCGGGGACCACTCCGGCATCGCTGGCGGCGTGGTTCCAGATGCTCATCGGGTACCCATCCAACCTCACCCCGGCAGACGCCGTGAACAACGAGTTTCAGAGCACCGGAACGTTCCACGCTGCGTCGGCGGGCTGCCCGGCGTGCGGGGTGGATCACACCAACGGGCTGTACATCGCCATGCTGTATTACACCATCCTCAAGCGCGATTACGACCCGCCGGGCTACAACTTCTGGGTAGGGGTCGCCAACAGCGGCGGGCCCGGGCTGCAGTTCCAGGGTACGGCAGGATATGCGACGCGCATTCAGATTCTGGGACCGGGTACGCCGAACCAAGGCTTCATCGGCAGCCCGGAGTTCCAGAGCCTTTACCAGTAGCCGGCGCGGCGCGTGGCGCGGCATACACTGGACGTGTATGCGCAACATGCGTGTTTGGGCCCTACTCTTGCTGGGTGGTATCGGTCTGACGGCGGCCGACCGGAACCGGCACGTGATTGTGGTGAGCCTGGATGGCTTCCCGGCGTACGAGCTGCACGATCCCTCGCTGCCGCTGCCGGTGCTCGGCCGGCTGATGGCCGAAGGGGCGTCGGCGGAGGCCATGATTCCGATCAATCCGACGGTGACCTGGCCCAACCATACCGCCATGGTGACGGGCGTCAACGCGGCGCAGCACGGCGTGATTTACAACGGCATGCCGGTGCGCCCCGGCGAGGGCAAAGCGCTGCGGATCGAGCCGTGGGTGCCTAAGACGGAGCTGGTGGAAGCGCCCACAGTGTACGATGCGGCCCACCAGGCCGGGCTGACCACGGCAGAGGTGGACTGGGTGGCGATCTATCATCCGCCCACCATCGACTGGTCCTTCCCCGAGCAGCCGAGCGCCGATGGCGCGGTGGAGCGCGAGATGCTACAGGCCGGCGTGCTGACGCCGGAGGAGCTGCGCGGCTGGGGAAAATCCGGGAACACCATGCACGACGACGTGTGGATGCGCGCCGCGGCTTACCTGATCGAGAAGCACCGTCCCAACCTGCTGCTGGTACACCTGCTGCTGACCGATACGGTGCAGCATGAGTATGGCGCGCGATCGCTGGCGGCCAGGACGGCGCTGATTCTGGCGGACCGGCAGCTACAACGCATTCTGGACGCCGTGGACCGCGCCGGCATCCGCGATCAGACTACCCTGTTGGTGGTTTCCGACCATGGCTTCAAGGCCTACCACCATGTGATTCATCCGAACGCGCTGCTGCGCCAGAAAGGGCTGCTGCGGAGTCCGCAGGATGGCGACGGCTGGGTGATCGCCGAGGGCGGCACGGCGATGGTGTATGTGACCCGCGAGGAGCGCCGCAAGGAAGTGCTGGCGGCCCTTCGCGAGCCGCTGGAGGGAGTGGCGCAGACCATCACGCCGGACGAGTACGGCAAGTGGGGCTACCCGGCGCCCACACACAACGGGCGCATGTCCGACCTGGTGCTGGCGGCGGCGCCCGACTATGCCTTCGACGCCGCCATTCAGGGCGACACGGTTACGGCGGTGGCCACGCCGGGCGGCGCGCACGGATATCTGAACACCGATCCGGACATGAACGCCATCCTGGTGGCGTGGGGCGCCGGCATCCGCCACGGCCGGACCGGGCCGAAGCCCAACGTGGATGTGGCGCCGACGATTGCCCGGTTGCTGGGGGTGGAGTTTTCGAAGGCGACGGTGCTGAGCGAATTTCTGAAGTAGTGGCGGCGAGTACCCGCATAATTGCCCGATATTCACCCCTGAAAAGCTGGATTGCGAGGCAGGGCCTGTGGCACACTGGAAATTCAGCATGGGCCCGAACAGACTCTTTACGCCATTCAGCCAAACCGGCGCCATCGCGGGACGGATGGAGCGGATCCCGAGGCTTGTTTGCCTCAAGCAGTCACCGGTGGAGGACCGCGAGGAATTTGTGGACACGCCGCGGAGCAGGAGCCGCGGGCCGCGTGGGGCGCTTACGGGCGTCCTGATGGGCGCGGGCCTGTGGTGCGCCATTCTGATGGTGGCCGGCGGCATCCGGGCGTAGAACCGGCGGGTCAACTGGCGGGTCAGCCTGCCCTCAGGCAACCTTCAGGTAAGTGCGATACGGCTGGTCGCCGATTAAGACGAAGGGCTGGAAGCGCAGGACGCTGGTGGAAGTCTGCACCTGCCAAGCGCCGTCCGGCATCCGTTCGGCCGCCAGCAACTGCCGGCGCGATAGGGCAGCCGGCGCGGTGTCCATGGCGAACAGCACCAGGGGACCGCGCAGCAGGGCGACGGTGTCCGGATGGTCCGGATCGATTGGCTCCAGGCGCAACGGCAGATCGAAATCCAGTTGCAGGCGGTCGCCATCGCGCCAGGTGCGCTGCAGGGTGACGAAGCCGCTCTGGGCGCGCGCCGGAACTGGCTCGCCATTCACCGAGAGGCGCACGGCGCCGGGGGTGGTCCACCCGGGAATACGCAGGCGGAGGGCGAATGGCGCGGGCCGCGAGGAACGCAGGCGCATGGCGATGCGGCCTTCCCACGGATAAGCGCCGCTCTGGGTGAGCGCAAGCTGGGCGCCGCCCGAATCCGTCCAACGCAGCGTGGAGGGCAGGTAGAGATTCACGAAGATACCGGCCGGATCGCGGAAGTACGGCAGCAGGCGGTAATCGGCGGCCACTTGGGGCAGCGTTCCGGAGCAGCAGGGCCAGCGATCGGGAAAATAGACTTTGCGGGCCGCATCGTTGTAATCGGAGTAGTAGAAGGCTCGGCCGTCGCGCTCGAGCGGCCTGGCGCCCAGCACGGTGTTGTAGAAGACGCGCTCCATGCTGTCGCCATAGCGGCCGTCGCGGGTCACGCGCAGCAGGTAGCGCGTGAGCTTGCAATGCGCGTAGCTGCCGCAGGGCGTTTCGAAACCGCGATGGGTGGCGGTGAGGCTGCGGAAGAGTTCGCCCTGGCCGGGCGCGACGAAGCTTTCGTTCGGCCCCCAGCCGCCAGTGGCGAAGCTTTGGGTAGCGGCGATCATGTCGAAGGCGTTGCGCGCGGCCAGCAAGTGCTTGCGGCTTCCGGCGGCGAGGTAGGCCTGCATGGCCGAGCTGAGCGAATTGCAGAAGCTATAGGCGTGGTGGCCGGCGAGGACATTGCGGTTTTCCGAGAGCGGGGTGAACCAGGTGTCGTCGAGGAGGAAGCGGGCGGCCAGCGTGCGGTAGCGTTCGCCGGCGCCGCGTTGGGCCGCCAGGTACAGGTTTTCGGGCAGGGTGTAGTTCTCGTCCCAGGTGTAGTCGTTGCTGGTGTTTTCGCCGATGGATTGACGCCACTGGCGTTGCGGCTCATCGCGATTGAGGGCATGCGGCGGCAGGTGCGGCTCGGCGGCGGCGGTGGTGCGGTCGAGCAGGGCGAAGGCTTCGGGAATGCCGGCGAACTGATGAGCGTCGATGAGGCCGATTACCATCTTGTCGTAGTTGTAGGCGGGGAAGCGGAAGTTGGTGTAGAAGCGGCCGGAGATGGTGGGCGCGTAGAGCGCCAGCAGCCGCTCCAGGCGGGCGCGGATTTCGGGCGCGTGGTGGACCGCATAGGCGCGTGACAGCGCGGAGATCCACTGGCCGAAGCAATGCGCGGGAGCGAAGCCGTGGCCGCCGCTTTCGGTTTTTTCGAGCGGCAGCTCGTCGTACCAGCCGCCCAATTCGGGGCCGGGAGCGGGCAGACCCGCGCGGAGCCGCCAGGGCTTCAGAAGGCTGTCTTCGTTGAGGGACAGGAGCACGGCACAGGTCTGTTCGAACTGCGTCTCGGCGGGGCCGGGGGCGAGCTCCACGTCGCCATAGGCGAACTCTTCGAGCGGAGCGGAGGGTTCGGCGGCCGTGGCGCTGCGCGTTCCGAGGGCCGCTGCGGCGAGGGCGGCCGAGCGGAGAAAAGACCGGCGGGAGGACATGGCGTCTGCATTCATCGTAGCGGAGAAGCATGGCGGGGGGTGGGGGGCGTGTTTTCACCGCGGAGACGCGGAGGACGCGGAGGAAGCGCGGAGAAAAACTCAAGGCAAGGAAGGGCCGCGGAGAGGGCGGAGAACGCGGAGACGGACCAGGATTCGGGCCGACGGTGAAAACGCGGGCCGCTCAGGGCGCTACCTCTCGCGGATGCGGATATTGCGGAACATGGCCATCGTGAACTGATCGTGCAACTGCAGGCCGATGGGGCCGGATTTGGAGCGCGCGGGGTCGCCGGGATATTCGGCGACCAACTGGCCGTTCAGGCGAACGCGGATGGCATTGTCGCGCGATTCGATTTCCATGCTGTTCCAGGCTTGCGGCCGCTGGACGCCGGTCTTGGCGGGGACGAAGGTGTAGACGCTGCCCGAGGGGAATTTCTCGGCGTCGTCGTCGATGATCTGAATTTCGTAGCCGATGTGGGCGGGAGTGGTCTTGGGGTAAGCCGCCAGGTCGGGGCGTGCGGCGTCGCTTTCGCGGATGGCGAAGTGCGCGCGCGACTGGTCGCGGATCGAAACGCCGCTGTTGGCGCCGGGCGGGAGCCAATACTCCACGTGCAGGTCGAATTGGCGGAACTCGCGCTTCGTGTAGAGCCAGGCCTGGCCGGACAGCCAGCTATGATACTGTTTCTGATCCACCGGCCAGGCGCTGAAGGGATCGTCGGGTTTGGGGTGCGCGCGCTGTCCCACCAGGACGCCGTTTTCGAGCACGTTCCAGACACCCGGACCGCGCACCTCCCAACCGTTCAGGGTTTTGCCGTCGAAGAGCGGTTTCCATCCCAGGTCGGGCGGGAGGGTGACTTGGCCGGTGGCGGCCCATTCGGCGCCGCGCGCCAGCAGCGCCTGGAAGTAGACGTCATCCAGGTTGGGGTTGGCCTCGCCCTTCCAGGTGTGGCCCAGCATCGTCGTATAGACGCGGCCTTTGCCGTAGTCGCGCACCCAGTCCATCGGTTCGCCCTGGCGGGAGACTTCCGAGAAGGCGTAGGTGAGGATAGTCAAGCCTTGGGCTGGGCCGTGCTGGCCGTGGGTGAGCTGCTCGGAGGGATGCGTCCAATGCGCCGGAAGGCCTCGGGTGATGGGATGGCCGGGGTCGCGGACGAAGATTTCGAAATCGTGGCGGGGCCCGTGGCCGGGTGGCAGTCCCTGCCCGCGCGGAATGGTGAGGATCTGGCCGTCAGGCCCCACGGCGACGCCGGGACCGAAGGACGGATCGCGCCAGCCGAGGCCGATCATCTGGTTGAACTCAGGCCAGTGGAGGAAGGCGTTGTTAGCCGCGTGGTAGATCACCAGGCCGCCGCCACCGCGGACGTAGGCTTCGAGCGCGCGCTCGGCTTCCGGGGGCCAGCGCGTGCCAGTTTCGGTGTGGCCGCCGTTGAAGTTGTCGATGACCACATCGTAGCGGCGGAAATCGGGCAGTTTGGGATAAGTGGAGACGTCCACGGTGAAGCGGCCGGTGCCTTCGAGGATGGTGCGGATGGCGGCGGTGGCGGCGGCCCAATCGTGGTTATTCAGGCCGTCGATGATGACGGCTTTCAGTTGGCGGTCCTGTGCGGAGAGGCAGCAGGCCGCCAGCAGGAGGAAGGCGAGCAGTTTGCGCATAAGTACCGGCTACACGGCGATCGGGAAATCCATACTGAAGGTAAGATAGCGGATTTGGCGGTGGGGTGGCGGGATGGCGCGGCGTGGGCGCGACAAACGGCTGGGCGAATGGCTCAATGGGCGGCTGCCATCTGGTAGCTCACGAAAGCCAACCGCTTACTATCTGGCGACCAGGACGAAGCGTCGATGGTGCCGCGGCCGCCGCGCAGCCTGGCGAGGACGGTGACGCGGCCACTGGCCAGCGCTACGATGCGCAGCAGCACATCGGCATCGCGCGGCGGCGTCCGGGCGTCCTTGGCTGCCGACAGCACCACCAGCCGCGAGCCATCCGGCGACAGGTGCGGATACCAGTTGCTGAAATCGTCGTGGGTGACCTGCTCCTCGCCGGAGCCATCGGCCAGTTTGCGCCAGACCTGCATCGAACCGCCCTTGGCTGAGGTGAAGTACACGTATTTGCCATCGGGCGAGCGCTCTTCGCCAGGCGCGGGGGCCGCGGGGTCAGTGGCGGGCTCGGGAGTGCCACCCGCCGAGGGCACCTGGAAACGCTTGCCGCCGCTGCGGTAGACCAGCAGGTCGCGTTCGCGCAGCCACACCGGCGCTTCGATCGGTTTGGGCGAGACCAGCGTCACGCGCGCATCGGTGGACGATACCGTCACGGTTTCCAGCGTACTGAAAGGCTTCAGGCCGCCGGTCGGCGGGACCGACAGGCGCAGGTTGGAAAACACCGCTTTCTCCACGCGGTCCTTATTATGCGCGCACACGCCGATGCCCACGTAGAACGGGCCTTGGATGGGGATACGCATGGAGCCGCCGGCAAAATGCAGCGCCTCGCCCGGACCGGCGACGTACATATAGAAGTACGGGCCGCGCTTTTCCAGGGCCACGCGCTGCGGGCTGGAGAGATTCGATTGCACCTCGTGGGTAGCGGCGCCCTTTTCTTCGCGCGCCTGCAGGGAGGTAAGGCCGACGCCATGGACGGCGACATCGGCGTAGGGCGAATCGGCATCGAGCGACTGGCGCACGATCAGCACGGCTTTGCGATGCGGGTCCCCACCTTGGCCGAGGAAGGCAATATCGGCCTCCAGGCGGATGTCGCCGGATGCCTTCTTCCAGGCGAACTGGAAGGCATCGGCGGTGGCCCACATGTTTTCGCCGCTGGCGGAGAGGGTATAGGCCTGCCGGGAGGCGTCGTACGCGGCGGTGCCGGGCGTGAGGACGGTGCCCACATCCTGGTGTGCTTCGAAGATGCCGGGGCCGGCGGATTGGGCGGCGGCGCCGGCGGCCAGGAGCAGCGGCAGCAGGCGGCGAACGGAGCGATGCCACATGCCTTCAGTATGGACAAAGCCGCGCGCGGGGTCCAGTGTGGCGGAGGATTACACCGTGCAATTCACGGTTGCGGCGGCGACCGGTGGCATCGCGCGAGCAATGGTGATAGGCTGGTGCGCGTCCCGTGAAATCGCTCTAGCGGCCTGATTGGAAAAGGGAGAGTTCCATGAAGCACAGCTTGCATTTTGCGGCCGCGGCCGTTGCCGCGTGCCTGACTGTTTCGCTGGCTTTCGCGCAGGGCGCCATGGCGCCGGGTGTGCCCGGGGGCCGCGGCGGAAGGGGCGGCCGAGGCGCGCCGCAGCCGCCATCCTATGAAGTGCATCCGGATCGCACGGTGCTGATTCGCCTGCGCGCGCCGGAGGCCACCAGCGTGAAGCTCAATGGCGATTTCCTGCAGGGGTCCAAAGACCTCACCAAGAGCGACGACGGCATGTGGACCATCACCGTAGGGCCGCTGGCGCCCGCAGTTTACAACTACACGTTTACCGTGGATGGGGTGCGCGATATCGACCCCAACAACCCCATGGTGAAGCTGGGCGACCGCTCCTCGGAATCCATGTTCGAAGTGCCGGGCGACAAGCCGGCATCCTACGATATCCAGAACGTTCCGCACGGCACGGTACACATCAACTGGTATCCCTCGGCTACGGTGGGGGCGCTGCGCAGCATCTATGTGTACACGCCGCCGGGGTATGAAGAAGGCCGGTCGAAGCTGCCGGTGCTGTACCTGCTGCACGGATCGGGCGATACCGAAGCCAGTTGGGTGGATGTGGGGCGCGCCAACCTGATCCTCGACAACCTGATTGCCGCGGGCACTGCCAAGCCGATGATTGTGGTGATGCCCTACGGGCGGCCGTTGCCCGACGTGATGCTGGCGCCAACAGCGGGACGCGGGGCGGGCAATGCCAACCAGGAGTTCGGCAACGACCTGCTGCACGACGTGATCCCCTACGTGGAGAAGCTCTATCGCGTGGAAACGAAGGCGGACGACCGCGCGATTGCCGGCCTTTCCATGGGCGGCGGGCAGGCGCTGCAGATCGGCACGGC
Organism: Bryobacteraceae bacterium; assembly: GCA_035505095.1. Classification (GTDB taxonomy): domain Bacteria; phylum Acidobacteriota; class Terriglobia; order Bryobacterales; family Bryobacteraceae; genus JOPF133. The sequence continues at coordinate 8,557 of DATJRE010000299.1, read as the reverse complement.
GCACCTGGATACGTTCCACTACATCGGGGCGTTCAGCGCGGCGGCGCGCGGCAACCCGGAGGAAGCCTTCAAGGATTTCCTGGCCGACGGGGCCGCGGTCAACAAGAAGCTGAAACTGTTTTACATCGCCTGCGGTAAGGCCGATGGGCTGTTTCCCGGCTCGGAGGCGCTCAGCGAGGCGCTGGACAAGCACCAGATCAAGCACACTTTCGCGCCTTCCGAAGAAGGCCACGTGTGGCGCAACTGGCGGAATTACCTGACGGATTTCGCGCCGCAGCTTTTCCGGTAGGAGCCGATTCCAGGGATCGGCGAAGAAGTCTTCGACCTCAAACCGACTAGGCCGGTGGACGCGGCCTTCGTAGATCTCTCGCCAAGCCGCCAAGCCGCTAAGTCGCAAAGACCGCAGAGCGAGAGGGGCTATTGGCGAAATCCGCACGACGGGAGATATCCCGATTCCCGCCACTCGGCCGAAATGGTCATTGCCCATCGGGATGGGTTTCCTTTTTCAAAACTTGACACTTTTGTGCAGGTCCTGATCCTGAGAAACGTCTAGAGCCGCTTGGCGCAGCGGTTCCGCGGAATTCCGGGTAGCCGGGCTGAGTTTCAACCTGATCGGCGGTCCTACGATGCAGCCCGGCGCGGGGGTTTTCAGGGCAGGCGACGGTGCAATCGGCGTCTGTGGCATTCCAGGTCGTTCTCAGTCCAGCCGCGCCGCAGCTTTTCCGGTAGGAGCCGATTCCAGGGACCGGCAAAGAAGGCTTCGACCTCAAACCGACGAGGCAGGTGGACGCGACCTTCGTAGATCTCTCGCCAAGCCGCCAAGTCGCAAAGACCGCAAAGCTAGAGGGGCTATTGGCGAAATCCGCACGACGGGAGATATCCCGATTCCAGCGACTCGGCCGAAATGGTCATTGCCCACCGGGATGGGTTTCCTTTCTCAAAACTTGACACTTGTGTGCAGATCCTGATCCTGAGAGACGTCTAGAGCCGCTTGGCGCAGCGGTTCCGCGGAATTCCGGGCAGCCGGCTGAGTTTCAACCTGATCGGCGATCCCTACGATGCAGCCCGGCGCGGGGGTTTTCAGGGCAGGCGCCGCTGCAATCGGCGTCTGTGGCTTTCCTGGTCGTTCTCAATCCAGCCGAGCGCCTGTTGCCGCCAGTCGGGGAAGCCATCCGCAAGTCGAACGATTCGGCCACGCCGGGCTTCCAGCACCAGCCGGGGCCGGCATTCCGATTGGGAGTTGTCGTAGCCACAGGCAGATTGGCCAGACTGCTTGCGGGATTCTGCGCAGTGTAGTCTCACTGGCAGAGTGGCCGCCACCGCGGCACGGCGCTTGACTCGGCGAGTACACCTCATACGGCAGCGGGCCGGCCTTCCGATTATCTGGAAAGAGAGAGCACCAGGGCGCGCCGGGCGGCAACGACGCCGCATGGGCGGCGATATGGAACATCTTCGCCACCCCCCAAACCTCTCAAAATGCGCCCCGAACCTTGCGCCTCCGGTTTAGGTTATAGTGGTCTACCAATGCGATTCCCCAGGCCCCTGTTTCTCCTTCTGGCGGCAGCCTTGCCGTCGGCGGGCGCCACCTTCGGGACGGTGGTGACGCATGCGCAGCCGTTGGCCGACCTGGTGCTCGACGAAGCCCGCCAGCGGCTCTACGTGGTGAATACCGACGCCGACGACGTGGAAGTCTTCTCCACCAAGACCAGCCCGCCCAGCCTCACCGCCACCATCCCCACCGGGGCCACTCCCCTGGCGGCGGCGCTCTCGCGTGCCGGAAACTCGCTCTACGTGGCGTGCTACGGGGCTTCGGCCATCACCATTGTGGACCTCACCTCGGCCACCTTCGCCACCACTTCGGTGGCCCTGTCGGCCAAGCCCCAGGGAATCGCCGTGGGCTTCAACGAGCTGGTCCTCATCAGCACCATCGGGACCGGCACGGGCGCCGACGTGCTGGTCACCTACAACCCGACGGCCTCTGCCAACACCGCCCTGGCCGCCATTTCCATCGGGCCGCCGGCGCCTACCGCGCCCTCTCTGCCGCCGCCTTCGAACGATATGGCGCTGGCCGCCCACAGCCGCCTGGTGGCCTCGGCGGACGGCACCAAAATCGTCGGCGTGAACGAAACCTCCACCACCGCGCGCGACGTGTTCGTCTTCGATGTCAATTCGGCCACGGTGGTGGGGTCGCGCTCTCTCTCGGGCGCTTCCACCATCCTCGGCGCGGCGCCGGATGGGTCCAGCTTCGTCACCGGCAACACCTTGATCCAATCCGCCACCATGCTGGTGCTGGCGCAGCAGAGCGCCATCAATGCGCCGTTCGTCTTCCCCTCCACCGCCAATTTCGCCACCGAAACCAACCAGGGCGGGGCGGTGTACGCCACCGGATCGAGCGGGCTGGAGCTGATCACGGGCTACAACATCACTCCGGTGCAGAATCCCGCCGTCAAGTCGAACACCGCCCAGTTGCTGGTCAACTCGCCCACCAACATGCTCATCTCGCTGGGCATCATGCTGCCGGAGAACCTGGGCGGGCGCATGGTGATCAGTTCCGACAGCGCCACCATTTACGCCATCTCGCAGTCCGGCTTCATGGTGCTGCCCATCGGAACGCTGGCGCAGCAGCCCATCGCCATGCCGGATTCGCCAGTGGCCCTGCTGGCCTCCGACCAGTGCGGGGTGACGGCGGCGCTCAACTCCGCCACCATCCCGGTGCGCGATGTGGGCGGCGGGAAGATCACCCCCACGGTGCAACTGATCACCACCACCAGCACCTCCACCGAGGCCAGCATCAAGTCGGCCTCCTACGGCGGCAACATCACGGTCAGTTTCAATGCCGCGGCCGCCAAGAACCTGGGCACCGCCACGCCCGACCAGTTATTGATTCAGGCGGCCGAGGCCATCAACATCATCCCCAACGTGTATGTGTACCAGAACAGCCGCAACGCGGAGGCGGCGGGCACCATCATCCCGGTGAACATCGGCGCTACCACCACCGGTCTCACCGACATCCTGCAGGACACCACCCGGCAGCGGCTGTACATCGCCAATCCGGGGCTGAACGAGATCGAGGTATTCGATATGCAGGGGCAGCAGTTGCTCGCACCGATTCCGGTGGGCCAACTGCCGCGCTCGATGGCCTTCGGGAGCGACACCAACACTCTCTACGTAGCCAATTCGGGCGGCGAAACCATCAGCATCGTGGACCTGACCCAGGATGCGGTGACCGGGCAGGTGAGCTATCCGCCGCTGCCCTTCAACGCCAGTTTCACCCTGATTACGCCCGAGATTCTGGCCTCCAGCCAGCGCGACCCGCAGGTTCTGATGTCCGATGGATCGCTGTGGAAGATTGTCAGCGGCACGGTGGTTCCGTGGACGCTGGATACCAACGTGTTCGGCACCACCACCAAGATCCCCTCGCCGCAAAGCATGGTTGGGACACCCGATGGCTCCTACGTCCTGCTGCTGGGCGGCACCGGGATCGGCTACCTCTACGATGCTTCGGTGGACGATTTCGTAAGCGCCGTGCAGGTGATTCCGACGCCCATTTCGGGGTATTACGGACCGGTGGCGGCGGGGCCGAACGGGGCATACTTCCTGGCCAACGCGCAAGTCCTGAACCTGGCGCTGACCACCATCGGTTCGGGGGCCGGGGTGACCGGTCCGGTGTCGGGTGGCGGGCTGCCCTCGCCTTCGGGACCATCCACGGGCTCGTCGCGGCCGGTTTCGGCGGTCGCGGCCATCAGCGCGGCCAGCTTCGCGCGCTTCTCCACGGCCCCGCGCACCAGCGCCACGGCGGCGGCCACCGACCCCGGGGTAATCGAAGTAGTGGATGCGGCCAGCCTGCGCACGACGGCGGCGGTGAATGCCCTGGAGAGCCCGCTGGCGGTAGTGGCCGGCACCGGCCGCACCAACATCAGTGGGCGGACCATGGTGGTGAACACCGCCGGAACCACCGCCTACGTGCTGACCGAATCGGGCCTGAGCATCATCCCGCTTACGACTCCGGCCGCGTCCAGCGTTCCCACGCTCGCCGGGACTCCCATGGTGAACCAGGCCAATCAGACCTCCGGTGTCGCGCCGGGTGGGCTGATCAGCGTCGTCGGGAAGAACCTGGCCGCCACCGATTCAGCGCCGGCGCCCTCGTCCACTACGCCGCTGCCGAATGTTCTGGGCGGGGTCTGTGTCACCTTAAATAACGCGCCGCTGCCCTTGCAGGCCACCAGCGCGGGCCAGATCAACGCGCAGGTGCCATTCACCCTGGCAGCGGGCCGTTATCCGCTGGTGGTTCACTCCATCGCCAACCAGGTGGCCTCCACTTCGGCAACCGTCACCGTGGCGAAGTACGCGCCGGCGATCTTCGTGGATGCGGACGGCCCCGCAATCTTTCACGCCAACGGCCAGCGCGTGGATAAGCAGCACCCCGCCACCCGCGACGAGCCGCTCACCATGATGGCCACCGGCCTGGGAGTGACCACCGGCGGCAAGGTGTTCACGGGCGAGCCTTCGCCCACCAGCCCGTTGGCGGTGACCGCGACGGTGTCGCTGTACTTCGGCAATCCGACCATCAGCCAGTCGGCGGTGATCGTCAACTGGAGCGGCCTGGAGCCGCAAATGATCGGGGTATACCAGATCGACTGCAAAATACCGGGTACGCACCTGAACGGCAACGCGCTGCCGGTCACCTTGGAGATTGGAGGTGTGAGCAGCATCACCACCGGTCCCACCGCCGCGGTGGTATACGTGAACTAATGACTCCTGCGGTGGTCACCCTGCCCACCGAAGTACCAGTACGGTTATAATCAGAGGGGCCCTCCGATTGCCCGGTACGGCCTATGGCCTTTCTGTTTGCAAGTGTCTTACAGTGTTAAGAGTGCGAAGTGTGAGGCGTTCATGCGATCGATTCTAATAACTTCCGTTCTCATGGCGGCGGCCCTGGCGCTGGTTTCCTGCAACACCGATCCCAACGTGGCCAAGAAACGCTACATGGAACGGGGGGAGATGTTTTACAAGAAGGGCAAGTACCGCGAAGCCCGAATCCTGTTCCTGGACGCCCGCAAGAAGGATTTGAAGTACGGGCCGGCGTACTACAACCTCGGCCTGGTGAGCGCCAAAATGGGCAACCTGACCGACGCGGTGGGTTTTTTCCGCCGCGCCATCGAGTTGCTGCCGCCGGGCGACCCGGACCATTGGGACGCCATGGTCAAGCTCTCCGACATCTACGTGGCGGTAGCCAAGGACCAGAAGAGCTACTGGGATGAGGTGTCCAACTATTGTTCGCAGTTACTGCAGCGCGACCCGAATTCCTTCGACGGCCACCGGCTGGAAGGCGACGTGAGTTTCCTGCGGGCCGTGGACGCCTTCAAAACCGCGCGCCGGGACGATGGCATGGCGCTGCTGGACGCCGCGTTGGAGGAGTACCGCAAGGCCGACGCGGTGAAGCCCAACCAGCAGGGCGTGTTGATGCAACTGGCGCGGGCGCTTTCGGCCAAAGCCCAGTTCGACGATGCCGAGAAACTTTACCGCCGCGTGATCGACCTGGACAAGACCTATCAATACGCTTACACCGAGCTATACCGGCTCTACGTGTTTCAGGGCAAGCCGGCGGACGGCGAGCAGGTTCTGAAGCTGGCGATTGCCAATAACCCGAAGCAGTATTCCTACCTCACCATGCTGGCGCTGCACTATTCGCTGCAACGGCGCCGCGACGATATGGTGGGGGTGTTGCAGCAGATCAAGGCGCACGCCAAGGAGTTCGACCAGGCGTACGTGATGGTGGGCGATTTCTACCTGCGTATCGGCGACATGGATTCCGCGGTGCGCGAATACCGCGAGGGCATGGGCAAGGATTCCTCGCACAAGAGCACCTACGAGAAGCGCATCATTGAAGTCTACATGCGGCAGGGCAAGCGCGCCGAGGCTTCCGAGATTGTCAACCAGATCCTCAAAGACGACCCGGGCGACAGCGACGCGCGCGGTCTGGAGGCCAGCTTCCTGCTGGATAAGGGCCAGATCAACCAGGCCCTGGGCGAGTTGCAGTCGGTGGTTTCGCACGCCCCCGATAATCCGGTGGCCTATTTCAACCTGGGGCGGGCGCACGCGGCGCGCGGCGAGCTGGAGCAGGCACGGCAGAGCTTCGAGAAGGCCATCCAGATTCGTCCCGATTACGTGATGGCGCGGCTGGCCCTGGCGCAACTGGAGGTGCAGCGCCAGGATTACGATGCGGCCCTGAAAACGGCGCAGCAGATCCTGAAAATCGACCGCAGCAACATCAACGCCAAACTGATCGAATCCGCCTCCCTGATGGGCGAGAAGAAGTTCGGCGAGAGCCACGACCTGCTGGACCAGATGATGAAGACCAACCCGGGATCGCCGGATGTGTACTTCCAGGTGGGCGTGGTGAGCCTGGCGGAAAACAAGTATCAGGATGCCGAAGACGCCTTTGAGAAGTCCTACCAGTTGGATCCCCACAAGTCCCGCGGCCTGCTGGGGATGGTGGAAACGGACATGGCCCAGAACAAGGCCGACGCAGCCATCCAACTGCTCCAGTCGGAATTGGAGAAGACCCCCAACCGCCTGGATTTGCGGCTGGCGTTGGGCAATACGGCCGTGCGGGCCGGCAAGTACGATCTGGCGGTCGGCGAGTACGACAAGCTGCTGAACTCGCTCGATAAGAACAGCCGGTCGCGCGGCGATGTCTATCTGCGGATCGGCGAAACCTACCGGCGCAAGGGCGACCTGAACAACGCCATCGCCAACCTGCAAAAGGCGCGCGAATTCCAGCCCGAGAACGAAGTGATCATGGCCACCCTGGGTCTGGTGCTGGACAAGGCCGGCCGCTGGACCGAGGCCAAGCAGGTGTACGAGGCGGTGTTGAAGCTGGACGCCAACAACGCGGTGGCCCTCAACAACCTGGCCTACCTGATGGCTGAGCACAATGGCGACCTGGACGATGCCCTGAGCAAAGCGCAGCGCGCCAAGCAGTTGCTGCCCGAGATGTACGAGGTCTCCGACACCCTTGGCTGGATCTTCCTCAAGAAGAACCTGAGCGACAGCGCCCTCGACACCTTCCGCGAGCTGGTGAACAAGGACCCCAATATGTCCACCTACCGCTATCACCTGGGAATGGCGCTGGCACAGAAGGGCGACAAGATCAAGGCGATTAAGGAACTGCAAGACGCCCTGAAGTACAACCCCAGTAAGAACGAGCGCGACGAGATCCAGCAGTTGCTGAATAAGCTGGGGGCGTAGCGGCACCGTTCGGTGCGAAGACCGGGACCGCCCCTGCGCGGCATCGGTTGGCGGATCGCGGGACTCACCTCAAACGTCAGCGGCTGGATGAGACGCGTGACCGCCAGCCGGCGGCAGCCGAAGCGTGGCATCGGGCGGGCCGGGAAACTAATGATAGACTCAGCCCATGGTGCGGAACTTTTTCCTCTGGATTCTGGCGCCGGCGGTAGCGCTGGCAGGCGATTTCAACGGGAGTTGGGACGGCATGGTGGTGACCAACGCGGCGCACATTCCGTTTCGAATGGAAGTGACCGAATCCCCTGCGCGAGTGTGTTTCTTCGAGGATACCCAGCCGGTGTGCTCCAGTTCGGCGCAAATTGAGGGCGCCAGGTTGAGCGCCAAATGGGACTACCTGAATTCGCAACTGACGCTGGACGCGGCGGGAGGCAGCCTTTCGGGCACCTACGTGAATCTGCGGACGCATCGCGAGCTGCGGCTGGAGGCCAAGGCGCACCAGTCCGTGGCGGCGCCGGCCGCAGCGCCCGCCCAGTTCGGCGGGGAGTGGGAGGTGCATTCGGTGCAGCGGCCCGGCCCGGGCAACCACTTGATCCTGCGGCAATCGGGCACCGTGCTAAAGGGCACTATCCTGCGCATCGATGGCGACGATGGAACGCTGGTGGGGCGGGTGGACGGCAACCACTTCGCCATCTCGCATTTCTCGGGCGACCGGGCCATGCTGCTGACCGGAACCTTGCAGGCGGATGGCACCCTGGCGCTGGAATCGGGGGCGCAGAAACTCATCGGGCTACGGCCGGCGGAAGCGCGCGCGCGCAACCTGCCGCCGCCGCTCGATCCGATGACCTACGCCCACGCGAAGGACCCGGCCGAGCGGTTCCACTTCAGCTTCAAGGACGCGGATGGGAAGACTTACACCGAGGACAACTTCGCCGGCAAGCCGTACGTGGTGAGCATTACCGGAAGCTGGTGCCCGAACTGCCGCGACGAAGCGCCGTTCCTGGTGGAGCTGTACCACAGCTATCACGCCAAGGGGCTGGAGATGGCGGCCTTCTGTTTCGAAGCCGGCGGCGACCCGAGCTATGCGCCGCTGCGGGCTTTCGTGCGCCAGTTCCACATCCCGTACCCGGCGTTGATTGCCGGTGAGCCGACCAGCGGCGTGCTGAAGACCGCCGTGCCGCAGATTGAGAATCTCACGGCGTATCCGACGACCATTTACGTAGGCAAGGACGGCCGGGTGCGGTCAGTGCACACGGGCTTTCCGAGCGGCGGCAGCGGTGAAGAACTGGTGCGGGTGAAGGCCGAGATCCGC
>DATJRE010000298.1:0-8668 GCA_035505095.1 Bryobacteraceae bacterium | reverse complement strand
CCCCTGGGCGACGGTTTTCGCCGGAACCGTTCGCGCGGGGCGCCTTCGGGCAAAATTCATCTCGAAAACCGGCGGCGGCCAAAGGGCACGCTCCAGGACGGGAGGCGCACGGGCATGGTGACGGAAACGGTGCGGGCTTCGACCGTGGCCGGCAGGTTAGGCGAAGGTGCTGCCGCGCGCGCCTTCCCGGCCGAGCAATCCCGTTTCAGCGGCGTGGTCCCTACTTCCAGACCCACAGCGGCAAGCAGTTTGGTGACTTTCGCAAAGCCCGACTCGCCGGCGCGCCCGTTTTCCAGCGCTTCGACGGTTGCCCGGCCGATGCCCGCGTTGCGCGCCCGCGCGGCCTGGCTCCGCTTGAGCTTTTTGCGGCTCTCGGCGACCTCAGACCCGGTGCAGGCCAAATGCGGAGTTGCGGCCTATTGCCCGCCAGCGGGGACCGTGGTCGAGGGAGCCGGCGGGGCCGGTTTGCCGGCGTCCAGGTGGTCCCAGTTCATGATGGCATTGAAAGCCAGCATGAAAGATCCCTGCGTCTGCCAACGCCAGAACGGGCGGATGGCGAACAACACGATGTGGCCCTTCCCCATGGAGACATCCACGGCTGCGGCGCGGCCGGAGAGGGCTTCGCCACCGGCCAGGGTGCCTGAGAGCAACATATCTTCGGCGCTGGTGGGGAACCGCAAGACGACCCTGGCGTGCATTTCGCCGCCGCCGCGGCCGCCCCGCCCGCCAAATCCGCCGAATCCACCGAAGCCGCCGGCGGCACCGGCCGTGTCGGCGGCCCCGCGGCCTCTACCTCCGCGTCCGCCGCGTCCACCGGCACCACGGCCCGCCCCGGCACCGGAGATGGCGGCTTCCTCCTGGCCCTCCTCGGGGGTCAGCGGAGAAATATGGATGGGAGTGACATTGGGGAACACGAACTGACCTTCGCCGCCGTTGACGCCGCCGGCTCCGCCGCCGCCACGGCCGCCGCGACCGCCGCGACCGCCGAATCCGCCGCCGGCGGCCACTTCGAAGACCGGATTCTGATTGAAGTAAACCGGCAGGTCGCTGCCATCGTAACCGTAGGAAATGGGGCTCTTCAGGTCGGCGAATTTGCCGCGCAGAATGGACCCGCGGACGAACAGATTGGTGGGATGCTCCACGGTGACGCCGCTATCCAGATCGGCTTCCGCCAGGAACGAAGCGGTGGAACCTTCCGAAATGAGCGCGCCGCCCTCCTGGACGAATTTGAAGAGCTCCTGCAAACCCTCCATGCCCATGCCGCCACGGATATCGTCGGAGGAATCCATGCCGCCCAGGTTGGGCGTTTCGGCGGTCTTCTTATAAGGAATGGGCTGCGAGCCGCTGACGCCATCCAGAATGGACTGGGCCGTGCCGCCGGTGTGGGGGAAGATGATCACATCGTAGCGGGCGCGCAGGTTGCCTTCCTTGAGGTTTTTGTCGGCGAAATAAGTGTACGGAATCTTGTAATAATCCAGCGCGGCGCGCACCCAGCCTTCATCCTGCGTGCGGGACCAGGAATGCACGTAGCCGATGCGCGGGACGGTCAGATCGTGGGTGCGGACGTTGGGCGCGGAGGCGACCGCCCAGGCGGATAGTCCCAGATCCTTCAACACCGGATCGAGCCGGGAGCGGTCGGCGTTGGGGATGATCAGGGCGCCGGCGCGGATCTTGCGGCCATTGAGGTCGAAATCCTCTTCGGCGGCCATCATCTTGACGTCGGTGTTGCGGAAGCGGAAAGCCATCAGGTTGTTGTCGCTGGTGTTCTCCACCACCACTACCGGGCCGCTGCCATCCACGCCGCCGGGGGCCTTGGCGTCGGCGGTGAGCAGTTTCATGGGCTCGTCGAAGATGGCCTTTTCGTGCGTCTTGATGAGCTTCACGTCGCGCATGTACTGCATGGTCCAGCCGGTATCGTCATAGGGGCTGGGATTGGTGGTGGGGAAATTCTGAACGCTGGTGTACATGTCCACCAGTTCACGGTAGGGCTGATCGGCGCGGATGATGTAATCGCCCGGGGCCACATCCACGTTGCCGACTTTGAAGGCCGCGGTGGCGGTATCGACCTCGGCGCCCTGGCGGCGCAGCTCGTTGACCATATCGGCGGCGTCGGCTTTGCGGCGCTGGCCTGCGGGGATGATCCAGCCGGTGGGGCTGTCGTTGCCCTCTTTGCCCTTGTCGATGGACCGCTTATTCTTGAGATAGTAATTCTCCAGGTAAGTCTCGCGGGTCTTGCCCACCTGGTTCAAGGCGAAGAGCATGGCCGATTCCTGGATGTTGGTGTTGTTGCGGGGTCCCCATTTGATGGAGGGCAGCGGGGGATTGGGCCGGAACCATTCACGGCTGGTGGTAGTGCCGCCGAGTTGCAGATTGGGCTGCACATCGGGGCCATAGCTTTGCACTTCGTAGAAGCGGCCGAAGGAATTGTGGGTGAGGGCGATCCAGAAGAGGTAGTTGGGCACCCAGCCATCGTAGTAGCCGTAGGTCCACACGCCGGGCACGCCACGCTTGGCCATCTCCATGATTTCGGTTTCGGCCAGCCACCACCATTCGTCGATCTGAAGCGGGTCGAGAGAGACGTTGTAGGGGCCGGTGCCGGTGGAAACATAGAGGTAGGACTGGGCTTCATGCAGATCGTGCAGGATGGTGGGGTGCCATTCCAGGACGCCCTTGGTGAAAGCCTTGGTCATCTGCAGGTACTGGCCCATGCCGTCGCGGTTGTCATCGTGATGGACGTACTTGCCCCAGTACATCATGAGGCTGTTGCGGCTGACGCCGGGGTGCTTCTTGCTGTAGTAGTAGGCGTCCACGACGCGCTCGCGGCCGTCAACTTCGAGCACCGGGGTGATGAAGGTGATGACGTTATTGCGGATCTGCTGGATAAACGGCGTCTCTTCGATGATCAGGCGGTAGGCCAGCTCGATGAGCATCTCAGGGCCGCCGGTCTCCGGCGAATGGATACCGCTGTTGATCCAATAGATAGGTTTGGCAGTGTGGAAGAGGGCTTTGGCTTGTTCGTCAGTGATTTGGCGCGGGTCGCCGAGTTTGGCGAGCATGTCTTTGTACTTATCGAGGTCCCGGATGGTGGCCTCGTCGGCAATGGCCAGCACGACGATGTCGCGGCCTTCCTCGCTGGTGCCGAGTTTCCAGAGGCGTGCGCGGGGCGAGGCCTTGGCGAGGGCTTCATAATAGCGCTCGATATCGTGGGCGTAGGTCAGCTCGCCGGGTTTTCCGGGAATGCGGCCGAGGAACTTAAGGGGCGAGGGCACGGTGTCGGAGGCCGGCATATGGTTCACCAGTTCGGTGGAGATGCGCGGATCCTGCAGGTATTCATGGATGAGGTTGGTATACTCCACATCCAGCTTCTGCGGAGCGGGGGCGGCCGGCGCGGCAGCAGCTTTGCCCTTCTTGCTCTGAGCGTACGCGGGCGACGAGGCGAGAGCCAGCGCGAGCAGCGCGCTCCCCAGGGCGGCAAAACGGGTGTGCATAGTCAAATGGTGTCCTCTTGAATCTCTCAGTGATACCTCTTTCGAGCAGCGGGTGTCAAACGCGGCGGGTTGAGGAAACTTAGAGAACTGGGGGGATCTGTCGTGGGCCGAGGCGCGGCGGCGGCGCCTGGCGCAGGTGGGGGATCGTTACCTGGCAGCCGCGTTTAAGGGGACGATGCTCCGATGTCCAGCAACCTGGCCCAGTAACCTCGAACTCACCGCACACCTGGCAACGTGCACCTGGCAACGTGCGGACTCCGGCGCACAGCCGGCGAATGGGCAGGGTACCGACTGGGTGATATCCAGCATCGCCGCGGTGGCAGTCAACGCGGCGGCGATCAACGCGCTGGGTCCCGCGGCGGCAGAGCCTCTACTTTCCGGATTGCCCAAACCGGGCACCGCGCCATACACGGCCGGCAGCAAGCATGGGTTCGGCTTTGCTACTCCCGGGCGTCGTCCGCCGCAGGACTAACCGGCGATTAACCTTCGGCCACTACAAGCGCTCCAAGCAGACCTGAAATACTAAAGTCCGGCGAACCGTATGACGATTTCCGGCAGCCTGACCCAGCGGCAACTCTCAATGCGAAGGCTGCGTACTGCCTTGGCCTGGCTGATGTTTGGCGCCCTGGGCTTCTTGTTCTTTTTCCACGCAGTGGCGCGCGCACGCTTCTCACCGGATCTGCTTGCGCAGATAGCGGCGCTGGCTTCTTTTCCGCTCATAGGCGCCATCGGATTTGCCCTCACCATCCGGAGCGATGGATGGCGGATCGTAGAATTCACCTGTGACGAGCGCTCGCTGCGGTTTCGCAAGACACGTGGCGCACGGGAGACGCGGGACTTTTCGGAAATCACCAAGGTGGAAGAAGTGCCCCGGCGCGGCGGCGGACGGTTCGGGTACGCGGTAGGCTTTCGGGATGGCACTGAGGCGTTTCTGCCGGGGCTCCTGCCCAATGCCGACATCCTGGCCGATCGGTTACGCCGCCATGGGCAGCCGGCAACACCGGCTCCGTGCGGGCTGGGCAGAATCTTGCGGTAGCCTGCGACCCGTCTCCGCGCGTTACCAACCGGTGTCATCACCTGGGCCTTGGGGCTGGCCCGCATGCGTGCCATACATCCGGGCGGCGCCAGGCCGTATCCCCGGAGAGGCGTCCGCAGGGTACATCGCGTAGACTGTTGGATCCACCGGGGGCACCCGCGGTCCTACCGGCGCCGGCGGGTTGGCGATGCCCAGCGTTTCCGCGTGCTTTGACAGTCCGGCGTGCCTTGCCGGCGTGCCTTGCGACCGGCGCAAACCCGGTTTCTGATAAGCTTGCATTTCAACCATTTCCTTTCCGAACGGAGAACCAACCGTGAAAGTTGTTGCAGGAATCGACCTCGGGGGAACCGCCATTAACTACACGGTCATCGACGCACAGGAGCGTTTCCTCATCGAAAACCTGTGCGAACACCCCGCGCTTTCCACCCTGGGGCCCACCGTTTGCCTCCGGCAGATCAGCGACGGGCTGAACATCGCCCTCGAAATGGCGGGCGTGGGTTTGGATGACCTGGTCGCCATCGGTCTGGACACGCCTGGGCCGGCGAGTTCCACCGGAGTCCTCAGCGCGCGCGGCTCGACCAACTTCGTTCATACAGAATGGGCCGGTTTCGACATCCGCAAAGGTCTCGAAGTTTACCTCGGCCGCCCCGTCCTTTATCTCAACGACGGCAATGCCGGGGCACTCTGGGGGCACTTCACCATCTTCGGCAGCCACAGCGAGGCAACCTCCGTCTCGGCCGTGATCGGCACCGGCCTCGGCGGCGGCGTGATCGTGGGCGGTAACGTGGTGAAGGGCAGAATGGGGTTCGGGGGCGAACTGGGCCACGTGCTCATCCCTTACCACGACATTGCCGGCATCCCGGGGCTGAAGCCTCAATGCAATTGCGGCCGCACCGGCGACCTGGAATCGTTGTGCTCGCTCACCGCCATCGCCAGAACGCTGCTGCCGTATTTCCTGGCCCGCGATCCCGGCCACGAGCTGGCCCGGCTGGACGTGAACAAGGCGGCCAAACTCGTGCGTGGGATGGCCGAACGGGGCGATGCCCTCTGCCGCGAGATTTTCCGCGTCCAGGCCCATGCCCTGGGACTGTTTTTCGACGAGATGGTGAACACGTTCGACCCGGACGTGCTGATCATCGGCGGCGGCGCCCTGGAAACAGGACCGGAGTTCCAGCGCTGGTTCATCGCCGAAACCCGTGCCGCCATGCCAGGGCAACGCGTGGAGCAGATGGAGATTCCCATTCGGGTGATGCCCAACGGCGATACCGCGGGCGCCCGTGGAGCGGCTATCGAAGCCCTGAAGTTCGCACGCCAGGAAAATCTGTAAGTCGCTGGACGAATCCACAGGCTTGGGCCAAAATGGAAACTGCGTCTGGATCCCCATGCCAATCCCTTACCGATTCGCCTTCACCCTCCTTCTTCTGAGTGCCGCCGGCGGCCTATCCGCGCAGACTGACCGAATCACCGCGCCGGTCGATTCCTCGCGGATCGTGACGCTGAGCGGAAATCTGCGCCCAGCCACGTTGCGCCAGAACGACCAGGGCCGCGTCAGCGGGGACTTCCCTCTGCCGGCGATGACCCTGTTCCTGAGTCCGTCCGCCAGCCAGCACTCGGATTTGGTCCAATTGCTCGGCCAGCAGCAAAACCCCGCCTCTCCGCAGTACCACCACTGGTTGACGCCGGAGGAATATGCGGACCGGTTCGGCCTTAGCCCGAACGACCTCGCAGCGGTGACGGGCTGGCTGCGCTCGCAGGGGTTCTCCATCCACCGGGCTTCGCGGAGCCGCACCTGGATCGCCTTCAGCGGTACCGCACGCCAGGCGGAGAATGCCTTCCACACGGAAATTCACCGTTACACGCTGGCAGGGAAAAGCCACTTTTCCAATGCGACCGAGCCTTCCATCCCGGTGGCCCTGGCGGGCGTGGTGTCCGGAATGGAGGGGTTGGACGATCTGGCGCCCGAGCAGCCGGAGGCGACTTCCTCCACCGGCGTTCACACGCTCGCGCCGGATGACCTGGCCACCATTTACGACATCGCCTCCGTGTACCAATCGGGCATCGACGGCGCCGGCCAGAAGATCGCCGTGGCGGGAGCCACCGACTTCAATGCCGCGGCCCTGGCCGACGTGGCGCAATTCCGCTCCAAGTTCAACCTGGTGGCGAATGTGCCGCAGCTCATCTTCGACACGGATTACCCCGACCCCGGTGTGACCGGCTCACTCGGCGAGGCGCATCTGGACCTGGACTGGGTCGGCTCCATCGCGCGCAATGCCCAGATCCTCTATGTGTATTCGAATTCCTTCATTCACGCCCTTACGTATGCCGTGGATAACAACCTGGCGCCGGTGATCACGATGAGCGCCAACGACGGCTGCGAGTCCGCCAACACTGCCGCGAGTATGAGCTTTTACCAGGGCATCGCGCAGCAGGCCAACGCGCAGGGCATCACCTGGGTGATCTCGGGCAGCGATGCGGGGCCGGCCTCGTGCGATGCCAACGGAGCGACCCTGGCGGTGAGCGGGCTGGCCGTGCGGTTTCCAGCCAGCGTCCCGGAGGTGACCGCCGTGGGCGGCCTGGAATTCGATGAAACCGCCGGCACGGGATCATATTGGAGCGCCACCAATACGGCCAACGGCGCGTCGGCGCTCTCCTACATGCCGGAAATGGTGTGGAACGACGCCGTGGCGCTTAACCTGCTTTGGGCCGGAGGCGGCGGGCAGAGCATCTACTTTCCCAAGCCGGCGTGGCAGGCCGGTCCGGGCGTGCCGAACGACGGCGTGCGGGATGTGCCGGATGTCGCGATGGCGGCGTCGTTCAGCCATGACGGCTACCAGACCATTCAGGGCGGGTCCACCGTCATCACCGGTGGTACCTCCGCCGCGGCGCCGGTGTTCGCGGGCATCCTTACCTTGCTGAACCATTACCTGGTAAGCAAAGGAATCCAGTCCAAGCCGGGGCTGGGTAACATCAACCCGAACCTGTATCGCTTGGCCGGCGCCGCGAGCGGGGCCTTCCACGATATTACGCTGGGAAACAATATCGTTCCATGCGGAGTGGGCACCCTGGATTGCCCCAATGGCACCATGGGATTCAGCGCCGGCCCCGGCTACGATCTCGCCTCCGGGCTGGGCTCGGTGGATGTGGCCAAGCTTCTGAGCCTGTGGACCAGCCAGCCGCCGGCCAGTTCGGCCGTGGTCGTGTCGGCCAACCCCAATCCGGTCTATCAGCAAACTCCTGATGCGCAAGGCAATCAGTGGAGCACTGAGATCACTCTGAGCGAGGAAGCCGGCGTGGGCACCACCCTGACGGGCTTTACGATCAACGGCGCGAGCAGCAATTTATCGGCTTTCAGCAGCACCACGATTCCGCCTCTCGGTTCGGTCACGGCCACGGTGAAGTTTGCGACCATGACCGTCCCCTCGGTGGTGGTGTTCGGATTTAGCGGCCAGGATGCCTCGGGGCAGAAGTGGTCGCAGCAGATCTCGGTCTCATTCGATACGGCCAATACCGCGCTGTCCATCGGAGGCGTAGCGAACGCCGCGTCTTACCAGAAGGTGTTTGCGCCCGGCATGTTGTTATATGTTGCCGGAGCAGAGCTGAGTCCGGTGGCTCAGATCGCCAGTGCGGTTCCCTTTCTGGGTTTGATGGGAGACGTGACGGCGTCGATCAATGGCCTGGTTGCGCCGCTCTACTACGTTTCGCCCACCCAATTGGATATCCAGATTCCCTATGAGGTGCCCGCGGGCAGCGCGACGCTGACAGTAACCAGCCTGGGACAAGCTGCGACCTTCAAGTTCACCGTGGGGGCGGCCGCTCCGGGGATTTTCGCTGCCGGGGACGGCACCCTGGTACCCAGTGCCAGCGGGCCCCGCGGCGGCGCTTTGGCCATGTTCATCACCGGACAGGGAGCGGTTTCCCCGGCGGTGGCCACTGGCGCCGCCCCTGCGGCCACCACGCCTCTTTCCCAACTGCCGGCGCCGGTGCTTCCCGTGCAGGTGACCGTGGGCGGGCAACCGGCGACGCTGCTCTTCGTCGGTATCCCGCCAGGATTAGTGGGAGTCACGCAGATCAACTTTGAGATACCGCAGAATGCCCCCACCGGCCCGCAACCGGTGGTAGTTACCGTTGGAACCGTAGCGAGCGC
>DATJRE010000297.1:0-16861 GCA_035505095.1 Bryobacteraceae bacterium | reverse complement strand
GAAGCGGGCTGGGGATCGACGCCGGCCAGGGGGACGCTCTGGAAATAGCTGCCGCCGGCGGCGGGTTGGGCGCCGGCCAGGGCCATCTGAGTGGCGATGTATTCGGTGGCGAGCTGGCCGCCGCGCTGGCCGACGCCGCGGCCTTCGAGGAGGTCGCTGGAGAGGAAGCGGGTGTGTTCGCGGATGCGGGCGGCGGAGATGGCGGAGTCCTGGGCCTGGGCGGGCGCGGCGGCCATGGCGAGGCAGAGGGGAATTGAGCAAACGAAGCCAATTCGGAAGGCGGAGTTAGCGGTTAGAGGGAGCATGGTTTTGGGGTTTTGGGGGAAGGGAGCCGATTGGGGATGGGGCCGGGGCCCATTCGACGCGGAGACGCGGAGAGGCGGAGGAAGCGCGGAGAAGATCCCAGGGTAAGGAGAGGTCGCGGAGGGAGCGGAGTTTCTGGAGAGAGGGAGACGGAGAAATGCGGAGAAAGGCTGTTGAGCACGCGGAATCTCCGGCGGCCGGTTCGGAGGCGGAGTGCGGCGGGGATTTGCGGAACGAAGCCAATTGGGGATGGCCGGGGCCCATTCGACGCGGAGACGCGGAGAGGCGGAGGAAGCGCGGAGAAGATCCCAGGGTAAAGGGAGATCGCTGAGGGAGCGGAGTTTCCGGAGGGAGAGGGAGACGGAGAAATGCGGAGAAAGGCTGTTGACCATGAGGAATCTCTGGCGGCTGGGGTCCGGGGGCGGAGTGGTGGCGTGGGTTGGCGGAACGAAGCCAATTGGGGATGGGGAGGAGCGGCGAGAGCGAGCGGGGTGCGGGGGGTTGGCGATCGAGGGCAGCAGCATGCAGATGGGGAAGCATCCCGACCACAAGTGTAACGCACGGGGCCGGACGCCGGAAGCTAAGGGATTGATTCTACAGGTGGAATGGGCTGTGAACGGGGAAATCGGCGGCACCGAATCCGGTTCGCGGCCCGGTTCATCCATAATTGAAACAGCATGTATCGTGCGATCAGGGAGCAACTGGAGACGATTTTCCGGGAAGATCCGGCGGCTAAGAGCGCCCTGGAGATTGTCCTGTGCTACCCCGGTTTCCATGCCATTCTGGCGCATCGGCTGGCGCATAAACTGTACGGCTGGGGGGTGCCGCTGCTGCCGCGGTTTATTTCGCAGGTGAGCCGGTTTTTTACGGGGATCGAGATCCACCCGGGAGCTACCATCGGGCGGCGGTTTTTCATCGACCATGGGTCGGGGGTGGTGATCGGCGAGACTTCCGAGATCGGCGACGACGTGCTGCTCTACCAGGGCGTGACGCTGGGGGGAACCGGCAATGAGCGGGGCAAGCGGCACCCGACCATCGGCAACTCGGTGGTGATCGGCAGCGGCGCCAAGGTTCTGGGGAATATCCGGATCGGGGACAACGTGAAGATCGGGGCCGGCTCCGTGGTGGTACACGCGGTGCCGGACAACTCGACCGTCGTGGGTGTGCCGGGGCGGGTGGTGCGGGTTCGCCCGGAAGGCGGACTGCTGGAGCACGGCAGGCTGCCCGATCCGGAAGGCCAGGCGATCGACGACCTGGCGCGGCGGGTGGCGGAACTGGAGGGGATGCTGCGCCAGTTGATCGCCGAGCAGGACGTGGAGCCGCGGAAGACGCACGCCAAGTGACGGGACGCGTCGAGCGCCTTCACTGTCCAGACAGGTCGAGGAGGACAATATCGGAACGCTGCTCGACGCGTTCGAGGATGACCTCTCGGCCGTCGGAGGAAACGTCGAAGTCGCGAATCTCGAAATCGCCGGGGAGGTTTAGTCAACTGGCGCTCCGTGCCGGTTTCGGGGTCGGTTAAATGGCGGTCCGGCCGTCGTGTTAGTCCGCGATTACTCGCTCGACCCGGCCTGGGATCCCTCCGGCGCCTTCGTCCTCTATTCCGGACCAGCCATCGGTACGCGGTTCTCCGTGAAGGCCTTAACGCCCGAAGGCGCTCCCCATCCCCTGCCGCATTTAGCTTATTTGACCCGCGGCGCCCGGCGCTTAAAATCCCTCGCGGGAACCCGCGAGCTCGCTTTCCTCCGCGGAGGCATCCAACACAAAAACCTTTGGCTAGTAGCCGGGACCGAGCCGCGGAGAGAAGGCGGTAGCGGGCGTGAGGGCAACGCGCTCCGGGGAGACGGCCCGGCATCGGCATCGGCGATCTCGATCCGCCAGAGGGTGCTCTTGGGACTGGCGCGGGTCCACCAGCTTCACGATCATCTGGTTGTCCGGCGCGGCTTTGGCGAAGGTGATGGATTCCTGAAAAATGACGCTGCCACCCCGGAATGGACGGGGATGTCCGGAAACCGGAATTGCTCGGTTCCGCGCTCGTCGCAGAGGCACAGGTCGACCCGCTTTTCGCGGCTCAAATCGGCGGCCAGGCGCCCTACCAGAATGTCATCTTCGGCGATAACGGTGCATTCCACCCGGCCGCCAGGGGGTGGAGCATATTCGCGGACGCGCAAGCCTTCCGCCTCGGCAAGCCTGAGAAAGGCGTCGCTGACCACCACTCGCAGAGACCCCTGGCGAACCAGTTTTCGAACCCCTGCCGCAAGGTCGATCACCTGGCGCAGTTGGTCTCCGCATGGGTCGCAGGCGAAGAGATGCTCCTCGATGGTATCCTCTTCCGCCTTGGGCAGAGCGGCGAGCCAGTAATCGGCGAGAACTGCAAAATCGATGGGATTGGGGCAGTTCATACCGCACCCCCCAGGCATTCCCGCAACTGGTGGATGGCCCGATGGCGAATCACCCGTACGTTGGCTTCGGAAACACCCAGAAAACCGGCGAGATCCGCGGCAGTCCGCTCGTCGTAAAAGGTCAAGACGATTACCGAGCGTTCGCGCTCTTTCAGACTCTGCACACAGCGCGCGAGCTGTTCGGGGTCGAGAGGAGGCGGGGACGGGATCACCTGCTCGAGCATATGCGTCCCGAACTGCTCCAATAGCCGATGCTTTCTTTGAGCGCCGCGGCGGAGATCGAGCACCGTCAACCGGCAGGTTCCCAACACGAAGGAGCCGAGCTTCTCCGGTTCGCGCAGACGCCCAGCCCGCAGCGCTTCGAGCGTGGTGATGAGGACCTGCTGCGTGAGGTCGTCGGCGGCGTGCTCATCCCGCAGGTGCCGTAAACCGTAGAGTCGAATGCGCGGAGCCATCTGGTGGAACAACTCCGCCTCCGCTTCGGGGTCCGTGCCGGAGCCGATTCGCCGCACCAGTTCCGTGTTATCGAGTTGGATGCCCATCCACACCCATTTTATGTGTAACGGAACGGCTGGTCGTTACACATCCGGGTGTTTGAGAGTCCTCGAAGGGCTGGCAAAAGGAGACTGGACATGATCGTCAATCAGGAGACGGGCACGCGTGTGGACGAGGTCGCGGACGGGATTTATCGGATTTCGACTCCCATGGATGTGATTCCGGGCGGATTCACTTTCAATTCTTTTCTGATCAGAGACAGCGAACCGCTGCTGTTCCACACGGGGTGGCGAAAGCTATTTCCCCTGACTGTGGAAGCGGTGGGGAAGGTGATGCCGGTGGAAAAGCTTCGCTGGATCGGCGGATCGCATTTTGAGGGCGATGAATTTGGCGCGCTCAACGAATTTCTGGCGGCGGCCCCGGAGGCTGACCCGTTTGGCTCTGAAATAGGCGTGTTGACATCAGTGAATGACTTTGCCTCCCGGCCGGCGCGGGGGTTGAAGGATGGCGAGGAGTTTTCGATTGGGAGCCGCCGGATGAAGTGGCTCTACACGCCGCACGTTCCACACGGATGGGATTGCGGGGTTCTGTTCGATGTGACCACCAAGACGCTGCTGTGCGGTGATCTGTTCACTCAACCGGGGGCGGACTTGCCGGCGGTGACCGAATCGGAGGTGCTCAGCGCAAGCGAAGGAATGCGCGGGATGATGGACTACTACGCCCATGCGGGAAGCACATCCGGAATTTTGGAACGCCTGGCGAGCCTGACGCCGTCGTTGCTGGCGTGTCAACATGGCAGCGCTTATCGAGGCGATGGGGCCACGCTGCTACGAGAACTCGCGAATACGATCGAAAGTGGGAACGGCAGCCGGTCCGCTGCGCAAGGCGCCGCGATGCAGGAGTAGCAGGGCTGCGCAGATCGATCCCATGCGGGCCTGTAACGGTGGCTACTCCGAGCGCAGCGCTTCCACCGGATCGATGGCCAGGGCGCGGCGCAACGGGAGGGCGGCTGCGACGAAGCCAACGGCTAAGATCAGCGCGCCAGCGCCTGCGTAGATCCACAGATTGGCGGGGCTGACGCCGGTTAAGAGAGACTTCATCCACTCGGTGGCGTAGGCGCCGAGGAGCGTTCCGGCGGCAAGGCCGGTGAGCACCTGCCAGGCAGTGCGGGCGAAAACGGCGCGGGCCACCTGGGCGGGACCGGCGCCGAGGGCCATGCGGACGCCGATTTCGTGGGAGCGCTGGGCGACCCCGCGCATCATCAGGCCGAACAATCCGACGGCGGTCAGCAGCAGGGCGATGGCGGCGAAGGAGCCGGCGAGGCGGATCAACATCCGTTCGCGGCTGAGGTGCCAATCGACCAGTTGGGAGAAGGTATAGATGGATGGGGCCGGGGCGGAGGGCGCGGCCTGGCGGACGGCCTCGCGCAACCCGGCAACGGCCTCTGCGGCGGCGTTGGAACGCACGGCCAGGGAGAACTGCGCGGAACTGAATTCGGTCATCAGGGAATAAATCATGCGGGGCGGCGGTTCGCGCAGGGACTTATAGCGGGCGTCCTCGGCGAGGCCCACGATGCGGCAGGTGTTCTGGGGGTCGATGGCGGTGCCGGCGGAGGGGTTGGCGGTGTACAGAGTGCGGCCGACGGGGTCCTGTCCGGGGAAGAAGTATTGCGCTGCCGCCTCACTGACGACGCATACCCGGGGGCCCTGCAAATCGGATTTCTGGAGGCCGCGGCCTTCCAGGATGCGGGTGCCCATGGCGGCGAAATAGCCGGGCGAGACAGGCTCTCCCCAGGCGTTGGCATCCTTGCGGATTTCGCCGCCGTTGCCGACGGCGTAATATTCGGAAGCGCTCCAGCCGGTGAAGGGCGCCATATTCAGCACGGTGGCGGCCGTGATGGTGGGAGCGTTTTCCAGATATTCGGTGGCGCGGCGGACGGCCTGGATGGTTTGCGCGGGGGTCAGTTTCAGGGCGCGCAAGTCCACGTCGGCGAGGGTTACGTGCTCGGGGCGAAAGCCGGAATCGAGAAGCAGGAGGTGGAGGAAGCTGCCGCCTAAGAGGAGCGATCCGGCCACGAGGGTCACACTGGCGGCGACCTGGAACTGGACGATCCATCCGCCGGCGGCGCCGGTGAAGCCACCCTGGGCGCGCTGTTTCAAGTGGGGACCGGGATCGACACGGCTGGCGCGGAGGGCGGGCCACAGGCCGGCGGCCAGGGCAGCCAGCAGGGTGAGGGCGGCGACGGCGCCGAGCACCAGGAGGTTGGGTGTGACGCTGATGCCGGGGCCATCGCCCGCAGGGGTGACCAGCATCTGGACCAGCGAGCGGGCGAGGGCCCAGCCGAGGCCGATGGCGGCGAGCAGTCCGGCGAAGGCCAGGAGCAGGATTTCGGCCAGCACCTGGCGGAGGAGACGCGCCTGGCCGGCGCCCAGCGCGCTGCGCACGGCGAATTCGCGAATGCGGCTGCTGATGCGGGCGAAGATCAGCAGGGCGGTGTTGGCGCAGCAGAGCAGCAGCAGAGCGCCGGAGAGCAGTTCCAAGACCAGCAAGGGGCGCGCGTAGGTGTTGCGGAGGAAGGAACGGCCGCCGCTGCCATCTTCGACGCCGATGCGGAAGGCGGAGAAGAAGCCGTTGAGCATGCGGCCGGAGGGATCGCCTTCGGCGCGCACGCTGGATTGCAGGGCGGCGAGGTTGGCGCGGGCCGATTCGAGGGATTGCCCCGGTTTCAGGCGGCCCATGACGGTGAGCCAGAAGGAGCCGGGCGCACGCATGTGTGCGGCTTCGAAGGAGAGCGGCAGGATGGCCTCGACGCCGCCGCCCATGCCGGCGATGAGGTTCGGGAAGCCGGGGGGCAGGATGCCGATGACGATGACGCGGTGGTCATCGAGGGTGAGGGAGCGGCCGACGAGGGAGCGGTCGCCATTCCAGTGGGTTTGCCAGTAGTCGTAGCCGAGCACGGCCTGGAAGCCGTTGGCGCCGCCATCGGGCTGGTCGTCCTGCTCGCCGAAGAGGCGTCCGAGGAAGGGGCGGACGCCGAGGAGGCGGAAGCCGTTGCCGCTGAGGAGGGCGCCGCGGAGGCGGTCGGTGCGGCCGTTGTGGCGGAATGTAAAATCGTGATCGCTCCAGGCGAGCAGGCCGGTGGCGCTGCTTTGCTGGCGGCGCAGTGCCTGGTAGAGGGGACCGGAGAGGCCGATCTCCATCTCGCCATTGCGGAAGGTGTAACGGATGAGGCGGGCGGGGTCGGAGACGGGCAGGCTCTTGAGGACCACCGCGTAAGTGAGGGAAAAGATGGCCATATTGGCGCCGGCCCCGAGGGCGAAGGAGAGTACTACGGCGGCGGCCCAGCCGGGACTGCGGGCCATCATGCGCAAGGCGTATCGAAGATCTGAGGGAAGCGACGGCATGGACGGAATTTTAGCACTGGGGTTGGGGGTGGAACGGGGTGCAGACCGGGGATTTCGCGAATAAAGTGACGATCACCGAAGCTGCCTGCTTCAACCGAGATAGACTTCGACAAGCGGGTCCGATTACGGGCAGCGCAGCGCTCCTGAAGGCGATATCGACTTAGTCAAGATCACTTTCCTCCAAGCATGTCCAGGAGGTAGGACTCCGCGAGCGGAGTCTTGGAGACGCTGTTCCACTGGATGTAAAGATTGTGCGCCCGCTGGATGACGTTCTCAACCTCCGTGTATGACCATAGCCGAGAATTATCGTAATCGGCACTGTTCCGATCTTGCTGGAGTGCCACAAATCCTTGGCAACGGCGCCGAGGGTATCAGCGGTCTTCTGATCGTCTGGTGACGGAGTATTTCCCAGGCGCTCTTTGAGTTTGCCGGGCAGAGCCAGCGAGGCAGTCTTAAGTCTGCCGTGCTCAAACAGCCGGGCAAATCGATGCCTTTCCCTGCGACTGCCCAAGATTCTGCTGCCGTCATCGTCAAGAGATGGAAGACGGCATAATAGGCAGCGGACACTGCCCGGCGAAAATCGATCTGCTCCGTGTTGCTGGGCTCTCTTGGAGCGGCGAGCTTCACCGCATGGCTAAGGAAGTCATCAATTAGAACCATTCGACTCTAGGCGTAGACTTCGTCGTTTAGGATTGCCTGCTCAGATTGGCTACGGAAATTGAAATAGGGGATGAGATCCCAATCGTTTTGAAAATCGATGCGCTCGGAAATCATCTTCCTAAATGCCTCGGTGGCCCTTGACAAATTATCTTTCTTGCTCGCCTCATCGGTAAGCGTCACCCAGAAGAAAATTGCCGGATCGCCGGTCCAGTCCTCGCCAAAGGTGTGACGCCATTTCAACACGCCAGGGCTCGGCTGGGGCATAATGCCATTAAGCCTTTTCTGCAGCTCCGCGGCCTGTGCAATTCCTCGTGCTCGGGTCATGGCAGTTTCAGAATACCACTGACAACTGCCTCACGCGCGAGCTACGAATGCGCCGGCATTGACACGGGTGATCCTGGGGATCCGAAGCATTTGCGGCACGGCTCTTGACAGATAGTTTAGTTGCAACTAAAATATACTTCCATGGAGCCTGCGGTGCTGGAGGCGATCGCTTCGCCGCGGCGGCGGGAGATTCTGCGGCTGGTGTGGCGCGAGGAGCAGACGGCCGGGGCGATCCACCGGGCCATGCCGGATGTGACCTTCGGGGCGGTGTCGCTGCAGTTGCGGGCACTGGTGGAAGCCGGGCTGGTGGAGGCGCGCAGCGAGCAGCGCAACCGGTTTTACAAGGCTCGGCGGGAGGCGCTGGGGCCGGTGGCGGAAATCCTGGAGGGCATGTGGGACGACGCACTGTGGAAGCTGAAGCTGGCTGCGGAGCTGGAGGAAACGCGGCGGGGGCCGAAGCCGCGGCGGCGGGGCCGGGCCAAGGGCAGGAAACCGAAAGCGTGAGGAGGGCGGATATGCCGGAATTGCCATATGCACTGGAGCGTTCGATTGTGATCCAGGCCGGGCCGGAGACAGTGTTTCGATTTTTCACCGACAGCGCGCGATGGGCGGCATGGTGGGGCGCCGGATCGACCATCGACGCGCGGCCGGGCGGGAAGATGTACATCCGCCATCCCAACGGAGTGGAGACGGTGGGCGAGGTGCTGGAAGTGCGGCCGCCGGAGTGGATCGCGTTCACTTACGGGTACGCGCGCGGGCAGCCGATTGCGCCAGGAGGCTCGCGGGTAACGATTCGGCTGGAGCCCGACGAAGCCGGGACGCGGCTGCAGCTTCGGCACGAATTCGCCGAGGAGGGCGCGCGCGATCAGCACGTGCAGGGGTGGCGGTTCCAGCTTTCGCTGTTCGCCAATGCGGTGGCCAACGAAGCTTACGCGGACGCGGCCGGGGCGGTGGATGCGTGGTTCGGCGCCTGGACGATGGCGGATGAGCGGGCGCGCCAGGAGACGCTGGCGCGCATCGCCGTGCCGGAAATCCGGTTCCGCGACCGGTTCAGCGCGCTGGATGGCGCGGCGGAGGTGATGGCGCATATCGGCGCAGCGCTGCGCTTCATGCCGGGCATCAGCCTGCGGCGGAAGGGCAACGTGCGGCATTGCCAGGGCGAGGTGCTGGCGGACTGGACGGCGGAGGGGGCCGACGGGAAAGAGCGCATGAGCGGCACCAGCCTGTTCGTGTTCCGGCCGGACGGGCGGATCGGGTCGGTGACGGGATTTACGAATCCGCCGGCGTCACTCGAATAGCCAGTCCAGGTCAGGGCGCTCGCGGGCGCCGGCTTGGGAGTAAAAGGCCATGCGCAGTTCGGGCCGCACGTTTTCGGGGAGGGGCCAGCACGTAGGCGCCGCGGCCGGAATCGAGTTGCTTGCGGCCCTGACAGCGCGTGCGACCGACGGTGAACCGGCTCCCATTGATCGGCTGGCGGAGCGGCGGCGCCTGGGGCAGGATACTATTATGAAGCCGGTGCGGTGGTGCGATTTTTAGTTGCATTTTTATTTAGCCTGGCGCTCGGGGCGGCCGAAACGCCCGTCCAGGTAGAGCGCTGGGGCGTGTTCGAGCTGAGCCTGCGCGGCCCCGCGGCGGGCAATCCTTTTGTGGATGTGCGGCTGGGCGCGCAGTTCCGGTTTCGCCACCGGGTGGTGGAAGCCGACGGCTTTTACGATGGCGGGGACACTTATAGGATCCGCTTCATGCCGGACGAGCTTGGCGAGTGGAGTTATACCACTTCGAGCAATGCCGCGGCGCTTGACGGGAGGACCGGAAGCTTTACGGTGGTGGCGCCTTCGGCGGGAAATCATGGGCCGGTACACGTGCGCTACACCACGCATTTCGCTTACGACGACGGGACTCCGTATGTGCCCATCGGCACCACCTGCTACGCCTGGACGCACCAGGGCGGCCGGCTGGAAGAGCAGACCCTGGAGACGCTGCGCACGGCGCCATTTAATAAGTTGCGGATGTGCATCTTTCCCAAGAGTTACACTTACAACACCAATGAGCCGGTGGATTATCCGTTCCCACGCGATGCCACCGGCCGGAACGATTTTTCGCGCTTCAACCCGCAGTTTTTCCAACACCTGGAACGGCGCATCCGCGATCTGCAAGCGCTGGGGATTGAGGCCGACCTGATCCTGTTTCATCCTTATGACCGGTGGGGCTATGCCTCCATGCCGGCCGAGGTCAACGAACGGTACCTGCGATACACGGTGGCGCGGTTGGCGGCTTACCGCAACGTGTGGTGGTCGCTGGCCAATGAATGGGACCTGGTGAAATCGAAGACCGTGGCGGATTGGGACCACTACTTCCGCGTGGTCCAGGAAAGCGACCCTTATCAGCATCTGCGCTCCATCCACCAGAGCGTGGTGATGTACGACCATGCGAAGCCCTGGGTGACGCACGTGAGCATCCAGAGTTCGGATCTGGAGAAGGCTCGCGAATATGTGGCTGAGTATCGGAAGCCGGTGATTTACGATGAGTGTAAGTACGAGGGCAACATTCCCCAGCGCTGGGGTAACATTTCGGCCCAGGAGTTAGTAAGGCGCTTCTGGGTGGGCACGGTTTCTGGCGCGTATGTGGGACATGGCGAGACGTACCTGGACCCGCACGATGTACTGTGGTGGTCGAAGGGAGGAGTACTGAAGGGCGAAAGTCCGCGGCGGATTGCGTTTCTGCGGCAGATTCTGGAATCCGCGCCGGCCGAGGGACTGAATAACCTGTCCACTTACTACCTGGGCGCCGGGCAGCCAGGGCGCTATTACCTGTTTTATTTCGATGTAAACCAGCCGGCGGAGTATGCGTTCGACCTGGCGAAGGGCGTGGAGTACCATGCGGATGTGATCGACCCGTGGGCAATGACCATCACGCCGGTTCCCGGAACATTTTCCGGCAAGTTCACCATGCAGCTACCCGGCAAGCCGTTTCTGGCGGTGCGCTTTCAGAAGGTAGAACGGCCATGAAGCGGCGCACGTTTCTGGCTGCGACCGCCGCGGCGCTGGCCCACGGGCAGAGCACGGCGGCTTTGCTGGACGCGGAATCGTTTCGGCACTACATGGAGGACTTTAACCGCACCTTCAAAGAGGAGGTGGTGAACTACATCCCCGATGCCCGCGCCTGGGAATTTCTGAAGGCCAATATTCCGTTGTTCACCTGCCCCGATGGCGAAATCGAGCAGCTCTATTACTACCGCTGGTGGACTTACCGCAAGCACATCAAAGAGACGCCGGTAGGGTTCCTGGTCACCGAATTTCTGAAGCCGGTGAAGCACGCCGCCGAATACAACGCCCTGAGCTGCGCGCTGGGCCATCATATAGCGGAGGGCCGCTGGCTGCATGACCGGCAGTTTATCGATGGCGATATTCACTTCTGGCTGCGCACGGGCGAAGGCGGCGGCATCCGCAAAAATCTGCACCAGTTCAGCGGATGGGTGGCGGCGGCGCTCTATGACCGCTGGCTGATGGATGGGCGCGAGGATTTTCTGGTGTCGTATCTCGATCCGCTGCTGGCCGATTACGCTGCCTGGGAGCAGGAGCGGCTGACGGAGAGCGGGTTGTTCTGGCAGCGCGACGTTTCCGATGGCATGGAAAGCTCCATCAGCGGCGGGCGCAAGGTGCGGAACATCCGGCCGAGCATCAACAGCTACCTGTACGGCAACGCGAAGGCGATTGGCGCCATCGCGCGGATGGCCGGCAGGCAGCCCGTGGCCGCGCAATTCCGCGACAAGGCCGCGCGGCTGAAGGACCTGATGGAGCAGCGGCTCTGGAATCGGACCGCGGGGTTCTTCGAAACGCGCGTGGAATCGGGCGAATTCGCCCCGGTGCGGGAGGAGATCGGCTACACGCCGTGGTATTTCGACCTGCCGGAGCGCGATGCGGGCTACGAAATCGCGTGGAAACAACTGATGGACCCGCAAGGCTTCTATGCGCCCTACGGCCCGACCACCGCGGAGCGCCGCAGCCCGGATTTTCAGGTGCCTTACGAAGGCGACGATTGCCAGTGGAACGGCCCCAGTTGGCCGTTCGCCACCACCATCACGCTGAAGGCGCTGGCAAACGTGCTCACAGGGTACCGGCAGACGGCGGTTTCGCGGCGGGACTACTTCGATACCTTCCGCATCTACACGAAGAGCCAGCACCTGAAGCTGGACGATGGGCGCGTGGCGCCGTTTATCGATGAAGATCTCAACCCGCTCACGGGTGAGTGGCTGGCGCGGGCCATGAAGATCCGCAAGAAGACGTACTACGGCCGCGGCGACCACTACAACCATTCAGGCTATGCCGACCTGGTGATCACCGGGCTGGCCGGCTTGCGCCCGCGCGCGGATTCCACGGTGGAGGTGAACCCGCTGCTGCCGGCGGGTGTGTGGGACTGGTTCTGCGTGGACCGCATTCCATACCGCGGCCGCATGCTGGCGATTGTCTGGGACAAAGACGGCGGCAAATTCGGCAAGGGCAAAGGGCTGCGCCTGTTCGCCAACGGACGCGAGATAGGCCAGGCGGCGGAACTGACGCGCATCACGGGGCAACTGCCGTGAAGCGGCGGCGGGCGGCGAGGGGTAGAATGGTGTCCCGCTTACCGCTGGCATAAGCGGGCGGGCGAATCGAATCACGCGGTCGGAGACCTACTAAGGATTCCGCTGCACGCTGACGAGGGCGCTGGTCTCCTCGGCTTTCAGGTAGGCCTTGGGGTCGTGGTCGAGGCCGCCCTCCGGGAGCCAGCGCCACAGCCACCTCAGGTCTTTTTGCACCATGGCGGGGTAGAAATCGGGGAGTTCGGAGGTTTCCTGCTCGAAGAAGGGCGCGAATTGCGGGTCGGTGTCCAGGCGCCGGCGAATCAGCGAGTGGTACTTGAGCCGGCCGAAACCTTCGCTGGAAACGGCCCGCACCAGGTTCATCCAGCGGGCGGTGGCATCGCCGGTGGCGCGGAAGCGGCGGCCAATCGCACGCCAGGAAAAGGAATAGCGGGTCAGATCGACCACCTGATCGTAGAACGCCGGCCAGGAGTAGTTCTTCGGGCGAACGTTCATGGAGTGGTTGTTGTCCAGGAAGTGAAAGGGGAAGGGCAGCACGCGGCCGGCACGCTGGTATTCCAGGTTGAGCGGCGCGGCACGCCCGAAGGCGGTGAGCAGGGAATACCCCGGAAAGGCGCCGGGCGTCAGGTCCAGGAACTTCTTGGTCAGCTCGAAGGGTTCGGCGCCGGCGTCGGAATCCAGGCCCAGCACGAAGTTGGTCTGCACGTAGGGGACGTATTGCAGAATCAGATTGACGTGTTCGGAGACCTGCCGGACCTTGTCCATGCCGCGGCGCGCGCCGGTTTTGGATTTGTTGCCCAAGTCGAACCAGGATTCGATGCCCGGCAGGAGTGCTTTGAAGCCATTGCGCTTGAGGCGCTTCAAATGCGGCTCCGAAAGAAGCGACAGGCTGCTTTCGGCGGCGAATTCGAGGCGGCCGGGCGGCACAGCGTCCTCGATGGCGTCCAGGAAGTCGTCGAAACGGACGCCGAAATTGGGATCGTGGAAAGCCACGATTGGCCGCCGCAATTTTTCGAGCACGAACCGCAGATCTTGCTGGAGGACCAGCGGGTCCATGGCCTGGTACGGCACGGCGGCATCGATGCAGAATCCGCAGGTATAGGGACAACCCAGGCTGCCAAGGGTGGGCACCATCTTGATGAAGGGCGCCTTGCGGAGCGTCGATTCAATGAACGGCCAGCGTTCGCGGATGCCGGGCAGCGTTGCCGGCTGCCCTGTGGCGGCGACCTGCACGCCCAAGGGCCGGTGCTGCGAACAATCCTGCAACACCTCGCCAAGCTTCTCCTGGTTGGTAAAGCCCAGAACGTAGTCGAAGTGCCGGGCGGCGTCTTCGGGGTAGCAACGGGCGTGCGGGCCGCCAATGGCCGTCACGGCGCCGTTTTCGCGGAAGAGGTTGCTGAGGGCGTAGGCTGTATGCGCGGCTTCGGTGAAGGCGCCGATGAACACCAGGTCCACCTTGTCGGGCAGCGCCTTAGAGAGGTCTTCGAAGCCGGTGTAACAGACGAAGGAGACTTCGTGTCCGGCCTGGCGGCACCACACCCCGATCACCTGCGGCATGATGCTGGCAAGATTGGCATTCATCACGCGGGCGAACAGAGCGCGTGTGGGACCCTTGGAAACAATATCGACGATTGCGATGCGAAGTCTTCTCATGTGCGGCTGGGAACCAGACACTTTCTCGCGCACCGCTGCCACGCGGATTCGCGCGCGCAATAGGGGCCCCGGAATTTGGATTTACCGCACAAGATGTCGCGATCTGTACTCAGGATAACGTTTCGCGCCCCCCGGTGTCTGGTCAATTTTGCTCACAGCGGTTCCGGACGGCGAAGCCAGCGGCGCAACCGGATTAATCGAACAGGTCCGGTTCCTGGCGGCTGATCATGTTCCACATGGGCTGGAACTGGAACCAGCCGTTGATGCCGCCGGCCACCTGGTTGCGGGTGGTGATGGCGTTTTCGTGCGCGATCAGGACCGGCGTGCCGGCGGCTTCGGCGAGCAGTTGGGCCTGGCAGCTTCGCTCCATGGTGATAAAGAACCAGGCGGCCTCATCCACGCTGGAACCCACCGTGAGCAGGCCATGGTTGCGCAGGATGACGGCTTTGCCATTGCCCAGGGCTTGCGCGATGCGATCACCTTCGGCGGTTTCGTAAACCACCCCGGTGTAATCGTTGAACAGGCCGTGGTCCTGGTAGAAGGCGCAGGCATCCTGGGTGATCGGGTCGAGCAGGCGGCCGAGCGACGACCAGGCCTTGCCGTACATGGAGTGAGCGTGCGCGGCAGCCACGGTGTCGGGCCGGTTGGCATGCACGCGCGAGTGAATGGCAAAGGCCGCGGT
This sequence comes from Bryobacteraceae bacterium, assembly GCA_035505095.1. GTDB lineage: Bacteria > Acidobacteriota > Terriglobia > Bryobacterales > Bryobacteraceae > JOPF133. Next base: position 2,359 of record DATJRE010000297.1, on the reverse strand, counting down.
GTTGACGTGGGCGTGGCCTTCGACCACTTCGCCGTGGTGGTTGACCAGGATCAGATCGGAGACGCGGATCTGAGAGAAGTGCATGCCAAAGGGATTCACCCAGAACCAGTCGGAGTGTTCGGGGTCGCGCACGGTGATATGGCCGGCCACGCCTTCATCGAAGCCGAAGCGTGCGAACAGGCGGAAGGCGCCTGCCAGGCGGCATTTGCGATGATGGCGTTCCTCGGCGGCGGTGGCAAAGGTGGGAGGCGGAGCCAGGTCCCGGACTCTTCCTGGAGCATCAGCGGTCACTTCAGTAGTCATAGGGTAAGGATACTGAATTCGCGGGGCTGGTTGGCAAGCGCGGATTTTGGGCAAGCGCGATTCCTGTATCGCCCGCACTGCTGGCGACCGCGGCGTTCCGGCGCGGCCGTGCGGAAGCGCTGGTGCGGGAGCACCCTTCACGGCGCTTCTTTCAAATTCCCGTGCGACCAGATGAGGGTGGCCTACTCTTTGAGGCGGCGCAGATAGCCCCACAATTGCCAACCCAGAGCGATGGCCACGGCTAGCGCTACGAGGGTCCAGGTCAAGTCGCCGAGGACTGCCTGGAGGGCGATTACCCGGTCGCTGAAGAAGCGGCCCAGGAAGATGTAGAGCGCCGCGCCGACAAGTTCTCCCAGCGCGTCCCAGAAGAGAAACCGAGGCCAGGGATAGCCGGCCGTGCCGCTGGCCAGATTGATCCAGGGACCCAGGGCCGTGACCAGCCAGCGGGTGACGAAAATGCCGGGGCCGCCCCAAGCCTTGGCTTTGGCTTCCATGGACGGCAGGTCGACCCGCTTACCCAATAGGCCGCTGAGTTTTCGCACGATGACGGGGCCGCCCCACCGGCCGATGGCGTAGCCGGCCTGGTCGCCGAGGATGGAGCCGACGCCGGCAGCGCCGATGGCCCACCAGAGGTCCATGGCGCCTTGCGAAATCATGGAGCCCGCCACGATCAGCAGCAGAGTGATGGGCAGCGGTACGCCCACGGCGGCGATCGCCACGATGCCGAAGAGGGCCGGCGCGCCGTATTGCGAAACCGCCGCCAGAAGCTGATCGTTCATCGCGGTGGTCCGCCTGTGCGCCGCTCCTGCTGGATAGCGTGTTCGAGTTGGGCGATCACTTCGGGGACGGGCCGGTTCAGCTCGTGGGCCAGGCGGCGGACGGAGCGCCGGTCATGGGGCTGGCGGGGTTGCACTCCGATGGCCGCAAACAGCTCCGCGGGCGGCACGTGGTGGGTATGGGCGATGAAGGGCACCGACATCCAGGCGCGAATGGGCTCGCTTTCCGCGCGGAAGTGCCGCGCCTGGCGGCCGACCCGGTAAGCGAAGACGAACGTGGCGGTAAGGGCCAGCAGGAAAGCCAGCCCCACTACCAGTACACGCTCCCAGGTTTTTCCCACACCTCACTATAGCGGCTTGCAGGCGCGGGGCGTCTTGGGGCGGAGGGGGCAGGGGTAGCGACGGCTGGGCAGGGGCGGAGCGGAGCAATCGCGGGGGCTGGTCGCCGGTGCGCGCGGGGGGACCTAGTGAACTTTCCGGCTCGACCCGCGGCTGTTCGCGGGGGAGTTCGGTTAAGCCGAATGCAGCCCAGTGGCCGGTGACGCGCTTACGCCAGCACTTCCTTCACCACCCGTCCGCCGACGTCAGTGAGCCGGAAGTGGCGGCCCTGATACTGGTAGGTCAGCTTCAAATGGTCCACGCCGAGGCAGCGCAGGATGGTGGCCTGCAAGTCGTGCACGGGCACCGGATTGGCCACCGCGTTGTAGCAGTAGTCGTCGGTTTCGCCGAAGCTGAAGCCGCGTTTCACCCCGCCTCCGGCCATCCACATAGTGAAGCAACGGCCATGGTGATCGCGGCCGTAATTGGTCTTAGTCAGCTCGCCCTGGCAGTAGACGGTGCGGCCGAACTCGCCGCCCCAGATGACCAGGGTGTCCTCCAGCAGGCCACGCTGCTTGAGGTCCATCACCAGCGCGGCGGATGGCTGGTCCGTGCCTTTGCACTGCAGGGCGAGGTCGCGCGGCAGGTCGTGGTGTTGGTCCCAGCCGCGGTGGTAGAGCTGAACGAAGCGCACATCGCGCTCCAAGAGGCGGCGCGCCAGCAGGCAATTGGCCGCGTAGGTGCCGGGCTGGCGGGCCTCCGGGCCGTAGAGATCGAAAACGTGCTGCGGCTCTTTCGAGAGATCCAGCAGGCCGGGCACGGAAGTTTGCATGCGGAACGCCATCTCATACTGGGCGATGCGGGTGACGATTTCGGGGTCGCCGAACTGCTGGTAGCGCATGCGGTTGAGCTGGCTGGCGGCATCCAGCATGTCGCGGCGCGTCTCGGCGTCGATGCCCGCC
>DATJRE010000296.1:0-2766 GCA_035505095.1 Bryobacteraceae bacterium | reverse complement strand
CCGATGGATCGCTGGTCAACGGCGAGCCGTTTTACCGCCTCGAATTGCCCGAGGAGGGCTGGAAAAGCGGAGTGCGCGGCGTGGCCGAGGATTCCATCGGCCAAGTCTACTTTGCGACGCCCGAAGGAGTGCAGGTGTGCGAAGCCAACGGCCGGGTGGCGCAAATTCTGAACCCTCCCGAACCGGGCGCGCTCACGGCGCTGGCCTTCGCCGGACCGGAGTTGAACTGGCTGTACGTGGCCGAGGGCGGCAAGCTCTTCCGCCGCCCGGTGAAGGTGAAAGGCAACCTGCCGTGGGCGCCGGTGAAGCCGCCCAAGCCGCCGCTCTAAAAGGCGCCCCCGCCGCACAACGGTACAATGCGTTTTCATGCGCCGGCGCTCCGCGTTTCGCAACTGGACCGAGTATCTGCTGGCGCTCCTGGTCCTCAAATCCCTGGAGTGGACGCCGCTGCCGCTGGCGCATTGGCTGGCGCGCGGCTGGTGCGGGGTGCTCGATCGCGCCCTGCCGCGCTTGCGGCGCGTGGCTTTGCGCAATCTTTCGTTGGCCATGCCGGAGCTCGACGAAAGCGCGCGGGGCCGCATTGCGGATGGAGTCTACCGTTCGCTGGCCCGCCTGCTGGTGGCGTTCGCGCGATTTCCCTCCATCCAGCGCGCCAACCTGCACCAATGGATCCGCTGGGAGGGCGGCGAGCACTTCGCAACCGCCCTGCACGCAGGCCGCGGCGTTTTATTCGCCACGGCGCACCTGGGCAACTGGGAGCTCAGCGCCTTCGCCCATGCCCTGCTGGCCGAGCCCATGCACATTGTGGTGCGGCCGCTGGATAATCCGCTGATCGACCGCCTGGTGGAGCGCCGCCGCACCCTCACCGGCAACCATCTGATCGAGAAGAAGGATTTCGCGCGCGGCATCCTGAAGGCGCTGGCGGCCAACCAGGCGGTGGGGATTTTGATCGACCAGAACGCCGTACCGGCTGATGGCGTTTTCGTCGATTTTTTCGGCCTGCGCGCCTGCGCTTCAACGGGCTTTGCGAAACTGGCCGCCCACAGCGGCGCGGCGGTCATCCCGGGCTTCGCGCTGTGGTCGGATGAGGAACGGCGGTATGTTCTGCGCTTCTATCCCCCGGTTCCCATTACCGGCGACGCCGCGCGCGACACCCAGAGCCTGCAATCCGCACTGGAGACGGTGATCCGCGCCCACCCCGACCAATGGCTGTGGATCCACCGCCGCTGGAAGACCCGGCCCGCGGGCGAGGCGACGCTGTACGAGTGATTGGCGCGGGGGGTTTCACCGCGGAGCACAAACATCGACTGCTGTCGACTGCAACACGCCGTCAACGAGGGTCGGAGCGGCGCCGTCGAACGCCACCGTCGCGGTGGTTCCCCCCACCGATACGGAAACCGGCTGCGCCAACCATTTCAGGCAGATGGGCCGGTGATCGAACCCGTAACCGCCGCTGGGCTGGTTTGGCCGACGTAGGATCCCTTGGCAGCGGGCGACGATATGCCGTTGAAGCCGTCCTGATTGGCTCCGGCCGCCAGCCCCGTTCCCAGCGAATTGAAGGTGAAAACGCCTGGGGCCGCGCTTGCAGTTGAACATCCAACTCTTCGGCAGCAGCCTTCAGGCGATGCTGTGCCGGTGGTGGTTACGGCTGGCGCTGCGGCCAGCCCGGCCACGGTGACTTTGGCGGTCCAGTAGACCCGCCTACGGCGTAGTCCCCGTTTTCGGCGGACGGGATCGGGCGGGGTACCGAAATCCTACAAAGCTGGTTGACACCGCCGCCACCGGCTGCTTAACTATAGTTAAGTCTGAGGCCATGGCAGGACTAGCCAATCCCGGGGCGGTTTCGCGATCGCTGTCCGACGTGCATGGCAGCGTCGGGACGGCCGACCTCTCCTTCTGGCGGCGCATGTTTGCTTTCGCCGGGCCGGCCTATCTGGTCAGCGTGGGCTACATGGACCCCGGCAACTGGGCAACCGACCTGGAAGGCGGCGCGCGCTTCGGCTACCGCCTGCTGTGGGTGCTGGTCATGTCCAACGCCATGGCTATCCTGCTGCAAACGCTCAGCGCGCGCCTGGGAATCGTTTCCGGCCGCGACTTGGCTCAGGCCTGCCGCGAAACCTATCCCCGCGCGGTCAATCTGGCGCTGTGGGGCCTGTGCGAAGTGGCCGTGGCCGCCTGCGACCTGGCAGAGGTGCTGGGCGCCGCCATCGGGCTGAACCTGTTGTTTCATATCCCTTTGCTGGTGGGCGTGCTGCTCACCGCCGGCGATACGCTGCTGATTTTGTGGTTCCAGAGCTTTGGCATCCGCACCCTGGAGGCCTTCGTTCTCTCGCTCATCGTGATGATGGGCGGATGCTTCGCCATCGAAATCTTCTGGGCCAAACCCTCGGTTGCGGAAATGCTTACCGGCCTGGTGCCGCGTCTGGGCGGCGACAGCCTGTACATTGCCATCGGGATTCTGGGCGCCACGGTCATGCCCCACAACCTGTACCTGCATTCCGCGCTGGTGCAGACGCGCCATATCAACCGCGATCCTGCCGGCATGCAGAGCGCCTGCCGCTACAACCTGCTGGATTCGGCGGTGGCGCTGAATGGCGCCCTGCTGGTGAATGCCGCCATCCTGGTGATGTCAGCGGCGTTGTTTTTCAAGCGCGGCATCGTAGTGACCCAGATCCAGCAGGCCCACGAACTACTGGTCCCCCTGCTGGGTGCCAGCATGGCCGGGGTCATTTTCGCCGTGGCGTTACTGTGCTCGGGCCAATCGTC
>DATJRE010000295.1:0-15277 GCA_035505095.1 Bryobacteraceae bacterium | reverse complement strand
CTGCGGCTTCCGCGGGTTTGGATTCGATGGGCCGAACCGCACTCTGGAGATGGCCGGCGTCACCATGGCGGAATTGGCGGCCAGCCTCTCCGCGGGAGAACTGCGAACCCGCATCATCGACAAGACCGGACTCGCCGGCACATTCGACGTCCAGCTGAAGTGGACCGCCGATCCGGTCTCGCCGCCACCGATGGGCCCATCGGCGCCGCCGGCCGATACCAACGGACCCTCGCTCCTGTCCGCCATCCAGGAGCAACTCGGGCTAAAGCTTCAGCCGGCCAAAGGGCCGGTGGACGTTCTGGTCATCGATCACCTCGAGAGTCCTTCCGCCAACTGAGTCCTACCGGTGCCGTACCCTCACGCCCGCCCCTCTGAGAGTAGAATGACAAAGGCCCCACAACCTTAAAGGAGAAAACATTGTGAACCGTTCTGCCATGATCGCCCTGGCCGCCGCGTTGTCGGCCGCACCCGGGCTTTTCGCGCAGCCGCTGGCCTCGTTGATCACGGAGTCCAGAAACTCCTACAACAACGTCAAGAGCTATCTGCTGAAGGCCGCCGACAAGATGCCGGAAGAGGCTTACAGCTTTAAGCCCACGCCCGAATTACAGACCTTCGGCCAGCGTGTCGCCCACGTGGCCGGTGAGATCGGCCAGTGCAGCAGCCTCACCGGCGAGCGCAAAATGAGCGATGCCAACACCAAAACCGCCAAGGCCGACCTGGTGGCGGCGCTCAAAACCTCCTTCGCTGCCTGCGACGCCGCCTGGGATGCCATGAACGAGAAAACCGCCATGGAAATGGTGGCCGGCCGCGGAGGCTCCGAGCGCACCAAGCTCGGCGTGCTCATCGGCAACACCCAGCACATCGACGAAGTCTACGGCACCATGACCGTCTACATGCGGCTGAAGGGCCTCGTCCCGCCATCCAGCGAAGGCCGCGGCGGCATGATGCGCAAATAAACTCGCCATCGCAGGACGCGGGATGGCGCGCCGCAGCGCGGCGCAACCGGTTATCATCGAAGGCATGCTTCGCTTGTCTCGCTTGCTGGCGGGCGCGGTGTGCGCGCTCGCGGCCGTCCCGCTCTACGCCGCCGGCACCATGGTGGTCTTCGATCCCTCGACGCCCGCCACCGGTCCGTTCCCGACCGATTTCCTCACCACCTTCGATGTCCTGCAGAAAACCGGCATGCGCATCAATATGCCGGTGCCCAATTGCAACACCCAGTACACCGCCTGCCAGGAGGGCGCCCTGCTCGACCAGTTGGATGGCTTCAGCGTCCGGGCCCGCGCGCAAGTGCATTTTTCCGGGCCCGTCAACACCGCGACGCTGGCGAGTGGCGTGTTCTTTGTGGCGCTCGCCAATGTCACCCAGGAAGAAATTGGCGTCATGCAGACCGGCCAGCAGATGCCCGTCAACCAGGTGGTTTACGACCCCTCCACCAACACCATGTACGCCAAGCCCGACAACGTGCTCGACCAGCACCGCCATTATGCCCTGATCGTGACCGACGCGGTGAAGGACGCCGCCGGCAACGCGGTGGTCTCCGACCCCGCTTACCTGGCTTGCCTGGGCTCCGGCACCGCCTACTGCACCACGCTGGCCCAGGCCGTCGCCACGGTGGCCGCGGGTGTAGCCCCGGCTCACATCGTGGCGGCCTCGGTCTTTACGACTCTCAGCGCCACGGCCTGGCTGGAGCACGCCCGCGATATCCTGCCCTTCGTTCCGACCGCGCCCGGCCTGGTGCTGCCCAGCAGTTTCAGCATCCCCAACCTGGCGCAAATTACGCTGCACGAACAGACCGGCTGGAGTCCGGTGCAGTTCACCGATCTGACGCTGCCGCTGCCCAGCGCCCTGCTGGCGGGGCTCGGAACGCTGGTAGTGGGCTACTACACGTCGCCCAGTTTTCTGGAGCCGGACCAGAGCATACTCAATTCCCCCACTCTGCCCGGCCTTGAAATCCCGCCCAATCTCAACGTGGTGTATTACAACGCCCTGCTGCCTTCCACCCCGGAGCCGCCTAACGGCTACCCAGTGGTGATTTTCGGACACGGCCTGGGCGATAGCCGCTGGGGCGGGCCGACGGCTGTGGCGCCGGTTCTGGCGCGCGCCGGTTTCGCCGTCATCGCCATCAACGCGGTGGGCCACGGATTCGGCCCGCTCTCCACCGTGACCCTGGTCAATACCGATGGCACCAGCTCCACCATCCCCGCCGGCGGCCGCGGTGTGGACGTCAACGGCGATGGCATCATTGGCTCGGACGAAGGCTGCACCCTGATTACGCCGGTGGCCTACGGCACGCGGGACTGCTTCCGCCAGACCGCCGTCGATCTGCTGCAACTCAGCCGGCTCATTCAGCAGGGCCTGGACCTGAACGGCGATGGCCACCCCGACCTGGACGCCACGCACGTCTACTATTCGGGGGACTCGCTGGGATCGATGTACGGCCCCATGTTCATGTCCGTGGCGCCCGCCGTTCGCGCGGCAACCTTTACCGTGGGCGGCGCCACTACCGTGGACATCGCCCGCTGGAGCCCGGCCTACGCCTCGCTGGCCACGGAAACCATGGCGGTGAGTCTGCCGCCCTTACTCAACGAGGGCAATTCCTACAACGAAGATTACGTGCTGCCCGACCAACCCGTGGACGTGGTCACCGTGGCCGGGGCGTTGCCCATCCAGAGCACTTTCGAAAACCTGGAGTGGCTGGGCATCATTGGCGACCCGATCGCCTTCCTGCCGCACCTGAATCTTTCGCCGCTGGCCGGGCAGATCGCGCGGCCGGCCCTGGTGCAATTCGCCTTCGGCGATATGACCGTTCCGAATCCCATGAACACGGCCCTGATCCGCGCGGCCGGCCTGCAGGCCAGCACCTGGGAGTACCGCCACGACCTGGCGCGAGCGCTGGCGCCGGATCTGCCGGTGGACCCGCATCCGTTCCTGGAACTCTTCGTCAGCCTGGGCGGCAATACCATCCAACTGCCCGGCCTCGATGGCCTGGTGATCAGCCTGGATGCGCAGGGACAGCTTGCCGGCTTCTTCCAGGCCGATGGGGCCAGCATTCCCAATCCCAACCAACTGTCGCTGGCCTTCTATGGGATCGATTTGTTTCAGGTTCCTACGACCCTGCCCGAAACGCTGAACTTCTGAGGCGCAAGATCAGGCATGGCTTTGGCCGGCCCGGCTTTATTCTCAATCCGGCAGTTAGCCTGCGGCCAGCGCGCGGCTGAGCGCGGCCGCCGGCCCCACATAAAAATAGCGGCCGGGGAAACTCTCCCGGCCGCCATCACAGCGAAGGTTGAAGTGGGAATCCGTTACCGGTTGGGCAGCGTGCCCGCCACGTACTGCGAAACCCATTCGCGGCTGCTGCGGTCCTTCCGCAGAATCCGCAGCGCCACGGCATCACCCGGTTTGAGGGTGGCCTTCATGCGCTGCAGGTCGTCGGTGGAATTGATTGGCTGGCGGTTCAGCGACATCAGAATATCGCCGGCCTGCAGCCCGATGTCGTCGGCGAACGAGTCCGGTTCCACCGAACGCACCTCGATGCCGCCCTGTTCCTTGAGGCCCATAGTCTCGCGCTGCCGATCGGTCAGCGGGACGATCTCCATGCCGAAGGTAGCCGCCGTAGTGGCCTCCGGCGACTGGTTTTGGTCGGTGCCGTTACCGAACTGGTCGGGGAAAATCTGCGCCAGGTCGCCCACCACCACCTTGAAGTCCTGGTGCCGGCCGTCGCGCAGCACGCCGACGTCGAGGGTGGAACCAACCGGGGTTGCGGTCACGATCCCCACCAGTTGGTTGCCATCCGTTACCGGTTTGCCGTTGAGGGATACGATAATGTCGCCGCTCTTCAGGCCGGCCTTGTCGGAGGGTCCGCCTGGGGCCACACTCTGCACGAACACGCCCTGGCTCGCGCCGAACGATTTCAGCAGCGCCGGGGCCTGCGGCGCATCCGACGGCGTGAAGCTGATGCCGATGGAGCCGCGGGTCATCTTGCCGGTCTTGATGATGGAGTTGTAGACCTCCGCTGCCGTATTGATCGGCATGGCGAAGCCGATGCCCTGGTACCCACCCGACCGCGAGGCGATGGCGGTATTAATGCCGATCACTTCGCCGCGGATATTCAGCAGCGGCCCGCCGCTATTGCCGGGATTGATGGCCGCGTCGGTTTGCAGGAAGTGCTGGAACTGGGTGGTGTCGCCGGGCACGTCGCGCTCTTTGGCACTGATGATGCCGGCGGTCACGGTAGCCTGGAAGCCGAACGGGGAGCCGATCGCCATGGCCCAATCCCCCACCTGCACAGCGTCCGAATTCCCGATCTTGGCAGGCACCAGATCGTGCTTGCCGGTCACCCGAATTACCGCCAGGTCCGTGGGAACATCCACGCCCACCACTTTGGCGTCATATTCGGTCGGGTCGTTCATGAACTTCACCTGGATCCGGTCGGCCTTATCCACCACGTGATTGTTGGTGAGAATGTAGCCCGCGCGATCCACCACCACACCCGAACCGAGAGCCGAGCCGCCGCGGCTGGGCCCCATATCCGGGCTGCCACCGAAGGGGTTACCGCCGAAAAACCGATACAGGAACTCGTCCATCCCGTTGTCGCCCTGTCCCTGGCCCTGATCCTGCCCCTGCCCCTGGTCGCCATCGTCCGGCGGGTTCAACTGGCGGCGCCGGTTGAGATTCCGCGAACTGGTGGCCGGCTTGGGATTGTAGGTCGTTGAAATATTCACCACCGAGGGCTCTACCTGCTTGGCAATCATGCTGAAAGTAGTGGACAATTCCACCGGATTGGGAATCACCAGCGGCGTCGCGCCGGGCGCCTGTGAGTTGTCGCGAGCGGCTTTCACCCCGTAGGTGTTGATGAAACTGCCGATCACGATCCCGACCGACAGGGTCAACAACATCAACGTAAAGGAAAGCAGCTTCTGTTTGCGCATCTTATCGAACATATTCATGAACCTCTTTTACCCTTCGCGTGCACACAAGGGGCCACAGTCTCAGGCCCCGTCCGCTATTCTGATGGATGTAGCCGCGGATACAACGGTTTCATTTCCACCAACATTACTCCACCCAGGATGAGAACGGCGCCCACGGCGGCGCGGCCCGAAAGGTTCTCACCCACCAAAACGTACGATGTCAGCCAGGCAAAAACCGGCTCCAGCATGTAAATCAGAGCCGTTCGCGTGGCAGTGGTAAATTGTTGAGCCCAGGCTTGTACGGTAAATGCCAATGCCGTCGCCAGGAACCCTGTTATCAGTATGGCGCAGACCACGACCGGCCGCCACTCGGCGTGGGGCCGTTCCACCCACCCGCAGAAGATCAGCGCCAGCACGGCGGAGGAACCCACCTGCAAAACAGACAAGGATTCAAAGCTCATGTGCTCGGAGAAGTGGCCCAGCGCCACAATGTGCGCCGCGAATCCGAAGGCGCCCAAAAGCGTCAGCAGATCGCCCCGGCTCATCCATCCGACGCTACTCTCGAGCGTCATCAGGCCGAGTCCGGCCGTGGCCACCAGCACCCCAACCACTTCCGAAACCTGGGGTCTGTTCCTATAGACGAGCGCGCCCAGCAAAGGTACCATCACCGACGCCAGGCCGGTGAGGAAGGCCGATTTGGGCGCCGTGGTGAAACGCAACCCCTGCGTTTGAAGCACATATCCGGAAAACAGGAAGGACCCCGTGAGGCATCCCGGCCACCAGCGCGCATCGCGGCCCCGAGGCGCCGGGGCAGCCGCCTTTCGGGGGCGAAAACGGAAAAATGCCCCCAGGACGGCCGTGGCGAGGGAAAACCGCAGCGCCAGAAACAGCATCGGCGAGACGTTCCGGATCGCCACCTTCACCAAAGTAAAGGTGGCCCCCCAGATCACCGTATTGCCGAGGAGCGCCAGGTCCGCCCGGCGCCGCTTCACCTGCCGCTCCCGCCGTTGGCCGCCGCGCCCGCGTGGCGCATCAGCAGCAGCAGGGTGAGCAGAATGCGTTTCAATCCCAGGTCGCGGCCCTCCGGCCGGAACCACTCCTGGGTGGTATGCGCCCCGCCGCCCGCGCCGCCGCCGCCAATCGAGATGGCCGGAATCCCCAGCGACAGCGGAATATTGGCGTCGGTCGAGGAGGTGTCCAGGTGCGAGCGGATGCCGAGGTGCGCATCCACCGCGCGCACATATTGCAGGATTGGGGCGTTATCGGGCAGCGCCGCCGCCGGCCGCGACCCGATCTCCTTCACCTTCACGGCCACTTTGCCGCCGGTGGCGCGCTGGTTCTCCAGGTCGCGCGCCCGATCCACCGCGGCCAGCAGCACCTCCGCCAGCTCATCCACCTTTTCGTTGGATTCCGAGCGGATATCCACTTTCGCGCGGGCCGCCTGGGCGATCGCGTTGATGCTCGACCCGCCCTCGATCAGCCCCACGTTGATGGCCGATTTAGGCGGTCCGGCATCCAACCGGGTTTCCGAAAACAGCGCCACCGCGCGGCACAGGGCGTGCACCGGGTTGCCCGCGCCGAAATCGCTCCAACTGTGGCCTCCCGCGCCGGTAAAGGCCACCTCGAACCGCCGGCTGCCCAGCGCCCGGCTGGTAATGTGCTCGGTGTTGGCGCCATCCACCACCACGAACGATTCGATTTTCCTGGCGAAGGGCGACTGCTTGCACAAGTGCCGCATGCCCAGCAGGTTGCCCTCGCCCTCTTCGCCCACATTGGCCACCAGCAGCAGATTGAGGGGCAGTTCCGGCAGGCTGAGGCCGGTCTTCCACGCCCGCGCCACGGCCAGCAGGGCCGCCAGCCCGGCGCCGTTATCGGATACGCCCGGCCCACGAAAACGCCCCTCGGCATCCACCGAGATCTCGTCTTTGGTGCGCGGCGCAATCACCGTATCCAGGTGCGCCGTCAGAGCTACATAAGGGCCGTCGCCATCGGCCGCCACCACGTTGCCGGAGCGGTCCTTGGAGGCGCTCCACCCGAGCGCCCGCAGTTGTTCCAGCAGCCACCCCGCGCGCTCCTGTTCCAGGAAGGTAGGCGCCGGCACGCGGCAGAGTTGCAGGTGAGTCTCGTTGATCCACTGCTTCTCGCGAGTGAACCACTGCAGGCAGTCGCGTACCCCGCGCTGCTCCGCCAGTTCCCCCAGGCTGATCCCCGCTGTGCCGTTCACGGCCATGCACTTCGAGTGTAACCGAAGGGAGGGCGACCTGTATTCACCGCGGACATGAAGTTACCGGAGACTCTAACCAAGGGACCGTGTTTTCACCGCTGAGCTTCCACGCCGGCGGGGACTACCTTGACGCGGAGACACGGAGGCGCGGACAACGCCCACGTCCGCGCCCAGCGGGCACCCCCGCGGCGAATACCGGCTCTCCTACGGCAACCCCGCCGCGGCGCCCGCGTACTTCTCCCAGAATCCGGCGATGTTGGCGCTCTGGGCGTCGCCTGGGTGGATGATCACCCGGTAGCGATACCGCAGACTCTGGCCCGGCGAGATAGTAATGGCGCCGTTTTGCGACTTATCGCCGGTAAAGACCGCCAATCCGAACGGGTTCGCCGCGAACAGCCCGTACGCGCGGGCGTGCCAGCGCACCGGGTGGCGCGGATTTTCGGGATTGTCCAGAATCGCAATCCCTACCTTTTCCCCGTTCACCTCGCCCGAGTAATCGCACCAGTTGGACGGCTTGCCCCAAAGCTGCTTCTCGCCCACCAGCCCGTCGGCGTTCGAGATGTGACCGGTGCCGCCCTTGTCCTCGATCAGAACAGGCCGCATGCGGATGCCAAAGGCGCCGTCCTTGCCATCTCCAAAGGTTACCTGCTGGAGCGCGGTGAGGGTAATATCCACGTCGAACATACGCTCCTTGGGATCGGCATAGAATGTCATCACGCGCGATTCCGTGAGGATCGGTGGGGCATCGCCTTCCATGGCCGACCATTCGAAAGTGGCGGCCACGGACCCTTTCTGCTTGCCGCTCTTCAGTTCGCCGACCTTCTTCAGCACAATCTTGCCCCGGTTGGGCGTGGTGTAAGACGCTTCGTTGTTCCAGAAATCCAGCTTATTGACGTTGTCGTGGGCGAACCACATGCCGCGCTGGTGCTGGTGGTCGTTCTTGATGAGCTTCTCTTCCACCATCTTCTGCTCCTCGGCCACCTTCTCCATGGGCCACATGCGCGTGACATAGGTTCCCGAAGCCGCACGCAAAGGCCAGAGATACGGCTTGGTAACGTCCTTGCCGGCGATATAGAAATCGCCGAAGGGCTTGCCATTGATTTCAATTTGGATTTTGTCCGTTCCGGAAACGATCTTGACCTGTGCGGCCGCCGGCAGCGCCACCAGCGCCGCCTGTAGGAAAAGACATGGGAGCTTCATCAGCCACCCATTCTACAACCAACCGCGGGTGCGATTTCACCGCGCTCCCGAGTCGGCCCGGGGATGCGGCCGCACGGGCCGGCGGTACCACGGCCAGGCGCCGGTCCCAGCGGCGAGAGGAGCCAACGGTCAAAACCGGCTTGACGGACCGCCTCGGACCGCGATCCACGCGAGTTCTGCGCCGCAGTCAGGCGGTAATTTAGTAACCGCCTCCTGGCCCCATTGCGGGAAACTCCCGCCGCAACCTATGAGAGGGAGGGGCGAAAGTGTCCCAAAATTGGCAGAAATGCGTCTGAACATACCATCCGCAATTACTAAGTGCGATCCGCCAATAGAAATCGGCAATAGAATGAATGCAGCCGCAGTCAATCGCGGTTGGGTTTTCCTTTTATTTTATTCTCTCCAACGGATGCTTTTTGCCTGAGGAGCGGGCGGTTACGGTGAATCCCGTAGGACCGATTCGTGCAGGGGTCCCCAGCTTGGTGCTGCTCGCCGAAGACGAGCTATCCATCTGCCGGCATGTAACCGCCGCGCTCGAAGGACTGGGGCAGACCGTGCTTTACGCGAGTGACGGCGTGGAAGCCCTGATCATTTCCCATAATTGCTCCCGGAAGATCAGCCTGCTGGTCGTCGACGGCGAGCTGGCCGGACAGGTCAACGGCCTCGAACTGGCGGAACACATCGTCCAGGAACGGCCCGGGGTTACCGTCCTGATGATCAGCGAGACTGAGGACTCGGCGCGCCAGGCGGCGGCCAAGGGCTATCTCTCCTTACGGGAGCCGTTCACCGCTGAAGCGCTCGTCAAGCGGCTGGGAGACGCCCTGACGGCGAGCGCGCTCGCCAACGCTGCGGGACCCGAGCCGTTGCCGGATTCCGCCGGGATCGATCCGATTCTGGATGCGCGGCGGCAACTGGAACAGGAACTTCTGGAGCGCGTGCAGCACGCCGCACAAGCCTATCACGGCGCCCTCGACGCCCAGGCGGTCCTCGAATTTTCCCAGGACCCCGGCATGGACGGGCCTTCCGCCGCGGTGGCGAACCCCTTTCCGTCCATCCCGGAACCGTCCGCGGGATTCGCGCTGGAGCATTACAGCCGCACGCTGAAGACCTTCAGCGATTTGATTATGCGCGGGATAAGCCCGTCCTGCCACGAGTTACTAACGTCGCTGCTGGGCGCGGCGGTGGAGGCGACCGGCGCCGCCAAGGGAAACATCCAGGTTGTCGATCCCGCCGAAGGTGTGCTGGTCCTCGAAGCGCAATATGGATTTGAGCAGCCGTTCCTGGATTTTTTCCAGCGCGGCTCCGGCGGTACCTGCGCATGCGTGCACGCTCTGAAAAGCGGCCAGCGCACGATTGTCGAGGACATCTCCGAAAGTCCGCTGTTTCGCGGAGAGCCCTCCCTGCCCATCCTCCTCAATGCCGGAGTGCGCGCCGTGCAGTCCACTCCCTTGTTCGGAGACGCCGGCAGTGTGGTCGGGGTGCTCTCCACGCATTATCCGGTCCCGACGCTGCCGACTGAGCAGGATCTGAAGCGCCTTGACGAGTTCGCGGCCCAGGCGGCCGCCTTGATCGTGGAAGCACACCGGTCCGTGAGGTAGGCGCATCGGCCTAAAACCCGGCCGCAACGGGCCTCTGGATTTCCAGCACTACGTCATTTTCTGCTCCGTCATTTTCTGGTTCGTTCCACCAACCGGCGCAGGTCTAACAGATGCTGCGGACGATAATCCTTCTTCGACCAGCGCGAATCGGAATCGAATTCCACGCCCACAAAGTACCCGATCTCCCGATACACGCAGTAGCGCACCTCGCCTTCGAACCGTCTCCGGGGCCCCTCCCAGCGAATCTCTGCACCCAGAGGTATCGGCGATTCCACCTGCAGGCACGCGCCCGAGGCCGAAATGTCTTCCAGCAGGGCGGTGCCGCGCCACTTCCGGCCGGCCTGATCCCTCCACTCAACCTCTACCATGTCGGCGCATAGCATGCGAACTTCTGAGCGCTGATTCCGCATACTTTCATATCGGCGGAGGCGGCCGGAAACTTTATAGGCGGGTGCAGAAGCGTAAGAAAGCGGGGCTGCAGAGCGGAGACGCGTTAGCCCCAGAGGGCTTGCTTACCGCTGATTGGACTTCAGTACCTTCTTCCGCAGGCGGATGGACGCCGGGGTCACCTCCACGTACTCGTCCTCCCGGATGAATTCGATGGCCTGCTCCAGGTTGAGCACTCGCGGGGGCACCAGCCGGATGGCCTCATCGGCGGTCGAAGCCCGCATGTTGGTGAGCTTCTTCTCCTTCACGATGTTGACGTCCAGGTCCTTCTCGCGGGCATTCTCGCCCACCAGCATGCCCTCGTAGACTTCGTCGCCCGGCTTGACGAAAATCTCCCCCCGCTCCTGCAGGTTGAAGATGGCGTGCCCGGTGGCGCGCCCCGGCCGGTCGGCCACCAGCGATCCGGTGGGCCGTGTGGGAATTTCGCCCTGCCACTCGATATATCCATGAAACAGCGCGTTCATCAGGGCGGTGCCGCGGGTATCCGTCAGGATCTCACTACGCAGCCCGATCAACCCGCGCGACGGCACATGAAACTCCAGCCGCACCCGCCCTGAGCCGTGGTTGATCATCTTGACGATCTTGCCCTTGCGCTGGCCCAGTTTTTCGATCACCACCCCCAGGAAGGCCTCCGGGCAGTCGATCACCAGCAGTTCCACCGGTTCCTGGATCTTGCCGTTCACCGTGCGGGTCAGAATCTCGGGTTTCCCCACCATCAGCTCATAGCCTTCGCGGCGCATCATTTCAATCAGAATGGCCAGTTGCAGCTCGCCGCGGCCCATTACCTTGAAGGTGTCGTGCCCCAGTTCCTCCACCCGAATGGAGACGTTGGTGAGCAGTTCCTTGTCGAGCCGCTCGCGCAGGTTCCGCGAGGTCACCCACTGCCCTTCACGTCCCGAAAACGGGCTGGTATTGATGGTGAAGGCCATGGCGATGGTGGGTTCGTCGATGTGGATGGGCGGCAGCGGGTCGGGCGTCTCGGCGCTGGTGACGGTCTCGCCGATGGTGATGCCCTCCACCCCGGCAATGGCCAGGATGTCGCCCGGCACGCCGGTGGTTTCGTCCACCCGCTTGAGCCCCTCGAAGGAGTACAGCTTGGTGATGCGCGTGGTGTGCATCGAGCCGTCGCGCTTGGCGATGGCCACGGTGTCGCCGTAGCGCAGGGTTCCGTTGACCATCCGCCCGATGCCCAGGCGGCCCAGGTAATCGCTGTAATCCAGGTTGGCGATCAGCATCTGGGTCACCCCTTCGGGATCTCCCACCGGCGCCGGAATGTGCTGGATGATGGCATCGAACAGCGGCCGCAGGGTGGTGGAGGGGTCTTCCATGGTCTTCTTGGCTACCCCGGTCTTGGAGATGGTGTAGAGCACCGGGAAATCGAGCTGGTCCTCCTGCGCGTCCAGATCGATGAACAGGTCGTAAATCTCGTCGAGGACTTCGGGCACCCGCGCGTCCGCCCGGTCGATCTTATTGATCACCACGATGGGAGGCAGCTTGGCCTCCAGGGCTTTCGACAGCACGTAGCGGGTCTGCGGCAGCGGTCCTTCGCTGGCATCCACCAGGAGCATCACGCCGTCCACGATTTTGAGCGCGCGTTCCACCTCGCCGCCGAAATCGCTGTGGCCGGGCGTATCGACGATGTTGATCTTGACGCCCTGGTAGCGGATGCCGGTGATCTTGGCGAGGATGGTGATGCCGCGCTCGCGCTCCAGTTCGTTGGAGTCCATGACGCGTTCCACGTGCTCTTCGTTTTCGCGGAAGATGCCGCTCTGGTTGAGCATGGCGTCCACCAGGGTGGTTTTGCCGTGGTCCACGTGGGCGATGATGGCGATATTGCGGATGTTGGGATTGCTGGTTTTCATGGAGTGCACTAACGGGCCGGGGTGCGGTTAGCGAGCCGGCGGGATCGACCGGCCGGCGCCGGAGCGCGCGTCTTCGAACCGCATATCGCAGTATACCATTGGGGTTTGGGCCGGCTCAGGCGCTCCACACACTGCGCCGGCCCAAAGCCGCTTTGGCCAGCCCCGACCACCGTCCGTGGGGATCGGCGGTGACGGCTTTTTCGAGATACTGCTCCGCCTCCGCCTGGCGATCCAGCGCCTGCATGGCCAAGCCCAGCCGGCGGTAGGTGGCGGCCACGTCCGGCCGTGACTGGGCGTTGGTCTTCCGGATTGCCTCCGCAACCGCCGCGTCCACCTCGCCGCCGCGTCCCAGTTCCGCCAGCGCCCAGGCTTTGAGGGCCCAATAGTCGTCGGCGGGCTGGCCATTAATGGTCCAGCGATTCCAGGAAGGCCCCTTCGGTCCTACGATGTTTTCGATGTACTCCAGCGCCCGCGCCGGTTCGCGGCCCCGGCGTAGCACCAGTTCGGCCATCCCGCGGTAGGGCCTGCGGAACCCCGGCGCCGCGCGCAATGCCGCTTCGTAACTCCGCAGGGCCTCCTCGGGACGGTCCTGCTCCGCCAGAGCATCCCCCAGGAACTCCAGCGCGTGGGCCTGCTGTCCGCGCAGACGCAGCCGGGCAATGGCCTGCCGGAGGGTCTCGTCCGCCTGCCTGAAACGGCCCGCGAGCAGCAGAATGTGGCCGCGCCGCCACAGCGCCGCCCCGCTCTCCGGATTGTAAAAGCGGAACAGCCGGACGATTTTCAGCGCCCCATGGTAGTCGCCGCGGCGGAGCGACCAGGTCAGAAACTTCTGCTCCAGCACCTTGTACCACATGATCGCCGCAAAGCCATTGAGCAGCCACACCACCGGGTCGCCTAACCACCTCGGAAACGCGCCCGCGTTCATCAGCAGGAACACCGCCAGCGAGGCCGGGAGGGCCCGGCGCGTGGGTCCCCAGTCGAAACGCGCGCCACCCGGCTCGACGGGGTCCCATGGTTTGGGCGTCCGCCGCACCAGGGTCTGCACTACCGTCGCCAGGGCGTGCAGCGCCAGGGCCAGCACCAGGAACGTCCAGGCGGGCACGCGCGGCCAGAAGATTCGGGCGATCTGGAAGCCGGCGAGCGCGCCTGCGATCACCCCCACCGTCATGCTGGCCGACCACCACGACGATTGCTTTACCAGCAGCCGCTCATCGCGGGCGAATTCCTCGGGAACCGCGCCCGTGGCGTGCGCTACCGCTTCCTGCAGGCGCTGATGGTCGTCCAAGCGCTGGCGCTTGTAGATTCTGACCATCCATACCACCACCGCCAGCAGGCCGAGCAGCAACAGCAACGGCACCATCCGGATGAGCCGTTGCAGCCGCTTCGCCACGGGATGCGGAAGGTTGCCGATGGCGAACAGTTCGCCGTGCGCGCCGGGCCGAATGGCGGCCACTGCCTGCACGCCATTCCGCGGCGGGGACAACCGGCGCCACACGGAGCCGTCGAACTCCAGAATGCCGCGGGTGGTGGCGACATCGATGCGGCCGCCGCTCTCCGCCACGTCATCGATTCCTTCCCCCGGCCAAAAGCCCATCGCCCCGGGCGCAAACTTCTGAATCGCCCCACCGGGCGCTACCGACTCCAGATCGTCGCCGTTCCACAGCCACAGGCTCTTCCCCGTCACACCCACCAGATCTACCGTTTTGAGGTCATCGCCCCCCGGCTTCACCGGCGCCCAGTGCGCGCCGTCCCATCGCCACAGGCCGTTCCACACCAGCCACAGCGACCCATCGCCGGTGGAGGCCAGCTCCGGGGAATCCGCCAGGTCGTCGGTGGGCTGCGGTCCCGGCAATGCAACTTTATGCTCTTTCCACTGGCGGCCATCGAAATGCGCCAAGCCGCCCTTGTCATCCAGCACCCAAACCTGCCCCTGGGCGGCGGCAATCGCGGCTTCCGGGTGGGCGGCGCCGGCCGGATGGTCAATCTTCCACTGGCGCCCATCCCAATGCAGCACGCCCTCGTCGGTGGGCGCCCAAACTTCCTCCCCGTCCAGGACGAAGCCGGAGGCGTAGATGCCGCCGTGCGCGCCGAAATCGGCCGCGCGGTAGATGTGCCAGGCCGGGCCATCCAGCCGCGCCAGTTCGCTGCCTACGCCGTAATGCCACACCAGCGCCCAGACTGTTCCGCCCGCCGAAACCTGGAGCTTCTCGGGATCGCCCGGCAGCGCCGGCAACGCCTGCCAGGCGTCATCCCGGATGGCATAGACCGCGTTGTGGCTTGGCTCCAGAAAGGATGGATGCCACTGGAACCATCGCGTGACCGCCAGGATCAGCAGCACGGCCACCGCGACGGGCGGCAACATCGCCCGGATGCCCAACCATTGGTTGGACTTCCGCGCTGGAGCGTCAGCAAGCATGATTCGACGTATGTCGAGTATAAGCCCGCGCGGCCGGGCAATCACCGTTCTCTTTCTGGATACCCGGCGCGCTAACGGATTTCTTAAGCGGAGTGCGGAGGCGCGCCGGCCCTCAGGTCCGCTGCGAGGGCGAGGGTTTGGCCGGCGGGGGCTGGGAGGGGCGCTGGTCTTTGCCGCGCTGTTCGCTCTTTTGCGGTTCGCCCCGGCCGCTCTTCTCTTTCATGCTCTCGGCTGCCGCGCGCCGGTCCTCGGCGGTAAGTCCCTCGGTGTTGCGGCGAGCCGCGTCGTTGGAAGCCTGCCGCTGCTGCTCGGGACGCTGGTCCTTGGGTTCCTCGGGCCGCCCTTGCTGCCGGCCGGCGCCGGTGCCGCCCCCGCCGTTTGCGGGCCTGCCGTCGGAGCCACTCGGGCGGCCGGCCGATTTCTCTGGGGCCTGGTCCGGCGGGCGCGGGGCTTCCTGGCGGCGGGGATCTTCGCCCAGATCATGGCTCTTGGACTCCTTACCATCCAGTCGCGGGCTGCTTTGCTGGCGTTGGGCTTCCCGTGGACGGCGGGGGTCCTCGCCGAGATCGCGGGATTTGGACTCTTTGCCGGCCGGGCGCGGGCTGGCCTGCGGGCCCGGG
>DATJRE010000294.1:0-8773 GCA_035505095.1 Bryobacteraceae bacterium | reverse complement strand
AAGGAAAAACCAGCATAAGTTTGCGGCCCATGAGTGCCTCCCGTTGGTCGGCCCAGGGGCCTTGGAAATCTCAGAAAGGACAATCAGCTCCCAACCTACTCCCGCCTGCGTTCAGGCTCATTCTTCGATGAGAATATGCTGGGCCCGTATCGTAGAAGCGTCGCCTGCGTGCGCCACGCGCCCTCGTTTTCCGCGGGCCCCCGAGCACTGCCATCTGGCCAGCGAACCCCGGCGCCGCCCTGTTCGGCGAGCCGCGCCGCAGAATTCGAAGGGGGAGCGCGGCGCCGCCCTCGCGCGTTCCGCGACCGATGAAGGCCGCAGGCCGGCTCCGCGACGGTCGCCTCCCTCGATCGTCGTCGGACAGTGCGGCACAAACTGCCCGAACAAGCCGGCGATCCCTCTCTCTTCAGGCATCTGAATTGCTCTCTCCATTTCGTGAAGGCCATCGCAGCTTTCGCCGTTCTGTTCGCCTTCGCCGCCCCATGCCAGGTTTCGAGGGAAGCTGGCCGGACTGGCTCCCGTACCGGCCTGCTTGAGACCAATACGCTTTTTGCTGTATACGGGCGTGGCTTCAATATCGCCCCGATCCTGGGCCGTTTGGGGACCTACAAGGATATCGATGCCATGGCCAGCGACACGCGGAGCTGGGTGAAAAGGATTTCGGCCGTAACCGAAGGCAAAGGAGTAGTGACTGGGATCCACCTCATTTATGCGCTCGCCGTGCCCTGCACGGGCAAAGGCGACTGCCTGGATTATCTGTCCGGGGATATTGTGGGGAAGTACATTAAGCCCGCAGCCGAGCGCGGTTGGGTCGTGATCCTGGATACACAACTCGGCCGCTCGGATCCAATGAAGCAGGTCAATCGCATGATCGCCGATGGTTACTTGAAGTACGAAAACGTTCACGTGGCGATCGACCCTGAGTTTCACACCCGTCCCGCGCAACTGGTCCCTGGCATTCCCATCGGAACTGTAACGGCGTCGCAGATCAATAAGGTACAGCAGATCCTCGATAGCTATGTCGAAAGCCAGAACCTGAAAACGAAAAAGATCCTGATCGTGCACCAGTTCGGCGACGCCACCGTCCACGACGGCGTGCCGTTCATGATTCAGGATAAGAAGGCGCTGAGAGATTTTGCAGATGTGGAGTTGGTCATCGATGCCGACGGGCTGGGAAGCCCATTCCTGAAGGTCCGGAAATACAACCTCATGACCAACAGCCGGGCGTATCCTTTCATTCGATTCCGTGCGATTAAGATCTTCTTTCCCAATCCCTGGGAAAAACGCGGTCACTTCGACAAACCGCCGATGACCGTGGACGAGATCTTCGGACTCAGGGCGGTGCCCGGCGGCCTACGCATCGCGGCCAAGCCAAACGTAGTCATCATCGCCTGAGGGTGGCCGCTGCCGCCCGCTTAGCCGCCCGCACCTCCCAGCCCGGGCCGGGCAGTTTCGGGCACCCCATTTCCATGGGGCTCTCAGCTCGTTGCGGCGACAATCTTCTTGCGTACTTCTCTTACCTGATCGATCGAACGGACCGCCGAACGGACAACCAGCCCCCAGGTTTCTCTCGATATCCTATACGTATTGTCGGCCTTATGGAGTTCAACTAGAAAGTGCATCAACTCCGTTCGGCGGGTTTCCACAGTGTCCGCTGCCTTCTCTGCAGCTCTAGCTGCATGGGAGATCCCGGCTGGCTTACCCTGTCGCACGGCATCATCGAGGGAGTTCGCAGCTCTGGAGAGTTCATTGTCAGCTTCGGTAATCAGCTTCAGCTTCATTTCAACCTGCTGGCCAGTGCGTTGCCCCTTCGTCCCATTGAATATGTGACCTCGGCACCTGACCAGAGCTTAACAGAAAATCGCAGCCATGGAACGTCGTCCAAACGGCGAATATCAAGGCAACGGCGGCCGTCCCCAAACACGAATCGAGCGAATTGTCGTGTTTCATGATGGACCCAACTCGAAACGGCCCCTCAGCCCGGCGTGGGATGCATTTTCATGCGGCCCAAACGGGACAACATAAGGGGACGGCCCGAGACCTGGTTTTGCGGCGTCTCGACGATGGGCCGCTGAGTTGGACGACTCCGGTCCGAAAGCGCCAAGGCGTTACTGATTCCCGGCACGCCCAAACGACGGCGGTATTTGTCCCGCGTCTTTATCCGGCGCCGCGCTCAAGGTAAACTCCAACCGTTTCGCATTGGAAAACTCTTCCCACGGAATCCAATTGCTGACGGCCTTTCCATCGAGCGCGACATTTCGGATGTAGATCTTGCCCGGAGCCCCTGTGGCGCGAATCCTGATCTCCTGCGAGCCGTGCTTCAACCTGACATCCGGGAAGATTGGACTGTTCAGCGTAAAACCGCCGACCGCCGGGATCTCGGGGTAAATTCCCAGCTGCGCAAAAACCGCCCACGCGGATGTCGCCCCTAAGTCGTCGTTGCCTGGAAGGCCGCTGGTTTTATCCGTGAACAGATCCGTCAGAGTTTTGCGAACCACTTCCTGGGCGCGCCACGGACGGCCCGTCCAGTTGTAAATCCAGGGGCACTCCATACTCGGTTCATTGGCGATCCGGAAATACGGCCCGCCAAAATAGCTGCCGTATTGGCTAAAGTATCGGTCGAGACGCGCGTTGGCTTCGTCCACGCCGATCGCCCCGACGACGCCGCCGAGGTCGTAAGGAACCATCCACGTATATTGAGCCGAATTCCCTTCCACGAATCCAGCGCCTGTGCCAGGATCGAAATCCGGCAGGAAGTTTCCATTCGCTTCGCGGGACCGGATGTACTTCGTCTCTGGATCGAAAATCTTGCGCCAGTTCGCCGACCTGGCCAGAAACTTCTGTGCGTTCGCCGTATCGCCCAGCGCTTTGGCGAACTGCGAGATGGCGAAATCCGCGCTGGTATATTCGAGAGTGATCGACGCTGCCCCCAGGCGCTTCCCTTCTTCCTCCTGAACGTAGCCTTGGCGCAAATACTCGTCCACATGGGGCCGCGCCGGCGACCAGCGCATCTTCGCCTCGGGATCGTTCGCGCCGTGCAGCATCGCTTTCAGCGCGCCGGCCGTGTCGAAGTCGCGCCCGCCGAAAGCATAAATGCTGGCCACGATCAGATCCGAAGGATCGCCGACCATGCTCCCGGCTTCGTTGTTTGCCACCGACCACCGGGGCAATGCTCCGCCCTGTTCCGCGTCGGCGACCAGCGATTGCGCGATCTCGCTGGCCACCTGCGGCATCAGGATCGCGATCAATTGCACCTGGCAGCGGTAAATGTCCCAGCCCGAAAAGTTCGCGAACTGCCTCCGGCCATTCGCTTTGTGAACCTTGTCGTCGAATCCCAAATATTCGCCGTTTACGTCGCTGAAAGTCGAAGGATGCATCAACGCGTGATACAGGTCCGAGTAAAATGTTCGCCGCTGCGCCTCCGTCCCACCGTTCACTTCGACCAGGCCCAGCACTTTATCCCAAGCCGCACGAGCGTCCGCGCGCTCTCTTTCGAGGCTCCAATCGGAGATCTCCTGCTTCAGGTTCAGCGCGGCATTGGCGGCGGACACATACGAGAGACCCACTTTCATGTGAAGCGTCGTGACGGTCTCTGCGAAGCTGATATAAGCTCCCTTGTCGAGGGTCTCCATCTTCGCCGGAGTTGCATCGAACTCCATAGCGAAGTACAGGCGATAATCATTCCGCTTGTTGCAGAACTTCCCGCTGGCAATCGATCCCGTCACCATCCGGCCCTGAAAATGGGCCTCGGTATCGGTGACCCCTGTATTGTTGCGGCCGAGATCCAGCATTACGGTATGCGCGCCTCCACCGGCGGGGTAATGCAACTCGGCGATTCCCGAATGTACATCGGCGGCGAGTTGGACCTCAATGCCCGAGCTGAGTTTCACTCTGAAATATCCGGGCTCTGCCGACTGGTCCTTCGGATCGTAGGCCGCCTCGTAGGGATCCTTCTGAGCCACGGGCGTCCCCAGCATCGGCAGGATCGGTACATCGCCAAACGCCGGACAGCCGGTGCCATTCAAGTGTGTGAGACTGAATCCTCTGGTCGAGGTATTTTCGTATCGATAATACCGGCCCTTCACCTGATCCGGTCCCCAGAACAGCATTCCAAACGGCCGCGTCGCGCCGGGACTCGTGTTGCCTGGTTCCCGTAAGGGGCTCAGCGACGTGCCAACGAACGGGTTCACATAAGCGGTCTGTGCCAGGCCAACCGAAAACAGCACCGAACACAGCGCCATCCCCGCGAGCTTCATACTCACTCCTTCTAGAGTAGCCAAACCCTTAAAGCAAGGAGCGTAACACACAATCGCGAGGTCTAATGTGAGTTCCGGGTCGCGTCGACAGGCGATTCCATGATTCAACGGCTCCCCTCTCAGTTCGTTCGTGAAAACGGTGCAGGATTGCGCCTGAGAACTCCCCCGCGGTCAACTCCTGTATCACGGCGTAACCGGAATCTGGCGCTTCCCGGCACGCCGTTTCCGAGGCCTTGGCCGCGTCTCGCACTTCGGTCGGGTTGTGACTTTGCACTCGTGGGGAAGGAGCCGGTCGCCGGCCGCAAGCGCGTTGTCAGGACGAATCGGATACCATCGTCTAGTGGTGCATTTGCGCCGCCTGACGGTTAGCGGCTGAAAACCTGACAAAATGCTCTTCGGAGAGTCAAATGCAGAAGAACAATATCGGAATCACAGCGTTAGCATTCGTTATCCCGATTCTTTTCCTCTGGCCGGCCTATGCATCGGCGCAAGCTGCGAAGGCTGCCTATCCGGTCATTGCTCCTCTCGACCGGTATTTGATTCCGGACGAGAAGGCTGAGATCGCGCTGGCCCGGAGTTCCGCTCCGGCATCGATTTCGGATGCAGCCGAGGTGATGGTGCTGCGGCGGGATGGCTACGCCACTGTCGTGAAGGGCTCGAATGGGTTCGTCTGCATCGTCGAGCGATCCTGGGCGAAGCCGACCAATGACCCGGAATTCTGGAATCCAAAGATTCGCGGCCCGATTTGCTTCAATCCAGCGGCCTCCAGGACGTTTCTGCCCATCTTTCTGAAGAAAACCAAACTTGTGCTGGCGGGAAAATCCAAAGCACAGGTCCTTGCGGCTACGACGTCCGCTTTGGAAAAGAGAGAACTACCCGCTCTTGCTCCGGGAGCGATGTGCTACATGATGGCGAAGCAGCAGTACCTCAGCGACGACGACAGGAGCTGGCATCCCCATGTCATGTTTTTCGTTTCGGGTAATGCCGTGAAAAGCTGGGGCGCCAATCTGCCTGGCTCGCCGGTGATAGCGGGGGAAGATCCGGAAGAACGGGTGACCATCTTCATGGTTTTGGCCGGCACTTGGTCCGATGGAACGCCGGGACCTCCCGTAACGCACTGACGGCCATTCGATCCGAGTTTGCCAACGTCTCTCCGCTATGGCTGGCAAGGAGCCAACAGAACCAAGGAAGCGCGAGCCCCAATGATGCCCAAGCGTTGGCCGTCGGCATCGAGGCTCCCCGCTGAACCGGCCGCCGTGGACCACGAAAATCCCGGACCGGCCGCGAACTGGACGGAACCTTTCCGCGGCAGCGGCGTATCAGGCTTGTTGAGGCTGCCGGGCCCGGGCGCAGCAGGCATCGCCCGCCCGCCCGCGACGGCGCCTCTGGAGAAAAGATGGATACCTTACTGCAAGACATTCGCTACGGCATCCGCATGGTCGCCAAATCGCCGGGTTTTGCGGCCATTGCCATTCTCACCCTGGCGCTCGGCATTGGCGCCAACACGGCGCTCTTTTCGATCGTCAACGCCGTGCTGCTCAACCCCCTTCCCTACCAGCAGCCGGACCAGCTGGTGGCCATCTATTCGCAGACCAAGGAGTTTTCGCACTCCTCCATTTCCTATCCGAATTTCCTGGACTGGGAGCGCAGCCAGCGGTCCTTCTCCGCCATCGCGGCCTTTCGCGCGGAAAACTACAACCTCACCGGTAGGGGCGAGCCCGAGCGCGTGACGGCCGAAATGGTCTCGGCGAATTTCTTCGCGGTGCTCGGCGTGAACCCCGTGGCCGGCCGCCTGCTTCGCCCCGACGAGGACCACCCCGGCGCACAGCCCGTGGCGATCGTCAGCGGCGGATTCTGGA
Organism: Bryobacteraceae bacterium; assembly: GCA_035505095.1. Lineage (GTDB taxonomy): Bacteria > Acidobacteriota > Terriglobia > Bryobacterales > Bryobacteraceae > JOPF133. Next base: position 2,658 of record DATJRE010000294.1, on the reverse strand, counting down.
AGCGGAAATTCGGATCTTCCCCCGCTGCGGTCGGCCAAACCCTCCGCCTCGATGGGATGGGTTACACCGTGGTCGGCGTGATCCCCGCGGAGTTCCGCTACCGGAGCGGCAATTTTCACAACAGCGACGTCTATGTGCCCATCGGCCAGTGGAACGATCCGACCTTTCGCGACCGCCGCACCAGCATGGGCATGGACGCGGTGGGCCGGCTCAAACCGGGAGTGACGCTCCAGCAGGCCCAGGCGGACATGGACGCCGTGGCGCGGGGCCTGGCCGAAACCTACCCGGCTGCCGACAAGGGCACCGGCATCACGCTGCTGCCGCTCAAGCAGGATGTAGTCGGCAATATCCAGCCGTTCCTTCTGGTGCTGCTGGCGGCGGTGGCGTTTGTTCTCCTCATCGCCTGCGTGAATATCGCCAATCTGCTGTTGGCGCGCTCCACCGGGCGCACGCGCGAATTCGCCATCCGCGCGGCCTTGGGTGCGGGCCAGGCGCGTGTGGTGCGCCAGCTTCTTACCGAGAGCCTGGTACTCTCCTGCACCGGCGGCGGTTTGGGACTGCTGCTGGCCGCTTGGGGAACCCAGGGGGCCCTCCGCGTGATGCCGGAAGCCTTGCCCCGCGCGGAGTCCGTGCACATCGATTCCCGCGTTTTGCTCTTCACCCTGGCGGCCTCTTTGCTGGCGGGAATCTTCTTCGGACTGGCGCCGGCGCTGCGCTCTTCCCGCGCCAGCCTGCAGGCCACCCTCAAGGAAGGCGCGCGCGGGTCGAGCATCGCGCGCCAGCGGCTGCAAGGGGTCTTCATAGTCGCCGAAATAGCCATGGCGCTGGTATTGCTCGTGGGCGCCGGGCTGATGATCCGCAGCCTTGCCAACCTCTGGAGCGTCGATCCAGGCTTCCATCCACACCACGTGGTCGCCTTTGAGTTTTCCTGTCCCGTCGCTCCCGGATCCTCCCCCGATTCCATTCGCGCCTTCATGCGCCGGATTCAGGATACGGTGGCGGCCGTTCCCGGCGTGGAGGCGGCCTCGCTCAACGCCGGCGCGCTGCCCATGGCCGGCGATTCCGACGTGCCTTTTTGGATCGACGGCCAGCCCAGGCCCGCCACCGGTGCAGAGATGAAAACGGCCCTGTTTTACGTCGTCGAGCCGGATTATTTGAAGGCCATGGGGATCACCCTGGAGCGCGGCCGCTTCCTCTCGCCAGCCGACAGTCAGCACGCTCCCTTCACCGTCGTCATCGATGAGCAGTTCGCCCGGCTGCACTTCGCGGGGCAGAACCCCATCGGCCAGCGCCTGCACTTGGAAGTTCTCGACCAGGTGGCCGAAATTGTGGGAGTGGTGGGGCACGTCAAACAATGGGGCCTGGCGGAAGATGCCCACTCTCCCGTGCTGGCGCAATTCTACATGTCGATTTCGCAGATCCCCGATCTGTTCATGCCGCTCGCGGAGCGCGGTGGGGGGTTCGTGGTGCGGACCCAGGGCTCGCCCGAAACCGAGATGGGCGCCATCCGGCAAGCGCTCGCGAAAGTCAATCCGGAAATCGTGGTCTACCAAACCCGGACCATGGACAAGATCATCGCCGATTCGCTGGCCGCGCGCCGGTTCTCGATGGTCCTGCTGGGCATCTTCGCCGCGCTCGCGCTGGTTCTCTCGTGCGTCGGCATCTACGGCGTGATCTCCTATCTGGCCGGCCAGCGCACTCACGAAATCGGCATTCGCATGGCCCTCGGCGCGCAGCGCAACGACGTGCTGCGGCTCATCCTGGGCCACGGCGCGAAGATGGCCCTCCTCGGAGTGGCCGTGGGCCTGGCCGCTTCTCTCGCCCTCACCCACCTCATGAACCGCATGCTCTTCGGTGTGACCGCGTATGATCCGCTCACCTTCGCCGCCGTAGGTTGCCTGTTGACCCTGGTCGCCCTGGCAGCCTCCTACCTCCCGGCGCGCCGGGCGATGCGCGTCGACCCCGTGATCGCGCTGCGATACGAATAGCCGCGGCCGGCGCCTTGGTGCCTGCTTCCGCGCTTTTGCTACAATCCCCCCGTGCCCCCTCCTCCGGAACGCCAGAGTCTTCGTCTCATGCGCGCCATGTTTTCCACAGTTGCCCCGCGTTACGATTTCATCACCCGCGCCTTCTCCTACGGCATGGACCGGCACTGGAAACGCCTGGGGGTGGAACGTGCCCGCCTGCCCAAGCGGCCCGTAGTGCTCGACCTCGCTTCGGGCACCGGCGATTTCTCTATGCTCGCGGCGCGCCGCTATCCTGGCGCCCACACCGTGGCGGTGGATCTCACCGAGCGCATGCTGCAACTGGCCCGCCGCCGCGGCCTGGAGTGCGCCGTGTGCGCGGATGCCGGCCGCCTGCCCTTCGCCAGCCAGTCCTTCGACTGCGTATTCATCGGCTACGGCCTGCGCAACTTCCCCGACCTGCGCCTGGCGGTGGCCGAAATCGAGCGCGTCACCCGCCCCGGCGGATTGCTCGTCAGCCTGGATTTTTTCCTGCCCGCCAACCACCTCCTGCGCAGCCTCTATCTGGCCTATCTCTACGCCCAGGGCACCTTCTGGGGGTTCGTCCTGCATGGCCGCCCGCGCGTCTACACCTACATCCCCGATTCGCTGCGCTGCTTCGTCTCCATCGATGAGTTTTCTTCCCTGCTGCGCC
>DATJRE010000293.1:0-45302 GCA_035505095.1 Bryobacteraceae bacterium | reverse complement strand
GGGGTGCGCGGGTGGGGCAGCGGTGGCCTGCGGTTGCGGCTGGCGGGCTGGTGCGGGTTGTGCGGGCGCGGCGGACACGAACGGGCGCTCGGCTTGGGCTTGGTCGCCGGGGGATTGGCGAAGAGGCTGGCTTCGAGGCGGGAGGCGCGGAGCATGGATTGGCGGGCGAGGGCCATGCGCTCGACGGCCATGCGCTCCCGTCACCCCCTTCGCCGCGATTTTGGGCGGCGCTGTCCTGTTGACTTTTATGGTTGTGGCGTGGGTGAACGCCGGGGCACGACTTCCACTTACCGCGGGCGCAGCAGTTTACCCAGAATCCATCCGATGACGCCGCCTGCTGGAACCGTGAGCCATCCGGTCAAAATGATGCTCCCGGCGGCGAAGACGAAGCACGCTGCGACGGCCTCCAGGGGATTGAGCATCCGTTCGCCGAGTGACGACCGCGCGCCGGACGCATAACTCCACACGATCGCCAGGTACCACGCGACGGGATGCGCGAGCACTCCGGTTAATAGGCCCACGAGCGCTCCCCGCCGCCCTGAGACCAGTCGGTCCGACTTGCAGAATATGCGCCAAAAAAGAAAGCTCAAGCCGAACGCCGCGGCGCCGGACCAAATCGCCAGCGACTGCCACCCGTTTCCGGCGGAGTTGGCGAGAATGAGATGAGCGACGAGGAACCCGGTTGCCCCAAAAACCAGCGCTGCAATGTATGCCATGGAATGCGCGGAGAATCCTCAGCGAGCCGCCTGGAGTTCCCGAAGAAACCCTCTGCATGCGTCATTCTAAGTCCTGGAATTAGCAAAGAACATGCCGGCAGCTAACAGTATCATAATCGTTACCACGATGATCGCGGTGCGCTTCTGGGCCTTGGTGAGCGGAACGGGAGGCTGATTGGTTCCCAGCAGCCCGGCGTCGTGCAACGCGCCGGACTTCCGCAGGGCGTCCGCGATGTCCCTCAGCGCCGAGCCGGGTTTTGCCGCGGGCCGATTATTCAACGGCAAGGCAGCGCCGCAGCCGGAACAATATTTCGCGATTCCGGTTTCCACTTTCGATCCGCATGCACTGCAGTACATCACCGTCCTCCGCCACAAATGATAACGGCTGATCGATCTCGTAGCAACCGGAATCTGCGAGAATCATCATGTGCTCGCGAAACTGGGAGGCCTACGAGGAATAGCCACCGGCATTGCCCTGGTGATCGGCTTCTTCCTCCTGCTGTTTGGCGCCATTCCGGGGCTATTGACCGGCGTTTGGCGCACTTACCACGAGCACACGGTAGAGGCGCGATGGATTGGCGCCGCAGCGACGATCGAGAAATGCGCGCTCTCTGTGCATGAACCGAGCCATGGACAGTTTCGAGACGCAGGAGCGTTTTTCGACCAATACTCGCTTCACTGCCGCCTGAGATACGAGATCTCACAACGCCTGCACGTGTTCAACCTCCACACGCTGTCCGATTCGTCCGGTGAAGCGCGCGCCGCCATCGAAAAGTGGGTGGAGGTGCACCGCCCTGGCTCGACAATGGAAATCAGGGTGAATCCATCCAATCCTAACGACATTGCCGTCGCGAGCCAGTTGCCGATCCCGCAATCCGGCACGGCCCGACAGGCATGGTCTACGGCAATGTATTGCGGCGTGGGCTTCGTCCTGTTCTTCGGCATCTTTCGCATAATTCGGCCGGCGGCTCCGCCGGGTGCATGACCCATAGTCCGATAGCTGTTGTGGGGCGACGGTGTGGGCAGACTGTGCCTGCGCTCCCTGCCGCAATTGTTTTGATCGTGGCCTGCTCGGAGATTGGACGGAAACGGCGGTCCGGGTGGTCGTGGCCGAGCGGAGGTGTGTGGGAAAATTGAGAATTCAGCCCCCGGGCCGACTATGAGCTGGTTGAGTTCCTTCTTCGTTGGCGTGCTGACCTCGGTAGTGTCCGCGGTCGCCGGCGGGATGGTGGCCGCCGGATGCGTGAACTGGTACCGCATTTCGGCGGGCGAAGGCGAATCGGGCTTCTTCCTCATCGGGATTGTGCTTCTGAGCTGCCTGGCCGGCTTTGTGGGCGGACTGATTCTTTCGCGGTTCTTCGGCGGGCCGGGGCTGGGCGGATTTTGCAAGGGTTGGGCGATTTCATCGGGCGCGATGGTGGGTCTGGCGGCGGCGGGGGCCGGCATCGCGTGGTCGCTGGCGGATATTCCGCCTACGATCAATGGCCGGCAGTTGGACCTGATGGTGGAGATTCGTTTGCCCCAGGGAGCGACGCAACCCAGGCAGAGCGAGGGAAACCCGTACCTCCTGCTCGAATCGGTTGCGGGGCCGGGCAAGCCGGCGCGCGCCCACGAATCCGCGATGCTCGATCTGGCTCAAGCCACAGAGAAGGATGGCTGCTGGATTCTTCCCGGGTCGGTGTTCCTCTTCACCGCGCGCGGGCAGCGTCGTCTGACGGTTATTTTCCACCACAAATCGACCCGATTTGAGTTACCGTTCCCGCCGCATCCGGACGCGCGATACGAGCAGTGGAGCGAGTGGCTGCAGTCCGGCACCGCGGCCAGGCGCAGGCGGGATGAGAAACTTTCGTATCGTTTTCGGGTGCAGCCCAGGGAGGCTCCGAAGGACGCGGCCGATATCGACCGGCAGTTTGCCGCCCTGAGCCCGGATGCTCCGCTCGACGAGTGGCTCCGGTTTCTGACCAACGGCAGGAATACCGGCCGCGACCACGCCATCGCCCGAGCCGTAGAGGCGCGGCCCGCCGACCTTGCCCGGTTCCTGCGCTCGCCCGAATCCGGCCGCTACGGCCCGGCGCTCTATGTGGTCAACCTGCTGAAGACCACGGATCCGCAAGTGGTGCAGGCCATGCGCGATACGGCCGCGGAGATGGAAGAGCAGATCGGCAAGTTCAATGCGATGGCGCCGCAACAGACTGGTTACGCCGCGCTGGGCGACGATATCCGGAACCGCTTCGTGGCTTGGTCGAACGCCTGGGGAAATACCTGCGAGATGGGCAAAGTGGATTGCCGCGCGCCCGTGGAAGTCATGGCGCGGCTGGCCGCGGTACACAAGGACAGCGGTCCCATGCAGGAAGTGCTGATGAATGCGCAGGCGCTGTTGAATAACCTGCCGGCCGTAGCGGCGAAGCCATAGCGGCGTTCAGTAGGAGAGTTCCGTCCGCGCCGTGACGTGCTTCTCCAGTTCCTTGCGGTTGAGGAAGTAAGTGGGCTTCAGGCGGCTGCGGCTGAAGAGCTTTTCGGCCTGGTCGTCGAAGTGGCCGCTTTCGGGGTGATCGCTTTCGCCCAGCGGGATCACCATCCAGGATTGCGGCGGTTTGGTGAGCACCACCACCTGCGTGCACGATTGGCCGCTGTGCCCGACCATCTCCTTGCCCTCCTTGCCGAAGTTGATGGCGCGCGGAGTGGCCATGGCGGCTTCCAGCAACGACCCGCCGCCTACTGGGAACGTGCGGCCGGCGCCCTGGCGTCCCACGCGAAACAGCGTGCCGAAAACCGCCTCGGGCGAGAAATCGCCGGCCAGGCGGGCGGCGGCTTTATCGAGCGCGCTGCGCACATCGTCGTCGGTGAGCGAAATGGGCGGATCGGCCGCGCGGCCCAGTTGCCCCAGCGCGGTCTTGAACAGGTAATAGGCCAGCGCGGCGCGCGAATCGGCATCCGCGCGTCCGTTCCACGCGGCCAGCAGTTTGGCCAGGGGGTGATCGGGCGCGGCCTGGCGGATGCGCTCCTGCCAGAGGGCGGCGTGCCACACCTGCGGCGAAACGGCGATGGCCATGGCATCCTGTGCGGTGACGTGGTGTGCCGCGTCCAGAAGGTCCAGCACCATGGCGGCGCGCTGGTGCGGCGGGGCGGCGTTCTCGTTATAGAGATAGCGCGGACCGGTCCAGCGGTCGGGGGCGAACGGCGACCCTTTCATCATGTTGACCGGCGAAACATTGCAGTTCTGCATGTATCCCTGCGGCGGATTAGTGATCTGCAGCAGGTCGGAGAAGGGATGGATGCCTTGCCACTCGCAGTTGCCGGCCGCGCCGGACATAGGCCGCGACGGATCGCAGCCCGCCGGACGGATCGGCACTCGGCCGTTGCGCACGTAATAGATGTCGCCATCCACGGTGCCGATCATGATGTTTTGCGCCATGAATTGCAAATTGGCCAGGGCCGCCTTGGCCTGGGTCAGGTTGTGCGCCATGGCAATCTGCCAGGTGGTCTCGAGCAGGCGGTATTGATCCGCGTACGGGATGTCCGCCGCGTAGGCCTTGCCGTTCTTGTGGGCCACGATAGGGCCATGCTGCGTGGATTCGATGCGGTAATTCTGCCAGCGCACCTGGTTGCCTTCTTTGACGCCGATCCGCTCGGTGCGCACCGTGAGCGGCCGCCACTGGTCGCGGAACTGGTACTTGCCGTCGCGCACCTCTTCTTCGTAGACATCGGAGGTGTCCGGTCCGCCGGTGGTCATGGCAATTGAAAGGTAGCGGCTGTGGCCGAGGGAAGGGAAGGGCTGGCCGAGGATGGCGGCGCCCGAAAACGCCAGGTCCCCGGCATACACGCGCATCTCGTAGAAGCGCATTTCGCCGTACCAATCCACATGCGGGTCCACCACCGCGATGGGCGCGCCCATGGCGGTGCGCGAGGGGGCCAGCAGCCACTCGTTGGAGCCGAGATAGGGCCGCGGCGTATCGGGCGGGATGCCGCCGCGCTGCAAGTCCGCGGCAATCTCACCCTCGGGCCAGCGCCAGATGATGAAGCGCCCCAGGGCGATGATTTGCCACGGCTCCAGTTTGGGCGCCCAGGCGGGAACCTGCTCGGGATGTTCCTGCATGAACTTCTTCACGCCCGCCTGATAGGCTTCGCAGATCGCGCGGAGGTTGGGGGCCAGGTCCTTGTAGTGCTCTTCGGCGACTTCGCGATGGCGCCACAGCCGCTGGCGGTAATCGTACTCGACCCACGAGGGTCCGAAGGCTTCGGCCATGGTGCCTTCGGCGCGGCGGTAGTTGCGCAGCAGCTCTTCCAGGCGGTCCTGGGCCTGGGCGTAGCCGGAGCCGAAGGCCGCCCCGGCGGGAGTGGCTGCAAAAATGTGCGGCACGCCGTATTCGTCGCGCAGGATTTCAACCTTCTCGGCGCCCCAGGCCAGCGAGGACGCGAGAAGAAGGAAGACCAGTTTCATCCACCGCGATTATAACTCCGCGGTTGCAGCCGGCTGCGGCATCCGCCTGGCCGTCGCGGCGCGGGCCTACCAACCCTGCGCGATGGCGTCCCGCATGGTCTCCGAAGGGCGATCGGAGAACCTCGCAGGTCCACTTTCCACGCTACTTGCGCACCGGATATGGCACGTCGTACCCCTTGGCGTCCCACCATAGGATGCGGTTTAAGGTGTCCTCCGGGGCATCGTCCAAGTCGCTCCAGTTCATGGCGGCGGATTGCTGCGCGGCCCATAGGCGCCGGCCGCTCAGTGCGTGCAGCGGCGGGTTCATTTCATCCAGAGCCACCTTGGGGGTCAGGTGCGCGTACGGCTGCAAGTCCGCATCCGCCGTGAAGATGCTGGTCATGGGGCGGGCGGCTTTCAGGAAGCGCGTGCGCGCGGGGATCTGGAAGATCTCCTGGATGGTGCGGATCAGGCTCTCGTGGTTGTAGTTGTTGGAATCCACCACCGCGCGGCGGATGTTCGGGCCGATGGCCAGCGCCACGGTGCGATGGCCGTCCACGTGGTCCACGCCATCCTGCGCGTCGTCCTCCACCACCAGGATCAGGCTGTGGGGCCAGAACTGGCTCTTGGAAATGCCCTCCACGATGCGGCCCAGGGCCAGGTCGTTGTCGGCCACCATCGCGCGCGGCGTGGGCACGCCGGGACGGGTGCCGTTGGTGTGGTCCTGGTTCAAGGTGAGGATGCTCAGGTTGGGCAGTTGGCCGGTCTTTTCATGCTCGCCCAATTCGCGCAGGAACTCCTCGGCGCGGATCTGGTCGGGGATGCTCAGCGAGCTGAAGGGATAGCGCTGGCTGCAATAGCGGGCCAGCGCCGGAACGCCGGAACGCGCGCCCACGGCGTCCTGCCACTTGCCTTCCTTGTAGAGTTGCCAATACTGGCTCCAGGAGAGCGTCTGGCGCTCATCCATGTCGTCCACGGAGTTGGTCTTGGAATTCCATCGCGCGGCCACCTGAAATTCGCCGTAGATGCGCACGTCGAGCGGCTTGGGCGCATTCTGCCAGAAGAAGCCGGTGGGGGCCACCACCAGCGCGTCGGCCATGTTCCAGGCGTAGCCGCGCGGCGAGCCGGCGAAGGCGCGTTCCACGTAATCGCTGACGAAGTTCTGCATGAGCCACTGGTGGCCGTCGAAGCTGATGGCGCCTCCGGTGTAGAAGTTGTCGAGGGTGACGTAGCGTTCGGCCAGCGCGTGATGGTTGGGGGTGATGTCGCGGCCGTACATGCAGAGCTTGGGGTCGTTGTTGCCCTTGGGCAGGTCGCCGAACACCTGGTCGTAGGCGCGGTTCTCTTTGACGATCAGGAAGACGTGTTGGATGCCCAGCGAAGGCAGATTGGCGATGCCGCCGGCGGGCTCGTAGACCGGGCTGTTGGCGGCTTTCACTTCGCGGGTGCCGGCCGCCACCTGTATACCGGTGGGCGACGGAATGCGTTCCAGCGATCCCTGGTACTGCCGCGAATTGAAGGTGCCCTTCTTGTCGGCGGTGTTGCCGATGCCCTTGAGGTCGAGGACCCGCAGGCCGCCTTCGGAATCTACCGCCAGCGCCGTGGGGAACCACGCGGTGGGGGCCGCGCCTTCCACTTTCCACGTGCGCCCGTGCGGTTTCACAACCGCAATGGCGTTGTTGCCGCCGCAGGCCACGTAGAGCGTTTTGCCGTCGGGGGTGAACGCCAGGGCGATGGGTTGGCTGCCCAGCGTGTTTTCGGGATAGGTGGGGATCTTCACATCCTCGCGAGCGGCCGTGGCGGTGTCGATCAGGGAAACCGAATCCGAGTGACCGTTAGCCACCGCCAGGATTTTCTGGTCCGGACTCAGCGCCAGGTTCGCCGGCGCCAGGCCGACCGGCAGCTCCGTCACCGCCAGGGTCGCGGCATCCACCACGCTGACGGTGCCGGTGGTGGAGGAGCCGGTGAGCGGATCGGTGACGACTTCCGACCCGCTGGAAGGCGCCACGGTATCGGCAGGCAGCGGCCGGCGGCCGGCGCGGTTGCTGACGTAAATTTTGCCGGCGCTCGCGGCCACGCCGAAGGGCGCCATTCCCACCTCCACTTTGCGGCGTACCTCGCGGGTGGTGGCGTCGATCACCGCCAGGGCATTTTCGCGGCTGAGGGCGACGTAGGCGGTCTTGCCGTCGGGCGAGAAAGCGATGCCGGTGGGCACCGGGTGGCCGGGGAATTGGATGCGCGTGGATTCGCCCGGCATGCCGAGATCGGTGATTCGGGTGATGAGGATGGAATCGCGGCCGGCGGCGCGTGCCGTTTCGCTGGCCCACAACTCACGGTCGCCCGGCCGGAAGGCGACTCCGATGTAGGAAGTGCTGTGGGCGGGAATTTCGGCCAATTTGGCGCCTGTTGCGCCGTCCAGCAGCAGCACGCTGCGTGTGTTGAGCACGGCCAGGATGCGCTTGGCACTATCGAACACCATGTCTACGGGCCGGCCGGGGATGACGGTCAGTTCGCCCCACGGGCGCAGCAGTTGGTTGGTGGGCACCAGGTAGTAGCCTTCGGGCTGCCTGCCGAGTGCCACGGTGGTTTTCAGAGCCGAAAAGATAGGGGTGTCCCGCGCCACCAGCGCCAGGCCGCCGAGGGCCAGAACGGCGCCGAGGGCCGAAATGAGGATGGACTTGCGCATAGATCCTCCAGGATATGACATGGCAGTTCCAAAGTGCTGACCGGGCGCGCCGCGGGAGCCGTGAAGGGCGCCAGACGCCCCTGGTGACGCCGCGCACATTTCCGACCATTTCGGGGGCCTTCCCCGATTTCACTTTCGCTATGCTGGCGATGGGTCACTGGTTTGCTCAGTTCAAGTAAGGAGAGTCGCGGCCAACAGGCGCGGCCGGAAGGAAAAGGAGGATGCCGAGGCGAATGGAAACGAAATCCAAGACCATGATCGTGACGGGCGCGTCCCAAGGGATCGGCGCCGGCGTTACGGAAGCGTTCCTCAAGCGCGGTTACAACGTTGTCGCCAATTCGCTCCATTTCACAAACTCCGCATTGGCGCCCACGGAAAGGCTGGCGTTCGTCGAAGGCAACATCGGCGAGGCTTCCACTGCAGCGGAAATTGCCGCGAAGGCGATCGGGAATTTCGGCTCGATCGATGGCGTCGTGAATAACGCCGGTGTTTTCTTCACGAAGCCGTTTATAGACTACACTACGCACGATTTTGAGCTGCTCTCGGCGACAAATCTGCAGGGCTACATCTACATCACCCAACTGGCTGTAAAGCAGATGCTGGCGCAAAAGACCGGTGGGAGCGTCACCTGCATTACCTCGGCCATGGTGGAGCACCCGATCGCCGGAGTAAATGCTTCCGTTCCGATGATCACGAAAGGAGGCCTGGAGGCGATCACGCGCAGCCTTGCGATGGAGTACGCGAAACAAGGCATCCGCTTCAACGCGGTCGCCCCGGGCGTCGTCGAAACGCCGATGCACAGCAAGGACCCGAAGGAGTATATGGAAAGCCTGTCGCCAATGGGAACGATCGCGGATGTTGACGACATCGTTAAGGCGATCCTCTATCTGACCGACGCTCGTAATGTGACCGGGGAGGTGCTGCACGTAGACGGCGGTGCGCACAACGGCAAGTGGTAAAGAGCGCAAGAAAACTTACGCCTGGGCGCGCCGCACCGCCTCCCGCTTCGGCGCCGCCCGGGTAATCAGCGGGCGGCGTTCGACCCCACCTGGTACGTCCCGGGGACCGCGCGGAAGCCGATGGCCAGGCGGTTCCAGCCGTTGATGGCGACGATGGCCAGGCTCAGGTTCACCAGTTCCTCTTCGCTGAAGTGCTGGCGCGCCTGCTCGTAAACGTCGTCGGGGGCGTGCGTCTCGCCGATGCGGGTGAGGGCTTCGGTCCAGGCCAGCGCGGCCCGCTCGCGATCGGTATAAAAAGGAGCTTCGCGCCAGGCTTGCAGGCAGTACAGGCGCTGCTCGGTTTCGCCTGCGGCGCGCGCATCCTTGGTGTGCATGTCCAGGCAGAAGGCGCAGCCGTTGATTTGCGAAGCGCGCAGGCGCACCAGTTCCAGCAGCGGCCGTTCCAGGTGCGACTTGCGCACATAGCTCTCAAGGCCGGCCATCGCCTGGTAGGCGCCAGGGGCGATTTTGGTCACATCGATTCGCGGTTCCATCATTCCCTCCTTAGTTTCAGGTTACCGGTTGGATGGCTCCAGCGGCACCACTTCCACCGTTTGCGGCTGGCCGACGGGCGTCACGATACCATCCACCAGCTTGCCCAGCGTCACCTTGTAAGTGCCGGGCTTCACCAGCGGACCGTTGCGCGCGCCGCGCCCACCGCGGCCGCCGGCCGCGCCAGTTTCGCCCGGTCCTTCTCCAGGCGCATTCTGCCCGCCGCGTCCGCGGCCGCCGAAACCGGCGCGCCCTCCCTGTGGAGCGGGCCCCGTCTCGCGCAGGTCCCAGGGCGTGCGGTGCAGGCCAGGCAGGTTAGAGGCGTCAAGCTGGCGCACCATTCGGCCGTCCGCATCGCGCACCGTCAGAACCATTTTGGGACCGTTGGGTCCTTCCGATGCGCCCGCCAGGCCATCGCGCAGATAGTAAGTCAGCAGCGCGCCCATAGGTGGGTTGGGCGACGCCAGGTTATCGCCCTGCGCGCGGTAGTAGCCGATTTCGTTGTACACCCGCGCCTTGCGGCCCACGGCGAACAGCGTGCCCTCGCCCGCCAGCGTCTCAGGCGTGATCTGCCGCAGCGCCGCGAAATCGTCCAGCACGAAAAAGCCGCGCCCGAAGGAGGCCGCCGCCAAGTCGCTTTCGCGCCGCTGGATTTCCAGGTCGCGAATGGCAATGGTGGGCAGCCCCGATTGGAGCGGCGTCCAGTGCCGCCCGCCATCGACGGTAAACGACAGGCCGAATTCCGTGCCCACGAACAGCAGGTTGGGATCCACCTGGTCCTGCGCCAGTGACCACACAGGGTCGTCCGCGCGCAGGTCGCCGCCGATCGAGGTCCAGGTGCGCCCCAGGTCCACGCTCTTCAGCACATAGGGTTTGAAATTCCCGCGGTGAAAATCGTTCAGGGTGGCGAACACGGTGTTGGCGTCCACCGGCGAGGGAATCACGTGGGTCACATAGGTCATGTCCGGGACTCCGGGAAAGCTCTCGCACTTGCGCCAGGTGGCGCCGCCGTCTTCCGAAATCTGGATCAGGCCGTCATCCGTTCCCACAAAAAGCAGCCCTTCCCGCAGCGGCGATTCCGCCAGCGCCGTGGCCGTGCCGAACTGGTCGGTGAAGGCATTCTTCCAGACTGCGTCCGCGCCCCACAGGCGGCCCATCACCGGAATGGTGTCGCGGTCGAGGTTGCGCGTGAGGTCGCCCGAGATGAGCCGCCAGGTGGCCCCGCGATCGTCCGAGCGCATCAGCCGGTTGCCGGCGATGTACAGCCGCGTGTGCACGTGCGGGCTGACGATAAACGCGATATCCCAGCGCGAGCGCAGCTTGGGGTCATCCACGCGCGGCCGGATCGGGGTGCTCTCGCCGGTCTTCAGGTCCAGGCGCACGCAGTTGATCTGCTGCGAACAGGTGTAGACCGTGTCCGGGTCGGCCCAATCGGCGCGCGATTGGAAGCCATCGCCGCCGCCCGTGCTCATCCAGTCGCTGGTGCGGATGCCCGCGCGATTGATCGTCCGCGACGGCACTCCCTGCGAGCCGTTGTCCTGCGTGCCGCCGTAGAGGTTGTAAAACGGCAGGCCGTTGTCCACCGACACGCGATAGAACTGGGTCACCGGGATATTGTTGAAGTGGCGCCAGGAGAGGCCGTGGTCGTAGGTTTCGTAGAGGCCGCCATCGTTGCCCACCAGGAGATGATTCGGATCGCCGGGGTCGAAGGTGAGGGAATGGTTGTCGGAGTGGATCTGCCAGCCCGCGACCGGCAAGGTGCGGCCGCCATCGCTGGTCACATGGATGGCCATGTCCATGGTGTAGACGCGGTCGAACTGGAAGGGGTCGGCGTAGATCTCGCCGTAATACTCCGGGTCCTGCACGATGTAGTCGCTCATTTTGAGCCAGTGCGCGCCGCCGTCTTCGGAGCGGTAGAAGCCGCTCTGCCGGTTCTGGCGATTGGTGGTGATGGTGGCGTAGACCACGTCCGGCCGCTGGGGCGAAACCGCCAGCGCGATACGTCCCTTGTCCACCGTGGGGATGCCCGCGGTGAGCTTATTCCAGGTCTTCCCGCCATCGGTGCTTTTATAGATCGCGCTCTCCGGGCCGCCGGCCACGATGACGCTGGTGTGCCGCCGGCGCTGGTAGGCCGCGGCGTAGAGGACGTCGAAGTTGCGCGGATCGGCGGCCACGTCGGTGACGCCGGTGTTTTCGCCGATCTGCAAAATCGGCTTCCAGGTCAGGCCGCCGTCGCTGGTCTTGTACAGGCCGCGGTCGCCGCCGGGGCCAAACAGCGGCCCTTGCGAGGCCACCAGCACGGTAGAGGAATCGCGCGGGTCGATCAGGATCTTGGCCAGATGCTCGGAGTGGGCGAGGCCCATGCGCTTCCAGGTCTTGCCGGCGTCGGTGCTCTTGTAGATGCCATCGCCCCAGCCGATGGCCCGCTGCGCCTGGTTCTCGCCGGTACCCAGCCAGACCACGCCGGAGTTCTTCGGATCGACCGTGACGCAGCCCAGCGAATAGGAGCCGCCCTCATCGAAAATGGGCGCAAAGGTCAGCCCGTGGTTGGTGGTCTTCCAAAGCCCGCCCGAGGCCGCCGCGACATACCAGACGCTGCGATTGTGCGGATCGATGGCCACATCGGCGATGCGCCCGGAAGAGAAGGTGCCGGTAAGGTTGCGGATTTCCAGGCCGCGCACCATTTCAGCAGTGAGCTGCGGCGCGGCAGGTTGCGCCAGCAGGATGCCGAGGAAGAGACCGCAGGCCAGGAGGGCGGGGAAGAGGGGGTGCTTCATGGTTCTGAGGACAGGATAGCGCAGGGAGTCCGCCGCAAAAGCAAAGTCAGAGACGCGGCGCCTTGGGAGAACCAAAAAGCCGCGCAAGCCACTCGATGAACCGGCTGCACCTGGCCTCGATATTTTCGAAGGCGCCCCTCCTGATTGCTAAGCCAAGATACTGGATATCCGGCGGGTCCTGCCATGCCAAATACGTGCGAATGATTGCTTTGGAGAGATGAGCATCTTTGAATCTGGCCACGCCGTCGATTTTGGATTGCTTCACAACCTTATCCGTATATACAGCGGCATGGTCAGGCAGCGCCCCCAACAACAGGTCTTCGAACATTCCGTAGGCTCTGTTGTTCGGCATCAACCAAACGCCCAGTTTCGGCAATCGGCCGGCGTCCGGCCGTGTGGGGAGGGGGTCGAGGATCAGGCCCGTCTCAGGAAATACGGCCGGCACAGAATAGTATGGATCGACCCTTGCCTTCAGTTGCTCGATGCGGTCATGGATTACGCGGTCGGGCCGCGATCCCTCGATATCGGCGTCGAGAACCACCCCTAATACTCTTTGTCTTAAGTTTGTGCTGACGATCCGGGCCGCAAGGCTGTCCAGAACTTTGTCGTCGTTGCCACACTCGTGAATTCCGAAAACCGGAGCGCTCTTGTAGATCAGCCACATGAGTTGGAAGACCGCATGGCAATCGTTCACGCCCTCCACAAGAAGCAATAGCTCGCTTTCCGATTTTGAGTCGACCTTGCCAGGTTCAGCCATGGCTCAGCGAACTTCTGCGTGCTCGCGCATCGCAGCGTCCACGTTGATCAGAGGCAGGTCAGTGGCAAAAACATCATCACCCTTGCGTTCGAGGCGGTAGATTGCGGCGCCTCCCGGTCCCACCTCTTTGACCGCGGCCGTGAAACCCTCAATGCAATCACGGCTATGCGTGGCGCAGAATACCTGTACATTGAAATCACGGGCTGCCTTGGCCAGGGTATGCCACAATTCCTCCTGCACCCGCCAGTGCAGGCCATTCTCAAATTCATCGATCAGGAGAATACCCCTGGATGCGGAGGCGACCGCGAGAGCCATATGGAAAAGCTTGGTCAAACCATCCCCCATCGAGCGCAGGGGAACGCGTCCCTGACCCTCAAATTTTAAGAGCGCAAGACGCGAGCCAGCCCCAATGTACGTCAAGTCTTGAATCCGCGGATCCACGATGCGCAACCAATCGAGGACGAGTTCCTGGCCGGGACCCTGCACCAGAGCATCCCACAGGGTCGCGGCCTTCTCATCCGAGAAACCCTTTGCAGGAAGAAACGCGACGCTTAGCGCGTCGTCATTCGAAAGCTTCTCGTCATCTACTATCCGATCATGCAACTCGAGCCGTCGGCGCGTGATTAATCCCACCTGCCGGTCGCCACGGTAGACCATGAGGAGTGTCTCGATTCCCTCGGGCATCAAGGTGCCTGTGGTAACCGGAACGTACCGCAAGAAACCGTCCTCGTTCGTTACCCTCTGACGAAGCTGTAGCTCCACGCGAAATGGACTTGGGTCTCCGACCTTCCCGATGACAATCTCCCTGACAAACTCACTCCCCACACGATGGAACAGATCGAAAACGGGATGCGTTATCGATGTACCCTCCTCGGTGAGCGCGCCCGAATCCCAAGGCCTCAGTCTTTCCGTAGAGCGCGATGCGGCGGTCTGCAGAACATCCATGATGGGGGTCCGCCCCGCATACAGGCTGACGGCCTCCAGCAGGCAGCTCTTGCCCGTATTGTTCTCTCCCACAAAGAGATTCAGGCGGCCCAAGCGCGGGAGGGTGATGTCCCGGAAGAGTTTGAACCCGGCAATGCGGAGAGACTCAACCATAGAAGAGATCAGTGTAGCGCGTCCAGCATCCATGGTCTGAGCAGCCGTAGACCAAGATTCGACTGCTAACTCGCGCAGCCAAATTCCGCAAGAGTCTTCTTGTTACGCTGCCTGGATTTCGCCGGCTTCCTAATCTGAAGCAGCGACGCGCAACGCCCTACCGCACCGTGAAAGGCACGCTGGCGATCACGTCGGCCCATTCCAGCGTGAGCTTGCCGCGGTTGCCGCCTTCGGGCGTCAACGTCATCTTATACGTCTCGATCGGTGCGCCGGGCTTGGTCATGGTCAGAGGCACGCGGCCCAAGTCCATCGCCTTGTTGTATTCGGTGCCCCACTGGCCGGTCTGCTTGTTGATGACAAGCTGCCAGGGAGTAGTGCCGACGTCCACATACAGAGTGTACTGGCCCGCAGGCACGGCCAAGCCGTGGATCTCCAACGGTGCGTCCGTGAGGATGGTGGTGGCATCGTCGGCGCCGGCGCGCCAGACCGGATAGGTCGGGTCGTTGCTGATGAGACCGCCCGCGCCGAAAATCTTGCGCCCGCGCATGGAAGGCGCCGAGTAACTGATGAGGATCTTCTTGCCGGCGATGGTGACGGAAGCCTCGCGCGCCGGGCTCTTGGTATTGCCCTGCGTGCGTTTCAACTGCGCAAAGCCCACGGCTGCAATCGCGGACAGCGCGAGCATGTACATCAGGGTACGTTTCATGATCTGATTGTCTGCCTTTCAAAAGCGAGTATAGCTTAGAGGCTTGGACGCGCGATATAACAAAACGGCTCGTGCCATCGCCCAACCCTCGAACCCGCGCGCCCACGCCAGCCCTCAGAGCACCTCTTCGGACCAGCCTTGCAGCACCTGCTTGAGCCGGCTCATAAACTGGTCGGCCAGCGCGCCATCGATCAGCCGGTGGTCGAAGCTCAGCGACAAATGGCAGATTGAGCGGATGGCGATGGCGTCGTCGATCACCACCGGGGTCTTATCCACGGTGCCCACTCCCAGAATCGCCACCTGCGGCTGGTTGATGATGGGCGTCCCGATCAGGCTGCCGAAACTGCCGAAATTGGTGATTGAGAAGGTGCCGCCCTGCACCTCATCGGGCTTCAGTTGGCGGGCGCGCGAACGCGTGGCCAGGTCCACGATGGAGCGCTGCAGGCCCAGCACGTTCTTTTCATCGGCGGCTCGAATCACCGGCACAATCAGCCCGTTTTCCAGGGCCACCGCGATGCCGATGTTGATGTCGTTGTGGTAGACGATATTGTTGCCGTCGAGTGAAGCGTTCAGCAGCGGATATTCGCGCAGCGCCACCACCGAAGCGCGCGTGATGAACGGCAGGTAGGTGAGCGAGAAGCCGTAATTGGCCTGGAAGGTGGCTTTGTGGCGGTCGCGCATTTTGGCCACCTTGGTCATATCCACGCGATGAACCGTGGTCACGTGCGCCGATGTGCGCCGCGACATCACCATGTGTTCGGCAATGCGGGCGCGCATGCTGCTGAGCGGCTCGATGCGCGTGCGCGCTTGCGCCGAAGCGGGCAACGGCGCCACGGGCGCGGCGGCCGGCGGCGGGGTAACGGGCGGCGGCGGTGCTGGCATGGCGGGCGCCACGGGAGCAGGCGGCGGCACGGGAGCCGGCGCAGCGGCCGGAGCCGCCGGGGCCCTTTGCGCCATATACGCCTCCACGTCCTGCTTGGTAATGCGTCCGCCCGCGCCGGTGCCCGGCACACGCGCCAGGTCGATATTGTGTTCCCGCGCCATCTTGCGCACCAGCGGCGACAGAGGACCAGAGGGCTCTGCCGGGGCGGGCTCGGGTTCGGCGGCGGGCGGTTCTTCCGCGGGCTTGCTGACCGAAGCTGTCGGCGCAGCTTCCCCCTGTGGCGGAGCGGGCGGCGCCTGGCTGACTTCCGCTGCCGCTGCCGGTTTGGCCGGCGCCGCAGCCCCGCCGCTTTCATCAATGCGCGCCACCACGGTGTTGATGCTCACCGTCTTGCCTTCCTCCACCAACACCTCGGAAAGCGTGCCCGCGGCCGGCGACGGAATCTCGGTATCCACTTTATCGGTGGAAATCTCGAACAGCGGCTCGTCGCGTTCCACCCGTTCGCCGGGTTTCTTCAGCCACTTCGTCAGAGTCCCTTCTACGATGCTTTCGCCCATCTGCGGCATCACTACGTCGGTCATGTCAGTTCTCTCTTTCGTGGGCTGCGAGGACGGGCGCATCCAAGGGCGCTTCCTCCAGCAGCATCTCGCAATCAAAAACCCGGCCGAAATGTCCGGCCAACACCCGCGAAACTTCTTCCAGGCCGGCGCTCACCCCAAGCTGCGCCATCGAGGTGACGGGCCTGGTCAGCCCGCACGGGACGATGTATTGGAAATAGCTCAGATCGGTGCCGACATTCAAGGCGAAACCGTGCGAAGTCACCCAGCGGCTCAGATGAACCCCGATGGCCGCGATCTTGCTGTCTCCCACCCACACGCCGGTCAGCCCGGGGATTCGCCCGGAGGCGATGCCATAATCGGCCAGCGTGTCCATGATGGCTTGTTCGATGGCGCGGACGTAGGCGCCCACATCGCGGCGCCATTCGCGCAGGTCCAGAATCGGGTAACCCACAAGCTGGCCGGGTCCGTGGTAAGTAACGTCGCCGCCGCGATCGGTGAGATAGAAGGCAATCCCCGCGCGTGCCAGCACCTCCTCGTCCGCCAGCAGGTGTTTTCTCTGGCCGTTGCGGCCCATGGTGATGACGTGCGGGTGCTCCACCAGCAGAAGCTGATCGGGCACGCGCCCCTCCTTGCGTGCCACCGAAAGCTGCCGCTGCCATTCGAGCGCCGCGCCGTATTCCATGCGGCCGAGTTCGCGCACCGCGCATTTACGCATTGATCGATAGACCGTAAACGGCGTTGAAGGCCTCGCCCATGGCCTCATACAGGGTGGGATGCGCGTGGATGGTCTGCATCATCACGTCCACGGTGGCCTCCGCTTCCATGGCCGCCACCGCTTCGCCGATCAGCTCGAAGGCCTCCGGCCCGATGATATGCACCCCCAGAATCTCGCCGTGCTGCTCATCGGCCACCACCTTGATGAAGCCCTCGTGGTGCCCCAGGATGGTAGCGCGGCTGTCGCCCGCAAAGGGGAAGCGCCCGATTTTCACCTGGCGCCCCTGCGCCTTGGCCTGCGCTTCGGTCAGCCCCACGCTGCCGATGCCCGGTTCGGTGTAGGTACACGCCGGAATGCGGTTGCGGTTGATGGGCACGGCGGACTTGCCGGCCATGTGGGCCACCGCGATCATGCCCTCGCGGGTGGCCACGTGGGCCAGTTGCGGCGTCCCGGCCACCACGTCGCCAATGGCATAGACG
The DNA here is from genome assembly GCA_035505095.1 of Bryobacteraceae bacterium. Lineage (GTDB taxonomy): Bacteria > Acidobacteriota > Terriglobia > Bryobacterales > Bryobacteraceae > JOPF133. The sequence continues at coordinate 28,015 of DATJRE010000293.1, read as the reverse complement.
CCCGGCTCGGCGGTCTGCTGGCGGTCGTTGGTCTTGATGAAGCCGCGGTCCAGCTCCACCTTAGTGTTTTCCAGGCCGATGCGGCCGGTGTTCGGCTTGCGCCCCACCGCCACCAGCAGCTTTTCGGTTTCCAGGGTTTCCTGCTTGCCATCGCGCGTGGTCAGCGTAAGCTTCACGCCGCTGCCGGTTTTCTGCACGTTATCGGCGCGCGCGCCCGTCTCGGTGCGGAGCTTCTGCTTACGGAAATTGCGCTCCAGCTCTTTGGAAACATCTTCGTCCTCGAGCGGCACGATGCGCGGCAGCATCTCAATCAGGGTCACGTCCGTACCGAAGCGCTTGAAGATGGAGGCGAACTCCACGCCCACCGCGCCCGCGCCGATAATCGCCAGGCTTTTGGGAATGGCGTTCAGGTTCAGGATTTCGACGTTGGTGAGGATGAATTCGGGGTCCGGCTCCAGGCCGGGCAGCATGCGGGCCTCCGAACCGGTGGCGATGATGATGTTCTTGGTCTCCAGGGTCTGGACGCCGGAATCGGATTGCACCTCGACCTTGCCGCCGCCTTTCAGCGTGGCGAAGCCCTGGAAGCGCTCCACCTTGGCGCGTTTCAGCAGCATGCCTACGCCATTGGAGTGCTTGGTGACGATTTCGTCCTTGTGCGCCTTCACCTTGGGATAATCGAGGCGCGGATTCTCGCAAAGAATGCCCTCTTTTTCGGAGTGCACGAAGTGCTCCCAGACGTCGGCGGTCTGGAGCAGGGACTTGGTGGGAATGCATCCCACCAGGAGGCACGTTCCGCCGAGCCGGGGCTGCCGCTCGACGAGGGCGGTTTTCAAACCGTATTGACCGGCGCGAATGGCTGCGGAGTAGCCGCCGGGACCACTCCCAATGACAATCAGATCGTATGGCACTTTTTTCATTCTACCCGCGTCACCGCGGCCGGGCCGCGTGCGTCTAGGATAAATAATGAAGATATGAAGCGGGTTCTGATTATTCTGATGCTCCTGCCGTGGCTCGGATTCGCCCAGGGCAAGAGCGGGCAGCACAAGGCCCCTCCGATGCCCGCCAAATGGCCGATTGCGAGCCTGGCGGTGACCGGAAACCATATCTATTCCCGCGACCAGATTCTGGCCGTGGCGGGGCTGAAGATCGGCGAGGTGGCCGGAAAGCCGGAATTCGATGCCGCCCGCGACCGCCTGGTGGCCTGCGGCGCGTTTGAAACCGTCGGATACCGCTTCGAGGCCGGCAAAGGCCGCGGTTACGACGCCACCATCGAGGTGGCTGAGGTGCAGCAGGCGTATCCCATCCGCTTCGAAGAGCTGCACGTCTCGGAAAAAGACCTGCTTGCCGACCTTCGCTCCAAAGACCCCCTGTTCCTCTCCGATAAGCTGGCGGCCACCCAGCCGGTCCTGGACCGCTACGCCAAATGGATCCAGGCGTTTGTAAAGTCCAAGGGCGAGCCGGACGAAAAGATTCAGGGCATGCTGATGCCCGATGGGCCCGAGTGGGTGATCCTGTTCCGCCCGGCCCGCGATCTGCCGGCCGTGGCGCAGGTGACCTTCGAAGGCAACCTGATCGTGCCCGAAAACGTGCTCCGCGCGGCCGTGGCCGGCGCGGCTATCGGCGCGCCTTACACCGAAGACAGTTTCCGCGCCATTCTGAACGCCTCGGTCCGCCCGGTGTACGAAGCACGGGGCCGCGTGCGGGTGTCTTTCACCAACCTGCGTACCGAGCCGGCCTCGGACGTGAAAGGCATCCACGTGTTCGTTACCGTGGACGAAGGCGAAAGCTTCGAGCTGGGCAACATCTCCGTGGAAGACCCTTGCCCCATCGACAAATCCACGCTGCTGGCGGAGGCCGATTTCAAAACCCACGACGTGGCCAATGTGGACCGCATCAACGCAGGCCTCGAAAAAATGCGCCTGGCGTTGCGCCGCGACGGCTACATGGATGCGCACTTGACCACACGCCGCAAGATTGACGACGACAAACGCATTGTGAACCTGTTTGTGGACGTGGAATCGGGCAACCAGTATCTGATGGGCAAACTGACCCTGGTGGGCCTGGACCTGGATGGCGAGGCCGAAATGAAGCGCATCTGGACCCTGCAGCAGGGCAAGCCCTTCGACCCCGAATACCCCGACGTGTTCCTGAAGCGCGTGAAGGAGGAGGGCCTTTTCGACCACCTGGGCAAGACCAAAGCGGATACCCATCTGAACCAACAGGCCCACACCGCCGACGTCACTCTCACCTTCTCCGGCGACGACCCCAGCACCAAGCCCGGACGCCACGGCGGCCGCGGCCGAGGGGGCGGGGCCGATTTCACCGAATTGGAACGTCGATCAACGGGTGTCCCGGTTCTGGCGCGTTGACGGTCCTCACCGGGTTCCCGTGGGCAACCGGCCATCGGACCGGTGTCAATTCCACCGCCTCGTCAGTCGTAACGCCCGGAACCCTCGGGGCGCCGCCCACGGATAGGCCTATGGCTCTCACTCCCTGTTTAACGACATTTCCAATGCTAGAATAAATCCAATGAGCCGCAGAGAGCGTGTGTCGCCCGCACTCCGGAAGCCCCGGACCACGCTGAGGTTGCCTGCCGCTTCCCTTTTCGAAGCCCAACGAATCGCCCGTGTGCGGCGGGTAAACCTGAGCACGGTGGTCGCACAGGCTCTCGCCGACGGACTGCGGCTGCAAACCGTAGCCGACCGCAGCGAGGCGGTACTCGACCGCTATCGCAAGGCCTTTTCGGAATTCTCCGACGAAGAGATCGCAGTCCTCGACGGGGTCATACCGGAAACGGTAGCCAAGCATTAGCCGATGGTCAGTCCTGCTTCCGGCCCTTTTCTCTTCGATACCAGCGCGGAGAGCTGGCTGGCCCGGGCCGAATCTATCGAGGTCCGTGACTGGATGCGCGAGTACTTGTCCCATCATCAGTTACACATTTCCGCCGTAACCCTGATGGAGCGAGTCCGTGGATACGGTCTCCTGTGGCGCAGGGCCCTGGATGACCGGCGGAAACAAATCGAGGCAGCCCGGGTTGCCTACCTGACTGGGATCGGACCCGTGTGGCCCCTCAATGCTGCCGTCGCCGTGGTTGCCGGTGAAATCATGGCGCTGCTCCCTGACCCGCCGACGCCTCCTCGGCGATCCCACCAATTCACGGAATCTCGCCAGGACCGGTTGGCGCGCTGGCCTTGGAACGCGAGCCTGAACGGTTTCCTAAGCTGGGTCCCCTGGTGCTGATCCGCTGCACTTCGCTCGCCTGAAAAGCCGCACGCCGCACGCCGCGTTACCGCCCGGCAGCTTTTCCTCCTGTTTTATACTCAGTAAACGAGGCGCTGCCGGATTGCCCACACCCTCCAGTTCCACCTTGCCAGCATTCCGCCACGCCGCCATGGGTACGGCCCTCGCGCTTCTCCAAGCCCCCGAAACCGCTCCGCCGGATTGCCTCGCCTCGGTGCTCCGCGCCCGCGACCAGTTTGACGGCGACTTCGTCCTCATCGCCGCCGCCATCTACGCCCGTCCGCGACTGCTGCCGCCCGATCTCCCCGCGCGGGTCACCGGCCTGTTCGCCGAGCCGGCCTTGCCGCCCCGCACGGCCACGCTTGCGCGCGAAGTCCTGGAGTTCCTGCTGGCCACACCGCTGGCGCCTGCGGTGGTGGAACAGGTCGTGGCGCTCGCCACGCAGCCGGGGCTTTCCGCCCACGCTTACACCGAGCTGTGCGCCTTCCTGGAATACGCCGCCTGGTGGGCCTGTCCCCTGCTGGACGCCGCCGCTCTGGTTACGCTGGCCGAAGCCGCGCACCTCCTGCCGCATCGCGACCTGCTTTGCCGCCGCGTCCTCGAACCGGCCCTCTACTCTGCCGGCGCGTCGCTCCGTCCCGCCACGCTCGAACGGGCCTGCCGTCTTTTGGCCGCACAGCCCGGCCTCCCCCACCTTCTCTACCGCATCGCCCGGTGGCAGCAGTTTTCCGCCGCCGTGCGGGAGGCGGCCCAGGCCGCCACTCCGAATTTTCCGTACCACCACGAGGCCGCCCGGCGCCTTGCCGGAGACGGCCACCGCATCCTCGTCGTCCACAACATCAAGGATGGGCAGGGCGACGAAATCGTCCGCTGGGTTCCCCTGGTGCAGGCCTTCCTCGATGGCAACCCGCGGCTCACGGCGGTCGTGGTCAGCGGCCGCCTCTATCTCGCCGCGCACCCGCGCGTGACCGCCGTGCCTATTGCCGATCGCCAGGCTGTGGCTGAACTGCTGCGCCAGCCCTTCGACGCGGTCCTGGATTTCTTCGAGCCCGTGGTCCCCTCGCTCAACCACGATGTCGACCTGGAGTCGCGCCTCCAGGAGTATGTGTGGGCGCGCCGGCCCTTTCTCTTCGCCAGTTCGCGGAAGGGATTCGATTGCCTGTTTTTCGAGCGCGCCGATCTGGATGGCCTCCCCATTGCCGAATCCCGCGGCCTCAACACCCAGGCCACCAGTGTTTATGAGCCGGCGGCGCGCCTGATCGCCGAGTTGGGCCTGCCCCTCCGTTCGGGCGAAGATGCGCCCGCCTCCGAATTCGTCCTGGCGGGGATCGAATGGCCCGCGGCGCGCGCGGCCTGGCGCGCCCTGGTCGGCGGCAACACCGGCGCGCGGCCCGTGGCGCTCTTCAACCCCTTCGGCGGCAATCGCGAGCTGAAGGGATTTGTCGAACAAACCCTCCCCGCCGCCGCAGCCGAAATCGAGCGCCTCACCGCCGAGGGTTATTTCGTGGTGCTCTTACCCAATGGCACCGCCTGGGGAAGCGCGCAGTCCGCCCTGGATCTGGCCAATCGCCTTTCGCCGGAGTGCCGCCGGCACACGGCTACCGCCCCCGATCCCGCCGATCCGGCCGCTGCCCAACAGGTGCACCACGACGTCCCCGGCGCTCCGCCGCTGCTGCATCAGGATTACGTCACGCGCCAGTTCCTCTATTTCGCCCGCTACGCCGATCTCATCGTCACCATCGAAGGCTGGCTGGTGCACACCGCCTGGTGCCTGGGAAAACCGTACCGCGTCCTCTATGCGCCGTATTGCCAGCGCGAGCCGTGGTCCCCCTACGCGCGCACCGCCCGCCAAGGCATCCAGCGCCTCCCCGCGCCTGCCGGCTGGCTTGACCCCGCCGCCCCACCCCCGCTGGTCGAGCAGCCGCGCAAGTTCGTGCTCGCGTTTCTGCTACGCGAGGTCGGTAAGTCCGCAGATCCCGCATTCCTGCCGTTGCTCCGAAAAGTGGCCACTAGCCGCGATCACGACCTCCGCCGCGCCGCCGTTGGGGCACTGGCCGGATTCCCGCCCGCCGATACCGCCGCCGATCTTCGGCGGGCGCTGCACGACCCCTGGAACGGTGTGCGCGCCGTAGCGGCCGAGGCCCTCCTGCAGTGCCCCGATGCGGGCCCCATCCCGCAAGCCGAACTCCTCGGCCACTTCTACATCGGCCATCCCAAGGGAAGTGACTGGAAGTCGGCCCTGGCCCTGGGCGAGGCGGCTCTGCCCGCCATTCGCGCCGCCATGGAGGATGACGATGAGGTGGTCCGGCGCGAAGCCGAGGACGCCCGGCGCCGCCTCGATCAGCGCCACCAGATTGAGCAGACCATACTCCAAAACCCTTCGGCCAGCGCCGGGATTCCGGAGGTCCTTCGGCTGCTGCTCACCCCGCGTGCCGATCTCGTCCCTCCGCCGGCCACGCGCCCCGGCACGGTCCTGATCCTCACCCCCGTCAAAGACGCCGCCGCTCTATTCGACGGCTATTGCGAGCGCCTGCGCGGGCTCACCTACCCGCGCGACGCGATCTCCCTCGGCTTCCTCGAAAGCGACAGCCGCGATGCCACCTTCCGCACGGTCTCGCGCCAGGTCCGCCGCCTGCGCAAGGAATTCCGCCGCGCGGCTCTCTGGAAGCGCGACTTCGGCTACCGCATCCCGCGCGGCATTCACCGCGGCTCCGAGCCGATTCAGCGGCAGCGCCGGGCCGTCCTGGCGCGCAGCCGCAACCACCTGCTGAGCCACGCGCTCGACGACGAAGAATGGGTGCTGTGGCTGGATGTTGACGTGGTCGAGTATCCGCCCGATATCATCCAGCGGCTGCTGGCCACCGGAAAGGATCTCGTTCAGCCGCATTGCGTCCTGGATCACGGCGGTCCCACTTTCGATTGCAACGCCTGGGCCGGCCAGGGCTGCCTGCACCTGGACGATCTGCGCTCGCAAGGCGACCTGGTGGAACTCGACGCCGTGGGCGGCACCATGCTGCTGGTGCGCGCCGACCTGCACCGCGATGGCCTGGTCTTCCCGCCGTTCCCCTACGGCCGGCCCAACCCGCGGATCCGCGAAGGCCGCGGCGGCGAACTGGAAACCGAGGGTCTGGGCATCATGGCGCAGGATATGGGCCATCGCTGCTGGGGAATGCCCAACCTGGAAATTCTTCACGGAAAATGGTGATGGCCGCCCGGCCCCGCCTGCTGTATATCAGCCCCGTCGTTCCCATGCTGACAGGCAACGGCCTGGCCATGCGCGCGGGCATCGTGCTGGAAGCGCTCGCGCACCTCTACGACGTGGATTTGCTGGTGGCGCCGCTCTATCCGCCGTTCCTGGCCGCCGTCCCTGAGCCGTTCGCCAAACTTTGCCACCGCGCGGCCATCGTTCCCACTCGCCCGCAACCGCCGCGCCAGTGGGCCGATTCACGCTTCGATGTGGTGCACGTCTTTCGCCTGTCCATGCTGCCCTTCAGCCGGCCGTATCTGAGCGGCTGGTGGCGGCGGCCGCAGCGGCATCTCGATCTGGACGATATCGAATCCGTCACCCGCCGCCGCCTGGCCGCACTGTATCGCCAGAACGGCGACGCCGCGGCAGCCGATCGTGAAGCCGCTGCAGCCCTGCGCCAGGAGGCTTTAGAAGCCGAAACCCTCCGCACCTTCCACCGCGTGTATGTCTGTTCCGCCGGCGACGGTCGCGTGCTCGAAACCCGTGGCCACGCACGCGCCCAACTCCGCGTGCTTCCCAACGCCGTCCGCCTTCCCGCCCCCGTTCCCGCTCCGCCCGCCGATGGCGTTTTCACGTTCCTGTTCGTCGGCACCCTGGGTTACTATCCCAACGAGGATGCGGTCCGTTTCCTGTGCGCCGAAATCGTTCCGCGCCTTCGCAAATTCGCACCCGGCCGCTTCGCCGTGCACATCGCCGGAACGGGCGCCGCGAAATCGCTCATCGAGGCCGCCAACGTGCCGCAGGTGCGTTTTCTTGGCGAAGTCCCCAACCTCGATCCGTATTACGCCCAGGCGCACGCCGTGCTGGCCCCCATCCGCGCCGGCGGCGGCACCCGCATCAAGGTCCTGGAAGCCTTCAGCTATGGCCGTCCGGTGGTGGCGACCAACATCGCCATGGAAGGGATCGAAGCCCGCCCCGAAGAGCACGTGCTCATCGGCGACACCCCCGAAGTTCTGGCCCAACAATGCGCCCGCCTGGTCTTCGACCGCGCATTAGGCCAGCGCCTGGCCGGCAATGCGCTGGCTCTGTTGCGGCAGCGCTATACGGTTGAGGCACTGGCAGCCGCGCTCGGTGACATCGGCGGACGGTAAACCGCCCCTCACTTTCCCCCGCTTAGAATCTCCTGCCGCAGCTCCCGATAAACCTTCAACGCAAACTCAGGCAGCATCTGCTCTGGCGTGCGGTTGTGCAGCGGGCGTTCCTGCAGATAATCTTCCAGCGCGCGCCCGAGGTTCTGGTGCGTCCAGATGTGGCCGCGCTCGCTCGTGGAACCCCGGTGGCGCAGCGCCAGGTAGCAGTCCCACGCGCGCACGGGCACCACCTCCGCTCCCCAACGGCGCAGGTCCAGCAGGAACCACACGTCTTCGTCGATGCTCACGGGCCGGAACGGGCGATTCTCCCAGGCATCCCGGCTGAACAGCAGCGTGGCGCCCGGAGCGCTGCCGCGGTGCGATTGCCGGATCTCCCAGCGTGCCACTTCGAAAAACAGGAAAGGCAGCAGAAAAGAGAGCGTCGGACGGCACACTTCCGTCTGCCAGTCCCTGGCCGCCGCCACCATCCGTTCCAGAAAAGCGGGGGCATACCAGTCGTCGTCATCCATCTTCTGGCACATCGCTCCGTGGGCCTGTTCCACGCCGATGTTCAGCTTGCTGCCGGTTGGCGTGCCGGTGGGTACGCGGATGAGCCGGCCGCCCAGTGCTTCGATCGGTGCCGGGTCGGCCGGAAACAATTCGCCGTCATCCACCACGATCAGCTCTCGGCGCGCATAGGTCTGTAAGCGGTAGTACTCCAGCGCCAGCGCCAGCAGCCGCGGCCGGTCGCGCGTCGGAAGGATCACCGAAACCAGGGGTTGCCGCGCTTCGGGCAGGGCAGGGGACATCACTCAGTTCCCCGCGCTTCCGGCATGCGCGGCAAACCGCCGCCAGAAGCGCCACCGCGGCGGATCGTATTCGCTGAGGATCTCCCGCAACCGCCGCACCGCCTTTTCCCAGGTGTACGAAGCCAGAATCTTCGCCTGCGCCGTGGCCCGCCCCGCGTCCCGCCCCTCAATGGCGCAGCGGATGTGCCGCGCGGCTTCCGCTTCGTCGGGCGCCCACCAGCGGGCGTTCGCAAACAGCGCTCCGGTGGCCGGGTCGCCGGTCCACCGCACGGAAACTTCGCGGCAGCCGATCAGCGTCGCTACCGACCCATCCAGGTAACTGGTGTACGCGCTGTGCCCCGGAACAATCAGCCGCAGCCCGCACGCCGCCGCTTCCATGGCCGGTTGGTCCCAACCTTCCCCGAAGGACATACTCCAGTAATGCGTGGCCGTGCGATACAGGCGAGGCATCTCGGAATCGCAGTATATATCGTACAGGAAATGAACCGGCGCGGCCTCCGCCAGCGTCTTGCCGGATTCCGTCCGCATGCCCGCCACTTCAGCATGGAACTGTTGAAGCTGCGCTTCGCCAGTATGTCCCAATTTGAGGATCAGGATGGCGTCGTCGGTTCGCTCGGTGGCTTCCATCCAGACGCGCAGCAGGCCCAGCAGGTTCTTGCGCCCGCCCAACTCCGAAACATTCAGAAAGCGCACCCGGAACCCAGCTACCGGAGCGCCGCCGGGCAAGGCCAGCGGCAGGGGTTCTGCGCCGCGGCCGAATAACTCCGCATCCACACCCAGCGGGCAAAGGCTGATCCGCTCGGCCGGCATGCCACCCGCAATCCACGCACTGCGGCTGGAATCGGTAGGCACAATCAGCCGGTCATGCTTCCGATTGCGCGCTACCCACGCTGCCGGCGCGGGAGTCGCCTCAAACATGGTGTAGTTGATGTTCCGCCGCTCGGGGTGAGGGTCGACCTGATGAGGCATGCAAAAGTGGAGCACCGCCGTGGCGTCCACCTGTCGCCGCAGAGTCTCAAACCAGGGGTCGCGGAGGGAGCGGGGAAGCTTGCGCGGGCTCCATAACGGCAGGTCGAAGAGCCCCACGGAAACACCCTGGCGCGCGAGTTCGCGAACAAACCCGCGCACATGATGATCATATCCCGTGAGGCCCCGGAACGGCCCGCAAACTGTCAACGCCCGCACTAAACCCCTGGGGACCTGCGACTAACCGAAGAAACCGCCTTCGGCCGGCACGCAGGTGAAGTCACCTTCACCGTCAATGTAATCGGTGTAGCTCGCGGTCGTGATGGTTGAATCGTCGCTGACTCCTACAAACTCGGCGCAGAATCCCGAGCGGCAGCGGGCCGAAGCCGCCAGACAAGCTGCCTGGAATTCGGCTACGATCCCGTTACAGATCACTTCCCGCACCACGTTGTTGCCGTTAACCTGGTGGCAGATGGTCAGAATCTCCTGCGCTTGCGTATTGCAGAAGATCTGGCATGCCAGGCTCACCGCCTGCGAAGCCTTGGCCTTCTTGGCGCCCAAACTGGCCACGGCACCCACCGCGCCCAAACCCGAAACGAAGTGCCAGAGGGCCTTACGCCGGGACATGCCGCTCGCCAGGTTCTTCGAGAGTGTTTCGATCGCTTTGCTCATGAACGTTTTTTCTCCTATCGCTGTCGAATATCGATTCCGTTACGACCCTGGGTATCACCCGGACGCCCGCCATCCTTACTGGTAAGCGTCAAGATCTTTTTCATCTGGACCTTTCTCACGCGGCCAAGCGCCAGCGGCGGGAGATCCGTCCTGGATTACGGAGCATTCGGCTTCCCTTAGAACGGGGTTCCGCCGCTGCCCGGTGCCGCGCAGGTAAAGTCTCCGCCGCCGCCAACATACAGGTTGTAAGTTGCCGTATCTATGGCGCCGGTGCTGTTGATCCCCGTAAACTCAGCGCAGTAACCGGAACGGCAGTGTCCCGATGCCGACAGGCAGTCCGACTGAAATTCCGCGGCTATCTGATTGCAAATCACTTCCCGCACCACGTTGTTGCCGTTAACCGTATGGCAGATGGTCAGGATTTCCTGCGACTGCGTATTGCACAGGATCTGGCATTGCAGGCTTACCGCCGAAGATGCAAGAGCGTTTTTCCCGCCCAGAGCCCCAGCCGCGCCAACGGCCCCCAGGCCGGTGACGAAGTGCCATAGGGCTTTGCGGCGGGACATCCCGCTCGCCAGGTTTTTAGACAGTAAATCAATCGCTTTTCGCATGTATTGGCTCCCCTCCGAATTTAGGTTCCTACTTGAGCGCCCGCCACCCGCTCCCCCGCGGCCAGCGCCATGATGGCGTTTCCGCCAACTGCAACATCCTCCATCAGCAAACCGTCCTCACCCACCAGGTACCCGATCGGCGTGGCGAACATGCCATAAGCGCGTGAGATTTCCCAACTGCGCTGTAATACGATCGGAAAAGTCAGCCCCAGGCTCCTGGCCTTCTCCCGGTTCTCCTCGATCTCTCCACGCCCGATCAGCAATAACTGCAAATCGTCGGAGTTCCTGTGCAACTGCTCCAACTTGGGCAGCAGCGCCGTGCAAGGCGCGCATTGAGGATCCGAAAATACCAGCATCACGCGCTTCCCGCGGTACTGCTTCAGCGAGATTTCGCTGCCGTCCAATGCCGGCAAAGTAAAATCCGGGGCCCGCGTGCCGGCTTTCAGGCCGTCCCGATTGATCTTGCTGGTTGCCAGCGATCCCTTGGCCTTGGTGGCAGATTGGTTGGTCACCACCGGTTCGGCCGAGGGAACTTCGCCGCGTAACACCCCGAGCACGGCTTCGCCTCCTACCGCGGCTTTTCCTACGGTATTGCCGGACTCATCCACCAGGTACGCCATGGGCGTTGCTGAGGCCCCATGGATCCCCGACACCTCCGAACCTTCCTGCAAAGCAATCGGGCAGGCCGGACGATGTTTGGCGAAAAACCGCTGATTCTCTTCCTCGCCGCCGGTGGATACAATCAGTGCCACCGGGTCGCTTTTGACCCCTTGTGGAAGCGCCGCCGCCAGGGCCGGAAGCAGCGTCTCACAGTGCTGGCAGCGCGGGTTCAGATAGATTAAGGCCACCTTCCGGCCGCGCCACTCGGCCAGTGTCGCCACCCCGCCACCTAACTTAGGCAGAGCGAAATTATTGAGCAGAGTGCCTGCCGGCACTCCCGGTGTATCTTGGAGCACACCCTGCCTCACAAGCTGGCGCTCCAATAGCTCCAGGCGAACCAAAAGCCGGCCATTTTGGGTAAGGAGGTGGAAACCCAGCCACGCCCCACCACAGATCGTTAAGGCCAAAAAAATAGCAAGTACAATGTCGGTCGGGCTCACGTTGCCGTTGATCCTCAACGGATGGGAGGCTTCTAACCCATGCCGGGCGGAGTGTCAATGCGAATCGCTTGTAACATGACTTCCCCCGGTTTTTGCGGGCTAACTGGTTGCTTGCCAGTAACTTTGGCTAACTAAAGAGAACCGCCCGCAAGCCCCGGAGACCCTCCCTCACGGCTCGCGCGGCCACTTGCAGTACCATCATGCAGACCAGCATGTTATGGTACCCATAGAACCGGTTCCGCTGACGCTCGCCCATGATACACTTTCTCTATTCATGGCAGGCGAAGGGGAATGCAACTGATTCGCGCCGTCTGGGTTTTGGTTCCGGCCGCGTGGCTGGCTTGGGGACAGGCGCCGGCCCCCACCGCCCCTCCGGCTCCCGCTTCTGCTGCCGATCAGGCCGCCATCTCCGGAACGGTGCTCAACGCGCGGAGCAGCGAGCCCCTCAAGCGGGCCCAGATCACCTTGACCCCCATCTCCGGCACTGGCGAGGCGGTCACCGGGATCACCGATTCCTCCGGCAAATTCAACTTGCCCGGCATTACTCCCGGCACTTATCGCGTGGAGGTGGCCCGCACCGGCTTCGTCCGCCCGCATACCCGTGCCGCGGACCCCGCCCGCGAACCTGCAATCCTGACCCTTCAGGCCAGGCAGCAGGTCGCCGACCTGGCCTATCATCTCGCGCCCGGTTCCGTCCTCGCCGGCGTCGTCACCGATGAGGACGACCAGCCCATGGACGGCGTGCGCATCCAATGCCTGCAATACTCCTACCGTCCCAGCGGCCGTCAGATCACCGCCTGCGGTTTCACCACCACCGACGACCGCGGCCAGTACCGCATCTCCGGCCTGGGTGCGGGCCGCTACTATGTGCGCGCCACTTACGTCGATCCCGCCAGCCTCCTGCCCATCCGCGGCGGAATGCCGGAAGCCTACCCCTCCTTGTTTTATCCCGGCGTGAAGGATGCCGCCCAGGCCGGCGAGATCGCGCTCCAGGAATCCGAAGAGCGCGTCGGAGTGGATTTCAAACTCGCCCCCGCCCGCGCCGTCCGCGTCCAGGGCCAGGTGCGCACCGCCGATGGCCGCCTGGGCTCCGGCGCTCTGGTGTCCCTCGCCCCGCGCATGTCGGCGGGACTCAGCGGCCGCTCGCCGGTCCGCGTCGGCGGCGATGGCCTGTTCCGCTTCGAAGGCGTCCCCGCCGGCTCCTATATGCTGAGCGCCGCTCTGGGCGCCAACCGGATGTCCCAAATCCTCGAAGTCGGCGAATCCGATCTCGATAACGTCCGCCTGTATCTCAGCCCGCGCGTGGAGATCCGCGGCCACATTCGCGTGGAGGGCGATCGCAAACTTTCGCTCGCAGGTCTTCCCATTTACCTCACCCCGGTGGACGATTCGGTTCTGATGATGGCTGGCGCCGGAATCGGATCGGTGGACGACGCCGGCAACTTCCTTTTCCGCGCCATGAGCGCCGGCGACTACCAGGTGCTCATCGACAAGCTACCGGAGGACGCCTTCCTGAAATCCCTCAGCGTGGGCAACCGCCCCACCGACGATATGATCGTCCACTTCCAGGGCACCCCCGGTACCGTCTTGGACCTGCTGGTGAGCGCCGCCGGCGGACGCGTGGATGGCACCCTCACCGACGACCAGCAGAAGCCCGTGGCCAATGCCACCGTGGTGCTGGCCCCCGATGGCACCCGCCGCAGCCGTGGCGATCTCTACCGCAACGTGACCTCCGACCAGTACGGCCACTTCACCATCCGCGGCGTCGTGCCGGGCGATTACAAGCTGTTCGCCTGGAACGACGAATTGCCCGCCTGGAGCTGGCTCGATCCGGCCGTCCTCGGCCCCTATGAGAGCCAGGGCAAGAGCGTCAGCATCCAGGAAAACAGCCACAATGCGGTGGACTTGCAAACCATCCCCGTAAGCGGCCTGCCGTAACCGGTCCCTCTCCCCCCGGGCGTCTACATCCGATGCCGCTACCTCCGGTCCCTTCGGGCCCGCTTACTCCCCCACTCTCCGCCTCTTCCTCCGCGCCTCCGCGTCAACTATGTCCCCCGTCCCTTACCTGCTCACCAGAAACACCGCCACTTCCGCCATCAGGTTCGGCAAGAGCGTCACCCTTCTCTGTCCCGCCAGGAAGTATCGCCGCTCCACCGCCAGCCCCTCCACTGCGGCCAGTTCTTCGAAGTCGTACACGGTCAGGAAGTGGATATTAGGCGACTCGTACCAGGCATACGGAAACAGCTTGGTCCGCGGGGCGCGCCCGCTGGTCAACATCGACAGCCGCACCCGCCAGTGGCCGAAATTCGGGAATGCCACGATGGCCCGCTTGCCCACCCGCAGCATCTCGTGCAGCACCTTGCGCGGGTAGACCGTCTCCTGCAACGTCTGGCTGAGGATCACGTAATCGAAGGTCTGGTCCGGGTAGTCGGCCAGGCCCCCGTCGATATCGCCCTGAAAAACCGACACCCCGCGGGCGATGGCACGCTGCACCCGGGCGCTCGATTTCTCCACGCCGCGCGCCTTTACGCCCTTGTTGGCGGCCAGCCACTCCAGCAGTTCCCCCTCGCCGCAGCCCAGGTCCAGCACCAGCGCGCCGGGCGCCACAATATCGCCGATAATGGCGTAATCCCGCCGCCCCAGCAGGTCGCGGACGAAGGCCGGCGGCTTCTGCGCCTGCGCGCTCATTGCGCCTTCTCGAAGGTGCTGGCCAGAAACCCGCGCACCAGCTCCGATTGCTCCGCCACATCCACCAGAAACGAGTCGTGGCCGTAATTCGACTCCAGCTCCACGTAGGCCACATCGCAATTCCTCGACCGCAGCGCCCGCACCGTCTCCTGCGACTGGTAGCTCGGGTACAGCCAATCGGAGCTGAAGCTGATGACCAGAAAACGCGAATCGACCGGCTCCAGTGCCTCTGCCAGGGAAGCATGTTTGAAGCTGAGGTCGAAATAGTCCATGGCCTTGGTGATGTACAGGTACGAATTAGCGTCGAAGCGGTTCACGAACTGGCTGCCGCGGTAGCGCAGGTAGCTTTCGACCTCGAAATCCACATCGAATCCGAACCCGAAATCCTCCTTGCCGCGCAGCCGCCGCCCGAACTTTTCGCGCATCGAATCGTCGCTCATGTAGGTAATATGCCCCACCATGCGCGCCACCGCCAGGCCGCGCGCCGGAGGCTGCCGGCCGTAATAGTCGCCGCCGTTCCAGTCGGGATCGGCCATAATCGCCTGCCGCCCCACTTCGTTGAAGGCGATCTGCTGCGCGCTGTGCCGCGTGGTGGCGGCGATCGGGATAGCCGAGACCACCCGCCCGGGGTAGGAAACCGCCCACTCCAGCGCCTGCATCCCGCCCATTGAGCCGCCCACCACCGTCAGCAGGCGCTCGATGCCGAACCAGTCGATGAGCAGTTTCTGCAGCCGCACCATATCCCCGATGGTGATCACCGGGAACGACATGGCGTAGGGGCACCCGGTGGCCGGATTGATCGACGCCGGTCCCGTAGTGCCGCGGCATCCGCCCAGCACGTTGCTGCAGATGACGAAATACCGGTTGGTGTCGAAGCCCTTGCCCGGCCCGATCATGTTGTCCCACCACCCCGGCTTGCCGGTTTCGTGGCTCACCCCGGCCGCGTGCGCATCCCCCGAAAACGCGTGCAACGCCAGGATGGCATTGCTCTTGGCCGCATTGAGCTGCCCGTAAGTCTCATAGGCGACTTCCACCGGCCCGAGCGTGCCGCCGCTATCGAGAGTCAGGGATTCAAACTGGACCGTGTTGCATTCAACGATCATCGCGGGAGAACTTCATCATAACAAGGAGGTCCGCAGTCCCCCGGCCGGAAGAGCCGGTCAGCCGCCCGCGGAGAGTGGGCCCGCCTCAAAAACCTGACGCGGAGGCGCGGAGGCGCGGAGAAATTCGCGGAGAAGACATTTCGAGATCCCTTGGCCTTTTCCCCGTCGCCGCGTCTGCATCGTTGCGGTGGAGGGCCCGCCGCTTCCTCCCTTTGCGTCTCCGCGTCAATCCTTTGCCTCTGTTTGGTTTTCTCCGCGCTTCCTCCGCTCCGTCCGTGTCTCTGCGGTGAACCGGGCCCGCCGCTTCCTCCCTCCGCGCCTCCGCGTCTCCGCGTCTCCGCGTCAATCCTTTGTCTCTCTTTTGGTTTTCTCCGCGCTTCCTCCGCTCCCTCCGTGTCTCTGCGGTGAACCGGGCCCCTCCGCCGTGAACCGAGCCCCCCCAGTTAACGGTCCGCCGCGTCCGCCCGTCTTTTCGGCATCCCATAAGGAGGGATTGCTGCCATGACGCGTTTGCGATTCACACTTTTCCTCGCCCTCTCTGCGCCCTGCTTCGCCGCCGAAGGCGTACCGCAGGCCAACGGTGTGGTGGTCCACGAATGGGGTACCTTTACCTCGGTCGCCGGTACCGACGGCGCACCGGCGGATTGGGTCACCCTCACCGGTTCCACGGATCTGCCGTGCTTCGTCAACCACCTCGGAGGCATGAATTTCAAGGCCGCCTGGGGAAAGGTGCGCATGGAAACCCCGGTGCTGTACTTTTACGCGCCCACCCGCACCGCGCTTTCCGTCCACGTGGATTTCCCCGAGGGCCTGATCACCGAGTGGTATCCCCGGGCCGCCCGCGTAGTACCGGACACCGCCCCCTATGGCGCGCGCGATGGCGCCATCGATTGGCGCGTGGAGGTGGCTCCCGGCGAAACCGCCAGCCTGCCGGTGGGCAAATCCGCCAGCCACTACTACGCCGCACGACAGACTGACGCCGCGCTCTTGAAGGCCGGCCCGGAAAGCGAGAAGATGCTGTTCTACCGCGGCATCGGGTCGCCCGCCGTGCCGCTGGAGCCGCGCTTTACCGCGGACGGCCAACTGCAAATCCGCAATCGGGGCGTCGCGCCCATCCCCGCGGCGATCGTTTTTGAGAACCGCGGCGGCAGGATCGGCTACCGCATCGTGCGCGGCTTGCAGGGCGCCGTCCAATTGGACGTGGTCAATCTGTCCGGCAGCCTGGAGGCGCTCCGCGGCGATCTGGCGGCCGCCCTGGTCGAGGCCGGGCTGTTCGAAAAGGAGGCTCAGGCCATGATCGCCACCTGGCGCGATTCGTGGTTCGAAGAGGGCATGCGGGTCATGTACATCGAGCCGCGTGCCGAAGTGGACCGGACTCTGCCGTTGCGGGTGTCGCCGGCGCCGCGAACCACGGCCCGCGTGTTTGTCGGCCGCGTGGAGGTGCTCTCGCCCTGGAGCCGGAAGACCCTGGCCGCCGCCCTCGTGGCGGGGGATGTCGCCACCCTGCGCAAATACGGCCGTTTCGTGGACGCCTATATGCGCCTGCTCCCCGGCGTCACCGCTGCGCCTGCCGCGCGCCAGTTTCTCGACAGCAGCTACCAGCAGGTGCAGCGCGAGTTCGCGCATCCCTCCTGCGTGCAGTGAACCGGGAGGCGCTGGCGGCCTGCGGGCCGGCGCGAATGCAGCGAAAACCGACAGTCTGCGTACCACTCTGGCGGATTCCACGGCGCGCGGCCCGGCCCAAAAATAATCGGCAGTATTTTAAAAAAATATCTGGACAAGCAGGTCTTAAATTGCTACTATCAAATCAACACAGACAGCATCCCAAGGCGGTGAGTCCCCTCCCACCGCCGACCCTCTGAGTGCAGGCCCCGAGATACCCAGCTCGGGGCCTTTTAATTTTTTCCGGCTCTCTTTCCCCCGCCCATGGCGCGCTCCGCGACACCCCTCGGAGCCGCGCCGGCGTCCCGCAAACGGGCCGTGCGACCGCGCGAAGCGGGCATCCGCGGATTCGTCGCCCGTGGCTGCTGTCCCAGCGCAGCCGCGCCGCCTATCTCCCGCTCTCCCGCAAACGCGCCGCCAGCGCCGCGGCCCGCTGAAACTCCACCTGCAACTGCCGGGTCCGCAGGTTCTCGCGGAGGTGCTCCAGTTCCTGAATGTACCGGCCCAGCGCGCGCTCAATGT
Organism: Bryobacteraceae bacterium; assembly: GCA_035505095.1. Classification (GTDB taxonomy): domain Bacteria; phylum Acidobacteriota; class Terriglobia; order Bryobacterales; family Bryobacteraceae; genus JOPF133. The sequence continues at coordinate 10,325 of DATJRE010000293.1, read as the reverse complement.
GCTCGCTGTTAGTGGCCAGGATGTCGCGCCACAAATCGTACGAACTGAGCGCCAGCCGCGTCATGTCGATCGCTCCAGGGCCGCACACCGCCAGCAGCGCGGGCGAGTGTACGTGCTCCGCCAGCGTGGCGGCCAGCGCCGTCGAAGCCAGTTGCTGCAAGTGCGAAGTGAGGGCCACTACGCGGTCATGTTCATCGCAGTCCAGCAGCGTCACGCGCGCGCCGATGCGCTCCAGCCACTCGCGAAACTCCACCGCCGCGTGGGTTTCCATCTCCGTCGGGTCGTCCGGCGTCAGCACCCAGGTCCGCCCGCGGAAAAGTTCGGCATCGGCCGAGGCAGCGCCGCGCGTCTCCTTTCCGGCCATCGGATGCCCGCCCAGAAACTGCCCCCGCGAGATGCATTGGCGAGCCGTATCCACGATCTCGCACTTGGTGCTGCCTGCGTCGCTGATCAGCGTACCGCCCGCGCTGCGCAGCAGTGGATCGAGGTGGCGGATGGTATCGAGGATCCGCCCGATGGCCTGCGCCAGAAACACCAGGTCGGACTGAGGTACGGCTTCGGCCAGCGGAAGGCCGCGGTCAATCGCGCCCACAGCCAGTGCCTCCGCCAGTGCCGCCGGCGAGCTGACCCCCAGAATCGCACCGCTAAACCCCGCCCGCCGCAGCGCCAGCCCAAACGACGCACCAATCAGGCCCGTGCCAACAATCGTAACGGTCCGCATCGCCATCCGCTCCGCCCGCCTAAATCGTCCGCCCCACCGCCGGCGCAATCATCCGCAACTGGCGCATCATGTCTTCGAACTGCTCGGGGAAGAGCGATTGCGCGCCGTCGGAAAGCGCGTGGTCCGGGTCGGGATGCACCTCCACCAGCAGCCCGTCCGCCCCCGCCGCCACCGCCGCCCGCGCCATCGGCACCACCTTATCGCGCCGGCCGGTGCCGTGGGAAGGGTCCGCCACCATCGGCAGGTGCGACAACTTCTTCACAATCGGAATGGCCGAAATGTCCATGGTGTTGCGCGTGTAGGTTTCAAACGTGCGAATTCCGCGCTCGCACAGAATCACGTCGTAATTGCCGCCCGAGAGGATGTACTCGGCCGAGAGCAGCAGCTCCTCCATGGTTGCCGAAATGCCGCGCTTCAGCAGCACTGGCGTGCGCTGCCGCCCCAGGTCGCGCAGCAAATTGTAATTCTGCATGTTGCGCGCGCCCACCTGCAGAATGTCCGAATAGCGCGCCACCAGCGGAATCTGGTTGCTATCCATCACCTCGCTCACCACCAGCAGCCCGTGCCGCCCCGCCGCTTCGTGCAGCAGCTTGAGGCCCTCCTCGCCCATGCCCTGAAAACTGTAGGGCGAGCTGCGCGGTTTGAAGGCCCCGCCGCGCAGAACCTGCGCCCCGCCCCGTGCCGCAATCTCCGCCGAACGCTCAATCTGCTCGCGGCTTTCCACGCTGCAAGGCCCGGCCATCATCACCACCCGCGGCCCGCCGATTTCGACATCGCGAATCTTCACCACCGTGCCGCCGGGGCGGAAACTCCGGCTGGCCAGTTTGTACGGCGAGACGATGCGGTGGGCCTCCTTCACCCCCTCCATCACCTCCAGAATGCCGAGGTCGAACTCTTCCTTTCCGCCCACCCCGCCCAGCACCGTATGAATCACTCCCGTGGAACGATGCACATCGAAGCCCATCTCGATCATCCGGTCGATGACCTTCTGGATCTGAAGCTCGGTGGCGCCCTGCTGCATGACGACTAACATTTACTGGTCTCCGTCGGACGTGGTCTCAATGATGCGCAGCTTCTGTATGGTGCGCATCTCGTCGATAATGCGCTCGAAAATGCGGCGGACGGCCTCGGGGGTCAGCGGCCCGCGGTTGGATTGCGTGATGTTGGCGAACACCTGGTCTTCGCGCTTCGGCTCGTAGATGGGGAGCTGCGCCTGCCGCTTCACCCGCCCGATCTCTTCCACCACCTGCGTGCGCTCATTCAGCAGCGCCACAATGCGCCGGTCCACATCGTCAATCAGGACGCGGAATTCCTCCAGCCGCGCACGGGCTTCCTCTACAGTCATGCCTGCGCTCCGAACCCGTGTTTCAACTCGCGCGTGAACGACTCCAACTGGATCTCGAGCGACGGGTTGTCCAGGTTCCGCTCGATCAGCCGCACAAATGCGCTTCCCACCGCCACCGCTTCCACCTGCCTGCCCAGCTCCGCCACGTGCTCCGGCCGCGAGATCCCGAAGCCCACCGCCAGCGGCAGATCGGTCACCTGCCGCACGGCCTGAATCAACGGCCCCACCGCCGCCGAAAGCGACTCGCGCTCGCCCGTCACCCCTGTGCGCGACACCAGGTAAACGAAACCGGTTGAGTACGCCGCCACCAGCTTCAGCCGCCGTTCGGTGGATGTCGGAGCGGCCAGGAATACCGTGTCCAGCCCGTGGGCGTGCATGGCGGCGACATACGCGTGCGCCTCCTCCACCGAAGCGTCGGTGAGCAGGCAGCCATCGATGCCGGCCGCTGCCGCATCGCGCCCCAGGCGCTCCAGCCCGTAGCGCAGCACCGGGTTCAGGTAGGTGAACAGCAATAGCGGGATCTCCGAGCGGCGGCGAATTTCGGCCGCAATTTCCAGCACCGTGGCCAGCGTGGTTCCGGCCTTCAGCGCCCGCTCGCCGCCGCGCTGGATCACCGGCCCATCGGCAATCGGGTCCGAAAACGGCACTCCCAGCTCGATCAAATCGGCGCCCCCGCGCTCCAGCGCCTCCACCAGCGCGGGCGTGCGCTCGGGCGCCGGATCGCCCGCCGTCAGATAGGCAATCAGCCCCTTGCGGCCTTCGCGCCGCAGCCGGTCGAACAGGCAGCCGATGCGCGTCATCGGTCCAGCTCCGGAAAATTTTCGCGGTAGATGTCGATATCTTTATCGCCGCGCCCCGAAAGGTTCACCACCAGAATCTTGTCCTTGGCCGCCGGCGCGCGCTTCACCGCCTCCGCCACCGCGTGCGCCGATTCGAGCGCCGGAATGATGCCCTCGGTGCGCGAAAGCAGCCGCGCCGCCTCCAGCGCTTCCGCGTCCGAAGCGGCCACATACTGCGCGCGGCTCTGGTCGTGCAGCCAGGCGTGCTCCGGCCCGATCATGGCGTAATCGAGCCCCGCCGAAACCGAATGCGTGCAGGCGATCTGGCCGTTCTCATCCTGCAACACGTAACTGTACGCGCCCTGCAGCACCCCCGGCGCGCCGCCGCGGTACCGCGCCGCATGCTGCCCCAGCGCCTCGCCGCGCCCGCCCGCTTCCACGCCGATCAATTCCACCGCCGCATCCGGCAAAAACGCGTGGAAGATGCCGATCGCGTTCGACCCTCCGCCCACGCAGGCAATGATGGTATCCGGCAGCCGCCCCTCGGCCGCCAGAATCTGCGCCCGCGCCTCCTCGCCGATAATCTTGTGAAAGTCGCGCACCATCATGGGATACGGATGCGCGCCCAGCGCCGAGCCCAGCAGGTAATGCGTATCGGCCACGTGCGCCACCCAGTCGCGCATGGCCTCGCTGATGGCGTCCTTCAAGGTGCGGCTGCCAGTGGCCACGCCCACCACCTGCGCGCCCAGCAGGCGCATGCGGAACACGTTGAGGCGCTGGCGCCGCATGTCCTCTTCGCCCATGTAGACCACGCATTCGACGCCCAGCAATGCGCACACCGTGGCGGTGGCCACCCCGTGCTGCCCGGCGCCGGTTTCGGCAATGATCCGGCGCTTGCCCATGCGCCGCGCCAGCAGCGCCTGTCCCAGGCAGTTGTTGATCTTGTGCGCGCCGGTGTGCAGCAGGTCTTCGCGCTTCAGCCACAGCCGCGCCCCGCCCAATTGCGCCGAAAGATGCCGCGCGAAGTACAGCGGCGTGGGCCGCCCGGCGTAGGTGGAAAGCAGCAGCGCCAGCTCGGCTTGAAAGGCGGGGTCCTGGCGCGCCGCCAGATAAGCGGTCTCCAGCTCCTCAATGGGCGCCATCAGGACTTCCGGCACATAGCGCCCGCCGTAAGGGCCGAAGTGCCCCCCGGCATCCGGTTGCGCGATCATTGGCGAAAAGCCTCCCGCGCGGCAGTCAGAAATGCAGTCATCTTGAGAGGGTCCTTTTTGCCCGGCGCGCTTTCGATGCGCGAGCAGGCGTCCACGCCCCACGGCCGGGCGGCGGCGATGGCCTCGGCCACATTCGCGCCGTCCAGCCCGCCCGCCAGAATCACGCGCTGCGGACAGGCCGCCACCAGGCTCCATTCGAAGCTTTGGCCCGCGCCTCCGTAGCGTTCGCCGGCCGGGCCGTCCAGCAGCAGCGCCTCGATGGGGTAGTCCAGAAAACCGGCTGCGTCGAAGCCCATCGCCACGCGCGCGCCCTTCCACACCGTAACCGATGCCGGACAATCCGCGGGCTGTTCATGGCCGTGGAGCTGCACCACATCCAGCCCGGCCACGCGGGCCATCCGCTCGACGTTCTCGCGAGCCTCGTTCACGAACACGCCCACGCGGCGCACTCCCGGCGCGGTGCGGATGCCGGCGGCGCGCTCCGGCGCGATATACCGCGGGCTGCGCGGATAGAAGTTGAATCCGATGGCCGTGGCGCCCGCCGCACAGGCCAGCTCCGCGTCCTCCGCATTGGTGATCCCGCAGACCTTGACGATGGCAGGGGCGATCATGCCGCCACCAGCCTTTCCAGCGCCGCCGCCGGGTCGCCCGATTTCATGAGGTGCTCACCCACCAGAAACGCCCCGTACCCCGCCGCCCGCAGCGTGGCGATGTCGCGCGCGTCGTGAATCCCGCTCTCGCTCACCCGCAGCGCCCCCGCCGGCATGTGCTCCGCCAGGCGCAGCGAAGTCTCCAGCGACACCTCAAACGTTGTCAGGTCGCGGTTGTTCACCCCGATCAGGTCGCTGCCGGCCGCCACGGCTACTTCCAGTTCGCGCAGCCGGTGTACCTCCACCAGCGCCGCCATGCCGTAGCGCGCGGCGGTCTCGCGGAAATCGCGAATCTGGCGCTCGCTCAGAATCGCCGCAATCAGCAGGATGGCATCCGCGCCGTGCGCCGCCGCTTCCACAATCTGCTCCGCCGCAATCGTAAAATCCTTGCGCAGCACCGGCAGCGGGACGGCCGCGCGGGCCGTCTCCAGGTCGGCCAGCGAGCCTTGGAAGAAGCTCTCATCGGTGAGCACGCTCAGGGCCGTAGCCCCTCCGCGATGGTAAGCCGCGGCGATCCGCGCAGGCGCAAAATCCTCCGCCAGCACGCCCTTGCTCGGCGAAGCCTTCTTCATTTCCGCAATGATTGCCGGGGCGCCCGTGGCCGCCCGCGCCGCCAGCGCTCCGCGAAAATCGCGCCGCCCGGTGCCCTCCGCCAGGCGCGCCTCGGCCCGCGGCTCCCAAAGAGCCAGACCGCCGCCAGCGGCAAGCTCCACACGCTTTTTGGCGACAATGCGGGCCAGAATGTCCGGAACGGTTTCGAGCAAAGGCGTTTCTTTATGGTAACAGAGCAGCCGTAACCGGGCAGCCGCCCAACTATATCCGCCCTATCTACTGAAGTGTACTTGCGCGGCGGCCTCATCGCGGGATAGCTTGGTATTGCCATTCAGGATTGGTCGCTCCGTCCCTTACCTCCTGCCGCGTCCGGCTTTCGTCCTGTATAGCCGGCCGCACCATCCTCCGAAAGAAAGATTGGGGTTGTTGGGCGAAAGGACGCAGCTATGCCAGTCGTGTTCGAACATCCGGTATCGAAAACGGAAGCCAACCGGGAAGCCGGCTGGGTGAACCGGCTCCTCAACCGTGAGGAATCCAGCCCGGAATACCAGCAGTTGAAGTTCACCCTGCACAACAAGCTTCTGGACCGCATCAACCTGGAGGCGCTCACCTCCCTGGCGGGCGATCGCGTCCGCGCCCAGGTTCGTACCGCCGTCGCCAAGTTGGTGGACGAACAGCAGGCGCCCCTCAGCCTGGTCGAGAAGGACCGCCTGATCGAACAGGTCCTGGATGAAGTCTTTGGCCTGGGGCCGCTGGAGCCGCTGCTGCAGGACCCCACCGTGTCCGACATCCTCGTCACCACCCCGCACCTGGTGTACGTCGAACGCGCCGGCAAACTCTACCGCACGCCGGTGGAGTTCAAAGATAACGGGCACCTGCTGCGGATCATCGAAAAGATCGTCTCCCGCGTGGGCCGCCGCGTGGACGACTCGTCTCCCATGGTGGATGCGCGCCTTCCCGATGGTTCCCGCGTCAACGCCGTCCTTCCGCCGGTCGCCGTGGATGGACCGCTGCTCTGCATCCGCCGCTTCGGCCGCCACGCCCTGCGCGGCGAGGACCTGGTGGCCAAACTCGCCCTCACCGAAGGCATGCTGGAGCTGCTCAAAGGCTGCGTCAGAGCGCGCCTGAACATCATCATCTGCGGAGGCACCGGCTCCGGCAAAACCACCCTGCTCAACGCTGTCTCTTCCTACATCCCGGTGGACGAGCGCATCGTGACCATTGAAGACGCCGCCGAATTGCGCCTGCAGCAGGAGCACGTGGCCCGCATGGAAACCCGCCCGCCCAACGTGGAAGGCGTCGGCGCGGTGACCATCCGCCAACTGGTCATCAACTCCCTCCGCATGCGCCCCGACCGCATCGTGGTGGGCGAGGTTCGCGCGGAAGAAGCCCTGGACATGTTGCAGGCCATGAACACCGGCCACGATGGCTCGCTGACCACCCTGCACGCCAACACTCCCCGCGACGGCCTGGCCCGGCTTGAGGTGATGGTCGGTATGGCCAACGCCAATATGGGGATTCGCGCCATCCGCCAACAGATCGCTTCCGCCGTAGACCTGGTCATCCAGACCTCCCGCTTCGGCGATGGAACCCGCCGCATCACCCACATCACCGAGGTGGTCGGCATGGAACAGGAAACCATCACCCTGCAGGATGTCTTTCTCTTTGAAAAAACCGGCGTCACAGATACCGGGAGAGTGGTTGGCCGTTTCCGGGCCACCGGCATCCGTCCCAAGTTCTACGACCGCCTCAAAACCTCCGGCATCACCCTGCCGCCCACCCTGTTCCAGACCATCGTAGAGATCACTTAGCCGAGACCCGCATCGCAACCCGCTACACAAAGGCCGATGGACCTCGCCGGTCCCTTCACAGGGTCAATGGAAGGAAAGCCCACTTTAATGCCCCTTCAAGATATTAGGGGCGTTTGGATCTGTAAACGCTAGGCCAGCCCTTGCCAACTTGGGATAAACTCGCATTAATCCGACATGCTCCTCTCGGCAGGCGACAAACTCGGCCCCTACGAAATCCTGGCGCAGATTGGCGCGGGCGGGATGGGCGAGGTGTACCGCGCGCGGGACGGGCGCGTGGGCCGCGATGTTGCGATCAAGGTTTCGGCGGAGCGTTTCAGCGACCGCTTCGAGATGGAAGCACGCGCCATCGCCGCGCTGAATCATCCGAACATCTGCCAGCTCTATGATGTCGGACCGAACTACCTGGTGATGGAGCTGGTCGAAGGCGAGGCGCTGAAGGGGCCGGTGCCGCTCGATATGGCGCTTCACTACGCCGGGCAAATTGCCGACGCGCTCGCCGCCGCACACGAGCGAGGCATCGTCCATCGGGACCTCAAGCCGGCCAATATCCGCGTCAAGGAAGACGGCACGGTCAAGGTGCTCGATTTCGGCCTCGCGAAATCAACCGAGCGGCAGGCTGCCGCTTCCGGCGCCGAAAACTCTCCCACCCTGACATTGCCGCTCACTCAGGCGGGCATGATCCTCGGGACGGCGGCGTACATGAGCCCGGAACAGGCTCGCGGGAAGGCGGTGGACCACCGCGCCGACATCTGGGCGTTCGGCGTGGTGGTGTACGAGATGGTCACCGGCGAGCGGGCGTTCCAGGGCGACAGCGCGGCGGAGTTGATGGGCGCGGTGATCCATAAGGAGCCGGATCTCGCGCTGGCGCCCGCAACGGTCCGGAGACTGATCGAAAAGTGTCTCGCAAAAGATCCCAGGCATCGGCTGCAGGCGATTGGCGATTGGAAGCTGCTGCTGGATGACGCGCGAGCCCCCGCCGCATCCGCTCCCTCGCGGTCGCGGCTCAGTACGATGTTGTGGCCGGGGATCGCAGCCGCGATGACTCTGATCGCTGCTGCCCTCGGCCTGATGCTCTGGGCCCCGTGGCGCGCCGCGCCTGAGCCGCGCATCGTCACCCGCCAGGCGATGAGCATCCCGGCCGGCGCGTTTGACCCGATCCTGTCGCGCGACGGAACCCGTCTGGTTTACACTGAGTTCTCCGGGAACGTTGCGCAAATCCGATTGCGAATGATGGATCAACTGGAGGCGAACCCCATTCCCGGCGCCGAAAGCGACGTCCATGCCGACGGATTCTCTCCCGACGGTCAATGGATCATTTACCGAACCTCCTCGACACCGAAGCTCAAAAAAATCCCGGTGACCGGCGGAACGTCCGTATCCATTTGCGATCTTTCTGGAGTGACCGGCGGCGCAACCTGGGCCCCTGACGACACGATTATCTTCGCGGATTCCAGGGGCCTGATGAGAGTACCGGCGGCAGGAGGTACGCCCCAACTGCTGCTGGCGCCCGACGGCAAAAGCGGCGAGTTATTTGCCCTCCCACAGTTGCTTCCGGACGGCAAGTCCGTTCTATTCACAATTGTCACGGGCCTCTCGCTTGACTCGGGGCGCATTGCCGTCTTGGATCTGAAGACCCGCACGCATCGCGTGCTGATCAACTCGGCGTCTTTTGCGCAGTATGCGCCGGGCGGGCGGCTGGTCTTTATGCGTGGTTCAAGGCTTTTCGCCGCTCCCTTCGATCTCAAGCGGCTGGCGGTTACCGGTCCGGAGGTCCCCGTGGAGGAGGGCGTCGGGAACGGATATAGCTTCTCCGATTCCTCACTAATGGTTTTCATTCGAGGGACAATGCACGTCGTCGGCAGCCTCAGCCCCTCGAAACTCGAGTGGATCGATCGGCAGGGGAACAGCCAGCCGCTTCCCGACGCTCCGCAGCGTTGGTATACGCTTGCGATCTCTCCCAACGGGAAGCTGGTGGCAGGCTCGATCCCGGACTACGAGAGCAAGTCACCCCGTTCCGACATCTGGCTCTACGACCTGGAGCGGCGCACGCTCACCCCGCTGACGTCCGGCGGGGTGAACGGGAGCCTCGTTTGGACTCCCGACGGCCGGTGGGTGACGTACGGATCTCAGGACCTGGCTCACGATGCGTATGGAACGAAAGGCGCCATTTACCGGGTTCCGGCGGACAAGAGCGGGCCGCCGGAGTTGCTGCTTGCGTCCGATGAGGGTGCGATTGCGCCCTGTTCGTGGACGCCTGATGGGCAGATGGTTTATTCCCAGAAAGGTGACGGAAAAAATAGGATCTGGATCTTGCCCGCGCCGGGGAGCGGCACGGAAACCAAGCCGCGGCTGTTCTCGCGGTCGGCGTTTAATGAGACCAGGCCGACGCTGTCGCCGGATGGGAAGTGGATCGCATACTCTTCCGACGAATCCGGCAAGTATGAGGTCGTCGTCGAGCCGTTCCCGGGACCCGGCGCCAAGCTCCAGGTTTCCACTCATGGCGGCTGGGTCCCGCGGTGGGCCCGCAACGGACGGGAGCTGTATTATGTCGATCCCGACACCAAGCAGATGATGGCGGTGGAGACTGAGACGGGGCCTGCCTTCCACGCCGGTCAGCCGAAGGCGATGTTCAAGATGCCCGATTCATCGATCTCTTCGATCAAGGAGGTGATCTTCGACGTCTCTCCGGACTCGAAGCGTTTTCTGGTCACGCGACCGGAAGGAGCGGCGAACGCCAGCTCGACGCTCATCTTCATCACGAACTGGTTCGACGATCTGCGGAAGCGGGCGCCGGTGAGCCGGTGAGAGGTCCGGCTACCCAACGCTACCCGCTGCTCACAGAGCGATGCAATGCACGAACCCACTTGGCCCGCCGACGCGGAGCCGTCTCTGGCCCTTGCTATTCGAAGTGCCTTTATCAACCGCCGGGTGTATGGCCGCCAACCGGAAGGAATCCGTTGACGAACACCGCTCGGCTGAAAAACGCCCAAACCATTGATTTATCGTCGGCGAGGGGCAATCGCTGAAGATTCCGGGCGATACACGGGGATTTCGGAAATTACCAAACTGCCCCGCCCGCCAGCGCTGCCGGCGCGACGGTATGCGTGACGATGCCGGTCGCCAGGCTCCTGATGTTCACACCAGAGGCGGCTTGCACCACCCAGTTCACGAACGTCTCGTCCATCATGATCTTCTGAAGTTCGGCACCTGGATCCATGCGTCCATTTTATGGGCGGCCCGCGCGGTGCCGCCGGCG
>DATJRE010000292.1:0-4830 GCA_035505095.1 Bryobacteraceae bacterium | reverse complement strand
CGGTAGCTGATGGCGACTTGGGGCGCATGGCCCGGCTGCTCTTCGGCGGCGGAAAACCAGCGGCCGAGGGCGGGCCGCACTCCGAGGGTGGAGAAATAGGAAGCCGTGACCAGGTGGCCCCAGACGCGCTCGGTGCGCCCGCCGAGGGAGACGCCCAGCGGCACGGCCGGCATGTAGGCCATGGAGGTGGAAAAGAGATCGGCGCGGTCGCGGTAGCGCCGGTAAACCGGATACGAGACCGGCGTGCGGAGCAGCACCAGCCCGCCGGGATCGCGCACCGCCGGGACATCGCGCATGATGAATCCGTTCATCTCGCTGAAGGCCGCGGTGGCAATGCCGATGCCCAAGGTAAGCGAAACCAGCGCCACGGTGGTGAAGCCCGGGGAGTGGGCCAGCATCCGGCGGGCGTAGCGGAGATCCTGCGCAAATTCGGCCAGGTGCTCGGCGGGAATGCGGACGGCCAGGTCCAGCAGCAGGCGCAGCAGCCCGAACAGGCCGTGACGCCGTCCGATGTCTTCGATGGCTTCTTCGGATACGTTGGTGAGCTCGTCGCCGTAGGCATTCTTGAAATCGTAGGGGAACGCGCGCGCCATGGCGCGATAGAGACGCAGGCAGATGGCGGTCACGATTGGGCCTCCCGTTTTTTGATCCCTCCGCGCTTGGCATGCATCACCCGGACCAGGTCCTCCAGGCGCTGGCTCTCCGCTTCCAGGACGCGGCGGCCGAGGCGCGTGATGCGGTAATAGCGTCGCCGGGCATCATCGGCCCCGGGTGAGGGCCGGGCGGCGGATTCGTCGATCAAGGCGGCATCCAGCAGGCGTTTGAGCGTTCCGTAAAGCGTGGCCGGCCAGAGCCGCACCTTGCCGCCCGTGCGCTCCAGGACCTCCTGCATGATGCCGTAGCCGTGCTGCTCCTGATCGGCCAGCGAGAGAAGCACGTGGAACCAGTGGGGCTTGAGCGGCAGGAAGTCTTCGGGCAACCGATCTCGTGGCATATATATACTAATCGATATAGAACAGGCGGGCGAGGAAGTCAAGGGGCGGGCGGCGGCAGCAAGTGGGATACTGAGGCTATGGCGACGTTGACCTGCGTCCCGCTTGAAGAATATTTGCGGACTTACTACGACCCGGACCGGGAATACGTGGATGGGCAACTGGTGGAGCGGCACGTGGGAGAACACGATCACAGTATTTTGCAGTCACTGCTCGCGATAGAGTTGGGCCAACGGCGCCGGCAACGCGGATTCCGGGTATTCACGGAACAACGGATTCGCGTCAGCGACCAGCGGTACCGGATTCCCGACCTTTGCGTGAAAGCCTTGCCGTATCACAAGAGCCCGGTTCTGGTCCGGCCGGATCTGGTGATCGAGATCGTCTCCCCGGACGATGAGCCGATGGAGATGCTGGAAAAGATCGGCGATTATCAAGCCGCCGCAATCCCGTACATCTGGGTGGCCGATCCGCACAAGCGAACGCTCATCGAAGCGGACGCATCCGGCATCCGGCGGCCAGCGGGCCTGGTGCTGGCCACGCCGCTGGTGGGCGAAGTGGATTTCGCCGTCTTATTCGCGGAACTCGATGAGCCGTCCGAGTAGGTAGGGTCGCGCCGGTTTACCGTACGGCCGGAGCCGCTTCCCAGCGCACGGCGGCCTCTTGAATGCGGCGGGCCGCTTCCACCAGGTTTTCCGTCGAATTGGCGTAGCTGAAGCGAATGTAGCCGCGGCCGAATTCGCCGAAACAGCGGCCATCCAGGCAGGAAACGCCGGCTTCGTAGAGCAGCAGGTCGGCCAGTTCTTTCGAATCCATGCCGGTGCGGGTGATGTTGGCGAAGGCGTAGAAGGCGCCGCCGGGCAGGGCGCAGCGGAAGCCGGGAACCTGGTTGAGCGCGCGGCAGAAGACGTCGCGGCGGCGGCGGAATTCGGCCACCATGGCGGTGACACAATCCTGCGGGCCTTCGAGCGCCGCGATTCCGGCGCGCTGGGTGAAACTGGCGGTGCAGGAATTCGAATTCACCATCAGCTTGTTGACGGCCTCCACCAGCCACGTGGGCATCACGCCGTATCCCATGCGCCAGCCGGTCATGGCATAGGTCTTCGAGAAGCCATCCAGAATCACGGTCTGGTCCAGCATGCCGGGGAAACTGGCGATGGACGCGGGCGGCTCGCCGCCGTAATAGATGCGGCTGTAGATTTCATCGCTCAGCACCATCAGGTCGCGGCCGCGCAGCATGTCCGCCAACACGGCCAGATCGGCCTTGGGGATCACGCCTCCGGTGGGGTTCTGCGGCGAGTTCAGAATCACCAGCTTGGTGCGGTCGGTGAGCCGGCTGCGGAACAGATCCAGATCGAAGGAAAAACCGCGGCTCTCTTCGAGCGGCATAGGCACCGGCGTGGCGCCGGTGAAGCGGATCATGGATTCGTAAATCGGGAAGCCGGGGTTGGGATAGATGGCCTCGTCGCCGGGCTCCAGGAGCGCCAGCATGGGGAAAAAGAGGATCGGCTTGCCGCCGGGAACCACCGAGACCCGCTCGGGTCCGGCGGCGATGCCGCGCGTTTCGGACACATGCCGGGCGATCGCCTCGCGCAAATCGGGAAGCCCCTGCGTCGGGCCGTAGTGGGTCCAGCCTTCGTCGAGCGCCTGCTTGGCCGCTTCCACGATGTGGCTGGGAGTGGGGAAATCGGGTTCGCCGATCTCCAGGTGAATCACGCTGCGGCCTTGCGCCTCCAGGGCACGGGCCCGCACCAGCACGTCGAAAGCCGATTCGACGCCGATGCGACTCATTCGCTCCGCCAGTTTCATTCGGTTGCCTTTCGGAAAAACGGGACGCCGCCGCGCTCCTCGACTTCCGCGACGCGATCGCCAATTACCACACGATCGCCAATCACCCGGCCGGTCACACGGCCGATTCCGCCATCGAGGCTGACGATGGCGGTTTGATAGGGTACGTCGTTGAGGAACGCTTCGGGCGCCGAGTAGATGACTGTCTCGGTGTACACTGTACCGGTTCTCATGGCGGGATCCTCATGGCTCGGCATTGGTTATGCCTCCGACAGGATGGTGACTACGCAGGTGGCGCCGGAGCCGCCGAGGTTCTGCGCCAGCCCCAGGGAATGCCGCGGAATCTGCCGCGCGCCGGCTTCGCAGCGGATCTGCAAGGCCACATCGCAGATTTGCGCAATGCCAGTGGCGCCCACCGGGTGGCCCTTGGCCTTCAGGCCGCCGCTGGTGTTGATGGGGCGCCAGCCGTCACGCGCCGAATGACCTTCGAAGGCATACGGGCCGCCTTCGCCCCGCGCCACGAAACCCAGATCTTCGCTGGCGATGATTTCGGCGATGGTGAAGCAATCGTGCAACTCGGCGAACTGGATGTCGCCGGCACCGACACCGGCCGCGCGGTAGGCCGCCTCCCCCGCGCGGCGCACCGCCGGGAAAGTGGTGATGTCGTCCTTCTGATCGAGCGCTACATAATCGGAAGCCTGCGCGATACCCAGGATGCGCACCGGTTTGGCGGTGAACTCCGGGGCGCGCTCCAGGGGCGCCAGAATCACGGCCGCGGCTCCGTCGCTGATCAGCGAGCAATCGTAGAGGTTGAGCGGGTCGGCGATGAGTTTACCGGCCATGGCCTGCTCCATGGTGATGGGCTTACGCATGTGGGCATCGGGATTGAGCGCGCCGTTGGCGTGGTTTTTGACGGCCACCGCGGCGAGGTGTTCCTTGCGCGTGCCGAAATCGTGCATGTGGCGCCGCGCGATCATGGCGAACAGCGAAGCGAAGGTGTTGCCGGCCTTCATTTCGCCCGAGCAATCGCCCGCCCCGGCCAAAATCTCGCTGACCCGCGCGGTGGTTTGCGAAGTCATCTTCTCCACGCCCGCCACCATGACGACGTCATAGATACCGGCCGCGACTTCGGCCCAGGCATGAAAAAGTGCCGACCCGCCGGAAGCGCAGGCCGCCTCAAAGCGCGTGGCCGGCACGCCGCGAATGCCCAGCGCCGTGGAGACGTAAGGCGCCAGGTGATTCTGGCCCACGAACGAAGGCCCGGCGAAATTGCCCAGGAAAAACGCCTCAATGGCCTGCGGAGTAACCTGCGCGCTATGCAGGGCCTTCTGGCCGGCCTCAACCGCCAGCGACTTCAGGTCCCGATCGGGAAACGCGCCGAAGGGCGTCTTGCCCAAACCCACCACGGCAACCGGCCTCATACTTTCAGATTAGCTGAAACCACCGGAAAGTGGGGTCAGGAGGTGGGTGAGGCCGCCGGGTTGAGGTATCGACCGCGCGGCCCGGTGTACCTGTGCTTCCGAAGAAGCGGGGTCTTTACAGTTGGCAGCGCGGATACGAGAACAACAAGGATGAGAAGCGTGGAAAAACAAAGAGTATTCATTTCCCACTCCGAACGTGATGCCGACTGGGCGCGATCCTTTGCTCAAGCACTGAAGGAACGCGGCATCCCCGTCTGGTTTGACGAATTCGATGTTCAGCCCGGTGAATCGCTCCGGGACGCGCTTGAGGCCGGACTGCGCGGTGGCGGCGTGCGGGTCACATTGGTCGACGCAGAGTCTCCCACGAAGCCTGGACGTGCGCCTGCGCCGCTACCTGATTCGCGAGACTCCGGAACAGACCGCCGAGGAGTTGTCTCACTCGCTGCAAGCGGCCTGATCCGATCGATTCGCCCGAGGCGCCCGTTGCCCCCGCCGCGTTTCGGCCTGGCGCTCCGGCCCGTGATAGGCTGAGCGTATGGAACATATCCCGGAGGGAGAGGCGTGGTTTCACAGCCCTCGCAAACTCGTTGAACTGGGGTGGTCTCCCGTAGTAACGGTGCTGTACGTCGTAG
>DATJRE010000291.1:0-10117 GCA_035505095.1 Bryobacteraceae bacterium | reverse complement strand
CACCGGCAGCACCGCCACTGGCCGCCTGGTAGCCCGCCAGGCCGCCGTGCGTCTGATCGGCTGCTCTCTCGAACTCGGTGGCAAGAATCCCATGCTCGTGCTCGCCGATGCCGATCTGGAAGCCGCGGTTTACGGCGCCATCCAGGGCTGCTTCGCCTCGGCGGGCCAGGTCTGCGTCTCCACCGAGCGGATTTACGTCGATCAATCGATCGCGGGCCGCTTCCTCGACCGCTTCGTGGAGCGCACCCGCGCCCTCCAACTGGGTGCCTCGCTGGATTTTTCCATGGACATGGGGTCGCTCACCTCCGAGCGCCAGCTTCAGCGCGTCGAAGAGCACGTCCGCGACGCCGTGGCTCAGGGCGCCATCTTGCGCGCGGGAGGCCGCCGCCGCCCCGACCTCGGCCCGCTCTTCTACGAGCCGACCATCCTCACCGGAGTCACCGCTGCCATGCAGGTCTACGCCGAGGAAACCTTCGGCCCCGTGGTCTCGGTCTATCCCTTCGCCACTGAGGCCGAGGCTGTCGAACGGGCCAATGCCAGCCGCTACGGCCTGAACGCCAGCATCTGGACCCGCGCCACCGGTCGCGCCGTCCGCCTCGCGCAGGAGATCCAAGCGGGCAACGTCAACATCAACGAGGCCTACGCGGCCGCCTGGGGATCGGTCGACGCCCCCTGCGGCGGATGGAAGGAATCCGGTCTGCGCGCCCGCCACGGCGCCGAAGGCATCCTCAAATTCACCGAGGCAAAGACCGTGGCCGTCCAACACCTCATCCCTATCGGCACGCCCCCCTGGATGAAAGCCTCCCTGCACGCCCGATGGATGACGCGCCTCCTCCAACTCCTGCGCCGCATCCGCATCTTCGATTAACGGCCCTGCAGCGCACTCAGTCGAAGAAGCCGCGATCCTCAGCCGACAGGCGCGCCTTCGCTGGCTGTACCCGGAAGGTTACCCCAAGCCCGGGCCGGTCCCACACGTCGATGAATCCCTGCTTCATGATCGGGTTCGGCAGCCCGTCCACGATGTCGTACCACCACTCCGGCTGGCCGACCGGATACTCGAAGCCAATGTAATTCTGCGGCAGCACAGCCGCCAGATGCACGTGTGCCGCCAGCCCGATCAGCCCATCAAATATCCCGTGAGGCGCCACCAGGATCCCGTGGAGATCGGCGTACTCCGCGATCCACTTCAATTCCGCGATTCCGCCCACGTCTTCCGGATCCGGCCCGATCACATTCACGGCCTGTTTCTCGATCAGGTCCTTGAAATTCTCCCGCAGGTAGATCTCTTCCCCCGTGTGAATCGGAAGCGAAGTGGCCTGTGTGACTTCCCGAAAAACTTCGGCGTTGGGGTACGGCGTATAGTCGCCCGTGATGATGTCTTCGAGCCAGGCGATATGCAGCGGTTCGAGCGTCCGCGCAAAGGTGATGGCGTCTTTGACCGTCCAGCCGGGCCCGCAGTCCAGGGCAAGCCCGATTTCGTCGCCCAGGACTTTCTTCATGGCTTCCACTCGCGCCACAATCTCTTCCATGCCGCGCTCGGTCAGCAAGCCGCGGTCCGAGTGCGGCGGCCCCGTCCGCGGTTCGTCATACCAGCCGTTCGGTATGGCGCGCATCATCGCCGGATTGTGGAAACCGACCGCCTGCTTGATGAGCGTGAACCCCTCTTTGGACTCCTTCATCTTCGCCATGTTCTCGGCGTAATCCTGCGGCGTTTGACCGGTCATGGGGAAGCGGACGCCGCCGTTGTACGCGCGCACACGGTCCCGGATCTTGCCGCCGAGCAGCTTATATACCGGCACGCCCGCAGCCTGGCCGGCGATGTCCCAAAGTGCGATCTCAATGGCGCTCACGGCCGAACCCCAGGGCTTGAACGCACCCATCCGCCGGATCTTCAGCATCACCCGGTTCACGTCCGTCGCGTCTTCGCCCAGAAGATAGTCGCGATAGAACAGCACCATCGGCTTGAGATACGGTTTCGCCGACTCGGCCTGGCCGTAACCGGAGATACCCTGATCCGTCACGATGCGCACCGTCGGGTTGCGGCCGATAATGGCGCACCGCAGATCGGTGATCTTGACCGCCGCGCGCCCCGTGCGCCTTGGCGTCTCGCTTTGCTGAGCCGCGAGCGGCATCGCGGCCGCCGCCGGGAGCGACCCAAGAAATCCCCTTCGTGTCCAATTCGCCACGATATCCTCCTGCGAGTAAGCCAGACCCGCCGGATCCACTGTCCGCCCCAACGACCCGGTTGGATCAGAACCAGTCTACACCTGCCGCGCCGGAGGCCGGTTCCGCGCCGGAGGCATCCAGCCGCGGCTGACCGTGGGCGAGGGAGGATGGCTCGCCTTCGATCATTCTCCTCGGTCTCCGCGACGCCCCCACGGATGGGTTGACTGAGCGCGCGTATCTTGGTGAAGCCTGCCACAGGCGGCGCGAATCAAGATACGCGTCCTTCGTCAAGCATGAAGGCCGTCAGGTTGCCCTTTCGCAGACGTGCCACATCGCCTGGCACGTCGCTTTCGACTACTCCGCCACCTTTGACAGGGTTTCAGCGTCCCCACGCGTAGCTGTCGACCAATGTTTGTGCCTGTTTCGCGGGCCTGCATTGCCGCCCCAGCGGGCGTTCACCATTCATTGCCGGCGTTAAAGCAGTAGTTTGCCAATTTTCCCTGCTACGCACCCCCATCCTGCGCGACTGCTTCCGTCTTCGGTCTCATGCCACCACCGGGAACCCCAAAAGCACATGCAGGTCCAAACTCGCAAAGAGTCAGAATAACGCCGCTCTGCGCGCTTCCTGCAACTCGGCCAAAACCACCAAATAGGTGCTTCCGACGCAAAGGATCTCCGGAGAAACCCGGGTTCCACCCGAGGCCCTCCCGAGGAACGCTGTGCCCAGATTGCGCCACAACGGAACGCCCCACGTTTCAAACTGAAACGCGTTCCGGAATGAAACCGGCGCAAGGCAAATAGCTTACTGATAATACGTCACTTAGCCCATTCCCAGTGCGGAATTAAGGTTGCATTCCTAAGTGTACCTGCTTAAGACAAGCAGGTCCTAAAGACTGCATAACAAAGGCGGAAATGATGAGCGTTCAAAGTGTGTCGACAAGCAAAGGGCAAGCTACGATGTCGCGCGACATCCGTAACCAGATGGTGCTGGAGCACCTGCCCCTCGTCAAGGCCATAGCTATTCGAGTCCACGAAGGCCTGCCCCTGCACGTGGACCTGGACGACCTGGTGCACGCCGGCGTTCTGGGCCTGTTCGACGCCGTGGACAAATACGATACCAACAAGAACGTGGCGTTTCAGTCTTATGCCAAACATCGCATCAAGGGCGCCATTCTGGACAGCCTGCGGCAGCTCGATTGGGCCTCCCGCGACACCCGGCGGCAGCAGAAGCGCTTGGAGTCGGTGACCCGCAGTTTGTCCCTCAGGCTCGGCCGTATGCCGGGAGAGCAGGAAGTGGCGGAAGAGATGGGCGTCAGCGTGGCCCGTTGGCGGCAAATGCTGATGGAACTGCATACTCAAGGACCTGTCTCAGTTTCGACAAGTACCGATCAGGACCCGGATCGGCAGGAGCCGACCGCCAAAAGCGATTTCCGTCCCGACCGCATGGCCGAGCGCCACCAACTGAAAGTCACGATCGCGAAGGCCATCGAGTGCCTACCGGAACGCTATCAGCGTGTGGTCTTTCTCTACTACACCAACGACCTCACCATGCGGGAGATCGGAGATTTGATGGGAGTGAATGAAAGCCGCGTGTCGCAAATTCACAAAACCGCGCTGAAGAAGATGGCGGTGGTCCTGGAATCCGCTGGAATCCGCTCCGCCGAGGCTCTCTGAAGATCAGTCCGGCAGCGACATCAGATAGGTAGTCAGGTTATTCAAATCCTTGGAGGACAGCTTATAGGACGGCATCACGGAATTGGGAACCAGCTTGCGCGGGTCGGCGAAGTGCTCTTCCACCCAGCTCACGGTGCGCCGTTTGGCCAGGCCGTTCAGCGGCGGACCGACCGTCATGCCGATGCCATTCACCTGGTGGCAGGTACTGCAATGGTTCTGCTCGAAAACCAGGGCGCCCTGGGTTGCAAACGCCGGCGCGTTGTCGAGCGCCGAAGCATTTTGGGAGTTGAGCTTCAACAGAAACGCCGCCAAGGCACTTAGTTGGGCGTCGCTGAGCTGCACCGGCGGCATGGAGGATCCCGGGCGCATCGCGGACGGCCGCTTGAAATGTTGAATCATCCAGGCGGCATCCTTATGGATGGCGGTCTGGGTGAGGTCCGGGCCGATTGCCGACCCTTGGCCGCCGATGGCATGGCAACTGATGCAGTTCTCCTGGCGGAAGTAGCCGATGCCGGCCATCTCCTCGGCGGAAAGCTGCATCCAGTCGGTGGGTGCGGAGTAGTCGATTTGGGCCATACCGGCGGGAGGCGGTGTGGAGATTACCGCGGCGGCGGTCAGTCCCGTCCAGCCGATGCCGGCCAGTACGACCACCCCGATGGCCACCGTCCGGCGGGTGACCCTGATCATCCGACCGCGGTCGATGAAGGGAATCGAGATCAACGCCAGCACGGCGAGAGCCGGCAGCACCACGCTGCCGAGCACCTCAAGCGGCCCGGCGAGCAGCTTCAACGTCTGGAAGAGGAACAGAAAATACCACTCCGGGCGCGGAATGTAAGTGGTATCGGTAGGATCGGCCAATTGCTCCAACGGAACCCGCGCGGCAACGGCCAGAGTGAACAGGAGGGCAAAAGCAATGAAGATGGCAACCGTGTCTTTGAAAACCTGAGCCGGGTAGAACTGCTTTTTCGGGAACGCCTCGTCGCCAGGCACGGGCGCCGCGCCGTGCTTGCGCACCAGGTACACGTGTAGCGCGATCGTCAGGATCGTGGCTACCGGCAGCAGCAATACGTGCATGCCATAAAAGCGCGCGAAAGTCACCACGCCGACTGCGCCTCCTCCGCCCAGGAGTCGCGTCAGATAGGGCCCGGCCAGCGGAACCTGTCCGGCGATCTGCGTCGTCACCACCGTGCCCCAGTAAGCGCGGTTGTCCCAGGGAAGAAGGTAGCCCGTGAGTCCATAAGCCAGGGTCATCAACAGCAGCACCACGCCGACCATCCAGGTGGCCTCGCGCGGCTTTTTGTAGGCGCCGTAGAGAAAAACCTGAACCATGTGGAGCACCACCGTGACGATCATCATGCTGGCGCCCCAGTGATGCAGTCCCCGGATGATGCGCCCCGCGGTGAGTTCGGTGAGGATATAGCGCAGGCTGTTATAAGCATCGCCGGGAGTGGGTGCGTAATTAACCGCCAGCAGAACCCCGGTGAACGCCTGGACGAAGAACAGGAAAATGGCGACGCTGCCGAACACCTGCCGCCAGCCGGAGGATGCCGGAATCTCCTCGTAGAGGAAGTTACGGGCCGCCGTGTGGATGCCGGTACGGTGGTCCAGCCAGTCGTTAAAATTGGCCCAGCGCCGCTTCATGCGGACTGCTCCGGCGACTGGCGCAACCGGCCGAGCAGCAGCTTGGAGCCTTCGATTTTGGTGTCGTAACGATCCAGCGGACGGGGCGCCGGGCCCGACAGGACCTTACCGGTGATCGCGAAAAGGGAGGTGTGGCAAGGGCAGAGGAATTCATTCTTGGTTTCGTCCCAGTGGTAGGCACACCCCAGATGCGTGCATTGGGGGCCGAAAGCCACCACCTGGTTATCCGCCGATTTGACCACCCAGGCGGTGCTCTTCTCGCTCATGATCTTCCAGCCGTCCACGCGGGTGCGCCGGAAGACCATTTCGACTGGAGAATCGGGCGTCAGTTGGGTGATGTCACCGGCCTCCACCCATTCGTTCTCCTTGGGAAGTTTGGGAGGAAAAAACAGGTAAACGAACGCCGGGATGCCCAGCGCGGCCGTGATTGCGGCCCAAATCCCATAGATTGCCGCAACGTAGAAATTGCGGCGGGAGGTCCCTTCGGAGGCTGGCACGTTTTCCATTGTAGTGAGGCGGTTCTGCGATTTTGTCGCTGATTTGTACAGGCTTTGCAAAATCGACAGGGATCGCTCCGACAGGGAGAGCGCGGCCTCCGCACGAACGCTGTCAGCCTGCGCCGGCGAGCGTCTAAGGCAGCGGTTTACTGTTTAGAGTGGCCGGTTCGGGACCATAATTTTGGCGGATCACCATGCTCTGATCCGAGAAGAAGGTCCGGCTGCCACTGCTCCCGTAGGCTTCGGGGATCGCGGTGATCACATAGCCGGCCTGGTTGCCGGTCAGGGTGAACTTGTAGCCTTGTTTGGTGCCGCCGGACAGGTCGCTGCCGATCAGGTCCGCGGCCGCCGGTGTCGGCGCGCCGCTGGCGGGCGGTCCCAGTTCGGCTAAAGAGACGGCGTAACGGCCGTACTGCGATTGATATTGAACTTCCATCTGGTGGATCGTCTGGATCGCCTTGATGGCCGCCGTTTCCTTCATGAACATCTGCGTTTTCGCATACTTGGGAACGGCGATGGTGATAATGATCAGAATGATCGCGATCACGATCAGCAACTCGATGAGGGAAAAGCCTCGGCTCTGTCTGCGGTTGAGCATACGTTTACCTCTATTCTATGACGATTGGGCCGTGCGCTGTGTTTACCGCAATCTGCCGGGTGTGCGACACGAAAGTGATGATCTTCGGGTTTTCTTTTTTTGTGGTCCCTAACCTAGCGTAGTGATACGCTAGGTTTGCTGGAGGCTACACATGCCAGACTCTTTGGCCGACTTGGAAAGCCGTCGCGCCGCCGTTCAATCCCAAATCGCCCAGTTGGGCGACATGCGCTCTGGTTCCATAACCGGGACAGGGGGCCGTTGTGGAAATCCAAACTGTCATTGCCATCAGATTCATGATCCTGGCCATGGCCCCTACTATCGGTTGACACGAAAGGTGAACGGCAAAACCGTCACCGAGACGTTTTCCTCCCCTGCCAGCTTGGTCAAAGCGCAACGCGAGGTCGCCGAATGCCAGCGATTCCGGGAACTCGGCGATCAACTATTGGATGTCAATGAACAGATCTGCCAACTGCGGCCAGTGGAAGAGATCCCATCGTCGGCCCAGGAAAAAAAACCCTCGAAGCGATCCGGAGGGAAGTCGCGCGCGAAGTAGATCAACTGCTGCGCGTGGTCTTCAGCGCCCGGCGCCAGACCGGCCACTTCGATTTCGAAGCCATCGAGATGGTGGTTCGCTCGGCCATGCATCATGCCGGGGCGACCGCTTTGACCGAACTGCTGCGATTCGCAGCCCCGACTGTAGACCAACGGCCCCCCTTGTGGTTGTGGTCATGAAGCGCACTACGACGAACAGCGCCACAAGTCGATCTTGACAGCGGTGGGCCAGGTGGAAGTATCGCGCCCTTACTACCTGTGCCAGAACTGTCACAACGGCCAATTTCCGGCTGATGTCGAACTGGACATCTAAAACACGGAGTTCTCTCCGGGAGTGCGTCGCATACTGGCGACGGTCGGTCAACAGGCTCCTTTCGATCAGGGGCGCCAGCAACTGAAACTGCTGGCCGATCTGGAGGTGACCACCAAGGCAGTGGAGCGGACGGCGGAGGCCATCGGCGCGGACATCGCCGCCAAAGAGCAGCAACAGATTCAGCGCTCCGTACAGTTGGATTTACCAATCGTGGTGGGAGAACCGATTCCGAATCTCTATGTGCTCATGGATGGCACAGGCATACCGGTGGTGAAAAAGGAGACGGAGGGACGAAGCGGGAAAAAGGAGGGAGAACCGGCGCATACGCGCGAGGTCAAGTTGGGATGCGTGTTTACCCAGACACCTGGGACGAGGAGGGTTATGCGATCCGCGATCCGGATTCCACCACCTACGTCGGCGCGATTGAAACCGCCGACGAGTTCGGGAAGCGGATCTATCTGGAAGCCTGGAAGCGGGGCTGGAGCCGGGCCCTGAAGAAAGTGGTGATGGGTGATGGGGCGGAATGGATCTGGAATCAGGCCGAACTGCACTTTCCCAATGCCACGCCCTCGGGGGAAACCTCAAAACCGGCCAGTTGAACGCGCATCCGGGACAACTTGTTTTACCTCACCAGGAACCTCTCTGGCAAGATTTTTTCGATATGGCCTCTCGCGAGCGCTGACCTCGCCGGAACAGAGGATCGATGCGCGTCGAGGGTAATTCTTTTTTTCGTGACCAGTTTGTTTTTTCCCGAGCCAGTTGGCTTTCTCCTCTACGGTGATGAGATCCTTTCCTTTTCCCGCGGCGACCGGTTCGGCCACAACGGACTGAGACCCGCGCCCCGCGCGGCTGTGTGATCGGGCGGCCGACACCTGATTCTCAAGGGCTCGTTTCCGACGCCGCCGTCGCGGCTTTGGTCCGCCAGTTCCGCGGAGCGCATTTGAGCACATGCCCGTGATGGAGGATACGGTCAAGCATGGCGGTGACAGCGGCCACGTCGCCCAGCAGCTTCCCCCAGTCTTCGACTGGCGATTGGAAGTCAGTAGCGTGCTCGTGCGCTCGTAGCGCCGCATGATGATCTCCAGCAGATCCTCGGCGGCCGTCAACGGCAACTTGCGCATGCCGAAGTCGTCGATGATGAGCAGTGGCACGGTGGCCACCGACTCCATGAACTGGTTGCGCTTCCCTTCCACGACGGCCTCGGCGAGTTCCTCCAGCAGGACATGCGTCTCCCGGTACATCACGCGATAGTTTTGTTGGATGGCGGCTTGGCCGATAGCTTGAGCCAGGTGACTTTTCCCCGTCCCACCGAGGCCCAGGAAAAGGGCATCTTCCCGCTTGCCGATGAAGGCACACGTAGCCAGGTCAAATACCAGGCTGCGGCTCATCTTCGGGTTGAAGGTGAAATCGAAGTTGTCCAAAGTCTTATGCGGATCGCGGAAGGCGGCATGTTTGCGCCGGCGATCCAAGAGTCTCTCGCTGCGGCGGGTGAGCTCGTCGCTCACCAGGCAGGAGATCAGATCGATGGGTGCCCTGGCTTCGGCCTGCGCCTGCCGCAGTCTGGTTTCCAGCACGGCGGCTGTACCGCCGAGCCGGAGTTGCCGTAATGCACGTTGTAATTCAATGAGGTTCATTCGTTGCTCTCCTTGGTTTTGCCTTCGATGAAGTCGCGGTACAACGTGATCTGGCGGATTAGTGGATCGACCTGGCGCAAGCTCAGCGACAGTTGGGGGTGACGCTCCAGGTAGCGCCGCACGAAATGGTAATCGGCGCGGACGCCGACTTCCAGGGCGGCAGCGCAAGCGTCCTCAACCGTGGCGCCGCCATACTTCTTAACCAGCGACAGTACGCCCAAAATGCGGCGCACTGCGGTCTCGCCGTCTTTCTGATGCATGCCGCGGCAGAGCGCCCCGATCTGCGCGCCGGCTTTGTCGGCGCGCGACAGCAGTTGCCGAGTGGTCAGCGGAGTCTGCTTGGGCCGATCTTCGTCTTTAATGCGATGGCATCCTCGCGCCTGGCGCAGATGCTCGCGCAGGAGTTGTCCGGTCTGCAGGTCCATCAGACGGACCTGGCGGGAATCCCATTGCACCTGGACGCGCCGGCCGATCCAACCTGGCGGTGCGCCGTAGTAGGCCGCATCAACCTCTACGCAGCCATCCAGGTTCACCGTGCGTTGGCCGTATTGGTAGTAGCGGAAAGGCTCCACTGGCAGCGGCTGCAGCGAGGGCTTCTCTTCGGCAAACATGGCGGCGACCTGCCGCTTGGTGGTGCCCTGGATGCGTGTGTCCGCCCAGCGTGTTTCCCACTTGTCCAGGTGGGTCTGAGCTTCCTCCAGGCTTTCGAAACGAAGTCCTTTCAGAGGTGTATTCTTGGCATGGCCCACACCCCTTTCCACTTTCCCTTTGCGATCTGAGCGACTGTAAGAAAATAAGTGTAGCAATGAAACCATTTTAGGCCTAGAATGTTGTTGTGGCCAGCGAAGGTGAGATCAAAGAGCGTTTCTCCCGGCTGGAGGCGTGGCTGGACGAACGCTCGCGAAGATTATGGGCGGCTGCGGAAAGCGCAGCCCATGGGCGGGGCGGCATATCGCTGGTGGCGCGTGCCAGTGGCGTTTCCCGGCGAGCCATCGCGGTGGGTTTGGCGGAATTGAAGAAAAAGCCGGCCCGCTCAGCGCGG
>DATJRE010000290.1:0-10103 GCA_035505095.1 Bryobacteraceae bacterium | reverse complement strand
CTCTTTGGCTTTTCTCCGCGCTTTCTCCGCCTCTCCGCGTCTCCGCGTCGAATGGGCCCGGCCCGCTTTCCTCTCGTCAGTTTGCTCGCCCCAAGACCACCGACATCAGCCGATGCCCGTGCTTCTCGGTGAATAGCCCCCGCCCCATTTTCCCGTTCGCAAAGTTCGCCAACTGCATTTCCTTCCCCATCAATCACTTGCAAACCTACCCCCCAAGCCGCCGCTCTCTCGCATGTTAAGCGTGAGCTTTCGGAAAGGAACTCCGATGACTCCGATGCCCAACCAACCCGCAACCCCCGTCGAACCATCCGAGGAACTCGCCCGCCTGCGCGACGACCTCATCGCTTTCTATCGCCCCGTCGGCTCTGAGGAGCGCATGGC
The DNA here is from genome assembly GCA_035505095.1 of Bryobacteraceae bacterium. Classification (GTDB taxonomy): domain Bacteria; phylum Acidobacteriota; class Terriglobia; order Bryobacterales; family Bryobacteraceae; genus JOPF133. Next base: position 9,722 of record DATJRE010000290.1, on the reverse strand, counting down.
CATCGAACGCATGGCTCTCGCCCGCCAATCCATGCTGCGAGCCTCCCGCCTCGAAGCGAGCCTCTTCGCCAATCCCCCCGGCGATCAACTCTACTCGGTCCTCGAAACCGAAGCCTTCAAAGTCTTCCTTCGCTACCAGGCGCAGGCCGAGCGCTTCTACCGCTCCGCCGTCAAGGAACTGCTATCTCTGCAAGCCGAGCGCCCGTTCCTGTCCGCTGCGCCCGCACAACCCGCAGCCGCGCGCCAACCGCAACCGCAGGCTCCCCCCGCGACCGCTGCCCCACCGCGCGCCCCCACCCCCGCGCCTGCCGCCGCAGCCCGCGCTTCCGCCGGCAACCTGGCCCTGCGCCTCTAAGTAAGTGCAGTTTTGGGGGAATCGCCCAATCAAGCGCATCCCGCCCGCTGAACCGTGCCGGGCCGGTTGCCGTCGAGTAACCCAAATGCCTCCGGCTTCCCGGAGAATGGTACTCGACCGGTCTCAACGTTTCCGCGCCGGCGGACGTATTGGCTGGTGACAAGGCGTCCAGGAACCGACAGTGGCACAAACGCTCACCACCATGGACCCGCAGACGGCCGACGAAATTCCCGAGGCGGATCTGTTGCGGCTGGCGCAATCCGGCAGCCGGGACGCTCTGGAGCAGCTCATTATGCGGTATGAACGGAGAATCTTCGCTCTGGCATTTCGCCTCACCGGCAGTGTGGAGGATGCGCAGGACGCCGCGCAGGAAACCTTCACCCGGCTGCACCTGCGCCTCCGCGAGATCCAAGCCGGGCGCGGCGCGGGTCCGTGGCTCTGCGCGGTAGCCGTAAACGCCTGCCGCGATATCGGGCGGCGCCGGCGGCGCTCGCGGCTGATTCCTCTGCCGCCGGCCATCGAGGTGCCCGACGCTCTCACCGATCCCGAACGTCGCGCGGCCGCACGGGAAAGCCAGGAATGCCTGCGGGCCGGTTTGGCGACCCTGCCCGAGAAAGAACGCGCGGCCCTCCTGCTGCGCGAAATGCAAGGGCTGAGCACGGCGGAAGTAGCGCGCGCACTGGGATCCTCCGAGGTCACCGTGCGCAGCCAGATCTGCAATGCCCGCATGAAATTACGACGCTTCTTCCGGCGGCATGAGGAGGCCGGGCAATGAGCTGCCCTGACTGGGAATCGCGCATCCTGCTGCTCCTCGAAGGCGTTGCCGATGCCGAAGCCGCCGGGCACCTGCGGAACTGTCCAGCCTGCGCCGCTTTCGCCTCGGAGTTGGCAGGCGACGCCCAGGCGCTGCGAACGGCGCCGCCCGAGGCTGCCGCGGTGGATTATGCCGCCATCCGTGTGGCGGCGCGCCGCGAAGCGGTCCGCAGAATTTGGCGGCGCCGGGTGCTGGCCGCATTAGCAGTGGCGGCAGCTATACTGCTGGCGTCTCGGGTCGCCATCCATCGCGATCTGCCGCAACCGGCACACAGCGCGCCTGTCCGGCCGCCCGCCGCGGTAGTGGCCAGCGTGGCGCCTGCTCAGACACCGGCGCCGGCGCCCACCCCTCGCCCCGCGATCCGCCCCGCGAGGCATCATCGGCCTACTGACGCCGACCTCGACCGCCAGTTCGCCGAATACCTGCGGCATGTCGAGGAATCCCAGCACCCGGCAGCCGCGGATTGGCCGGCGGTGGTGCCGATCGCCACCAGTAACCCCAATGTCACCATCATTTGGCTCCAGGAATCGAAAGGAAACGATCATGAATAAATGCACGGTCATCCTGTTACTCGCAGGCTTGGCTCCGGCCCAGACGAAACCGCCCGAGCATCCCCCGGAACCCATCATTTACGAGTTCAAGAACGTGAACGCCGACCGCGCGGCCGAAATCGTGAATTTTGTGCAGCAGGTCTTGGGTCCCAGGGTGTTAGTCCAAGTGAACGGTCCATTCAAGGCCGCCATCATCCATCCTCAGGGCTTACTTGGCCCGGAGTCAGCAGTGGCCATGGTCAAAGCCGAAGAACTGCTCAAACGATACGACGTAACCCCTCCTCCCGAGCCGCGGATCGATTTTGTGGCGTACCTGGTGCGCGCCTCCGACCATCAGGACATAACCCCCGGTCAGCCCATACCTCCGGCCATCGAGGATGCCGTCGCCGAGATGAGGAGGACCTTCGCCTACACCCACTACTCGCTGCTCGATACCGTCTCCACCGAGGTCCACCACCACACTGAGGTCGAAAACATGGTCACCGGGGCTAAAGCCGGGCCGGCCGGGAATCTTGCCCCTTTCTTCTACCAGATCGCCTACGGCGATACCACGCTGTCCGCGGACGGTAAGACGGTATTGGTCAACCCTTTTAAGTTCTCGCTTCGCATTCCAGACTGGCCGGACCACACCGGAATCACCACCGACTTGGCCATCCGCGAGGGGCAAAAGCTGGTGCTCGGCAGAGTGCGCACGAGCATCATCGATTCCACCGACATTTTCCTTGTCCTCACCGTCAAACTGCATTGAGGCGTCCGCGCTAGAATGAGCCTTAGCGGCCCGAGCCGCTTTTAGAGTCCACGTTTTCCAGTTTCTTCCGTCATTTTCGATAGGAAGCAGTGGAAACGATCGTTGCGAGCCACATGAGCGATGTGATCGAGCCGGGGCTGGAACTCCTGGAACGGCAGAACCGCTTTGTTTCCGAAAACTTACGGCGGATTTTCAATCAGATTTACGGGATTGTCAGAAATGTCGCGGACGCCCAGGACCTGACTCAGGAGGCCTTCATCAAGGCCCTCCAGCACCAGGATCAGCTCAAAGACGGCCAAAAAGCCGCGCACTGGCTGTCGAGAATCGCAACCAATACGGCCATTGACTTCCTCCGGCGCAGTGGTCGCGCCACTTTTTGTGAGATTGACGACGCTCCGGAAAGCCCTTCGGAAAGTCCGGAGCAGGCCCTTTTACGGTCGGAACACCGGGATTACCTGGAAGATGGATTGCGCCTTTTGAGTGCGCGTGAGCGAGCCGCGCTGATGTTGCGGGACGTGGAGGGTCTCGCGGCGGAAGAAGTAGCCCACCGGCTGAACTGCTCCAAGGCCACCGTGCGTTCGCACATCGCCAACGCGCGCACCAAATTGCGTAAGTATATGGAAAAAAGGAAGCGGTAAGAAAATGAAGCACCCTAAGGAAGCGGCTTTGGCGTTGCATGCCGGCGGCGACCTCCCATTCTTCGCCAAGTGGAGGATGGAACGGCACCTGGCCCGCTGCCCACGCTGCCGCGAGGAAGTGGCTGCCTTCAGCGATTTCCGGGAAATGCTGCCGGAACTCGCGGAACCGCGCGATCTCCCCTGGAATCAACTGGCCGCCGAGATGCGTGCCAATATCCGGCTGGGGTTGGCGGCCGGCGAGTGCGTGCGGCCGGGCGAAAGGCCGCTGCGCGAACATCCTCTGTTCACCGGAGCCCGCGCGGTGGTGGCCATGGCCAGCATCGCCGCTTTGGTGGTAGGCGGTCTGATGCTGGAGCGGCCCGCGCCCAGCCCCTTCAGCGAAGGCCGCGTGGTACAGAATACGGCCAATGGAATTCAGGTGCGGGAAGGAATAGGGGCCTTCGGCCTGATGAATCCCGGCGCCAAGAACGTGATGTACTCGGTCGGCGCGCAAGGCTCGGCCAGCGCGCGGTATGTGGAGACGGATGGCGTGACCATCAACAGGGTCTATGCGGAGTGACATGAAAACCCGAATCGCGGTGGTGGCCCTGGCAAGGCCCGCCGCCATGCTGGCAGGGTTGCTCCTGGCGGTGGCGCCGGGGTCCTTCGCGCAGGAAACCACCCTGTCGAAAAATGCCATCAGCGTCAACATGCCCCCCAATTCGCCGGTAACGGTGATCCGCTATGACAGCGATCAGTCGCGCGCCACCGCCATGGGCGCGGCCATGCGGCTGGATCTGGATATGGTGCTCTTGCTGCGGAATGCCAGCCCCAGCCATATCCGCGGCATTACCTTGCGGGTGATTTCCCAGGAAGCCGTCCCCGGCGGCAAGGGTTCGGTGACCAAGGTCAGCCTGAACGTTTCCCAGGGCGAAGTTTTCCCCGTGGATATCCATATGCAGTTGGTGCGCCCCACCCAGGTGGCCTCCGGCCCGCTGGTGCAGGTGGATCTGGACGGCGTGCTGTTCCAGGATCTTTCGTTCTACGGTGCGGACAAGCTGAACTCGCGGCGTTACCTGACGGCCTGCGAGATGGAAGCCCAGCGCGACCGCGCTTACTACAAGCAGGTGTTGCTGCGGTCGGGCAAGGAGGGCTTGAAGAAGGCCATGCTGGAAAGCCTCTCCCGGCAAAGCGAACTGCCGGCCTTGAATGTGCGGGTGGGCCGGCCCAACGGCCCCTCCGTGACCAGCGCGGCCCTGCCTCCCGAGCATGAAGCCAGGTTTGCGTTTTTGCAGTTCCCGGATTCCCCGGTAGAGCCGGTGGCAGGCTGGGCGCACATCAACGGCAACGAAGCGCGCGCCCCGCAAATCGACGTGCTGAACACGTCGTCCAAGCCCGTCCGGTACGTGGAATTCGGCTGGCTGGTCAGCGATCCGTCCGGCCGCCAATACATGGCCGCGGCGCTGCCTTCCTCGGAATCCGCACTCTATTTGCCGGCCGGCAGCAAGGCCACCGTGCGGCAGGATAGCTCGCTGCGGTTTTCCGCCGGCGGCCAACCCCTCAACATCGAGAAGATGACCGGGTTCGTCAGCCAGGTGGAGTTCGTGGACGGCAAGGTCTGGGTGCCGAGCCGCCAGAGCCTCGACAACCCGCTGCTGCAAAAGGTGCTGGCCCCCTCCGCCGAAGAATTGCGGCTGAGCCACATCTACCTCAGCAAAGGCCCCGACGCGCTGATCGAAGAACTGAAGAAGTTCTAAGCCGGCGGCGCACGCCGGTCCCCCTGCGGCAATTGGCCATTCCCCGCATCGGACTGCGCGGATTGCCCCACCCAATGGACCACCAATGTAGAGTTTCACCTCTTGTTTTCTGTTGCGTAGCCCATGGCAGCGCAATTGCACTCGCCCTGTTATATGGCATACGTCATTACCGATACCTGCACCAAAGATGAACTGTGTGTACAAGCCTGCCCGGTAGATTGCATCCACCCGAAGCAGGATGAGCCGGGATTCGCCGAGGTCCCCCATCTGTACGTCAACCCCGCGGACTGCATCGACTGCGGAGCCTGCGTACCGGTCTGCCCCACCAACTCGATCTACACGCTGGAAGACCTGCCGGCCGAACTGGCCCAATTCGCGGACATCAACGCGGCGCACTACAACTGAGCCGCCGAACGCCGTACGGCACTTCCCAGGCTGGCTCCTGCACACGCCGCGAGCCAGCCCGGTCCTCCTGACCGGCTTCCACCAGACCACGGTTTTAGACAACTCCCCCATCCGGGCCACGACCATCGAACGTGCCTGCGCGGAACGCCGGCGGTAAGGGCCTGCCAGGCGCGCCAACGGCCGCATTGGTTCTTGCGGCGGCCAGCGAACTGGCGGTTATGATGAGACTCATGGCAACCACGGCGCTGATGAGCTTCGCGGAATTCGAGGGTCTGGACTGGGGTCCGGACGAGCTTGAGTTGCTGGAGGGAGAACTGATCCGAATGCCACCGCCTCAATACCCCCACATGAACACTTGCGAGTGGCTGTACGATCTGTTGAAACCCGCGGTGGAGCAACTTCGCCAAACCTTCCCTGACCGCAAATTCGGCCGGGTCCACATGGAAATGGGGTACTACTTTCCCGGCGACCCGGGAACCTGGCTCAGGCCGGATGCAAGCCTCACCCACCCCGATCAGCCGGTGGAGCGTTACTCCATCGGCGCCCCGCTGATTGCCTTCGAGATCGTTTCCGGGAATGACACGGCGGCCGATCTGGACCACAAGGTGGCCGCATACCTGGCCCACGGAGCTGCCGAAGTCTGGCTGATCTATCCCCGCCGGCGGCACGCGCTGGTATTCGACGGCTCGGGCGTCCGCAACGAGACGCGTGCGATTCAGACAGGTTTGCTTCCGGGCGTGGAGATCCCCCTCGATCGGATCTTCTGATACTGGACCGCGGAACCACCGGCCGGCCGAAACAAGCATCGTTTACAGAAATCGCGCCGGACCTATGCCATAATGTCCACAGCGACGGAGGTGGTATGCCGCTGCCGAAGAATTTACTGGCGATTACCTTGATGGCGGCCGGCGGGTTGACGCAGGCTGCCTTTGGGCAGGTGAAGGGCGGCGGCGCGGCGCCGGGTTCGTCCCGGGGAGGGACGTCCCCAATTGGATCGTCCCCGGTCGGATCGACCCTTCCCACCACTACTCCCACCACCACTACTCCGACCACCACCACTGCGGGCCAGCAGCCGCCGATTTACGTCAGCGGGCGAGTCATGCTGGACGATGGCACGGTACCGCCGCTCGGCGTCGTTATCGTGCGGGTGTGCGGCGCGCAGGAGCACGCCGAAGGCTTTACGGACACCAAGGGGTATTTCGGAGTCAACATCCAATTCGGGCAGGGAGGGGGCCAGATGGCCGCCCTCGAAGACGCCAGCGAGACCGGCGGGTATGGAACGCCCGGCATGCACGGGCCGGTCACCACATCCACTGGAACCACCGGGACCACGGGGAACAGCACCGGCGTTGCGCAATCGGCCGGCATGACTACCGATACGCGGCTCATGAATTGCGACCTGCGGGCGAAACTGGGGGGGTACCGCTCCCAGATAGTCAGCCTGGTGGACCGGCGCCCGATGGACAATCCCGACGTGGGGATCATTCTGCTCCACCGCCTGATTGGCCCCGAGGGCGGCGGCACGGTGAGCGCGAACCTGCTGGCGGTGCCGAAGGACGCGCGCAAAGCGTTTGATAAAGGGCAGGAGGCGGCCAAGAAGCAGAAGATCGACGAAGCCCTGAAATACTACAACAAGGCCGTGACGCTCGATCCGAAATTCGCCATGGCCTGGTGCCAGATCGGAATTCTGCAGGCCGGGCACGGCGCCGATGAAGATGCCCATAAATCGTTTGAAGAGGCCGTCAAAGCCGATCCCAAGTATCTGGTTCCGTACCTGCAACTGTCGCTTCTGGAGATGAGCGCGCACAATTGGCAGGGGCTGGCGGACGTGACCGCCCAATCCCTCAAGCTGGATTCGTTCAGCTATCCCATCGAACATTTCTTCAACGCCATCGCCAATTTCAACCTGGGCAACCTGGGGGTTGCGGAGCTGGAAGCGCGCCAAACCGAGAAGCTGGACACCCGGCACGAATTCCCCAAAGCCAGCCAGTTGCTGGGGGTGATCCTGGCGCAGCGCCACGACTATCTGGGAGCCGCTGACGAATTGCGAAACTATCTGAAAGCCGCGCCGGACTCGCCGGAAGCCCCCGAAGTGCGGGCGCAGCTGGAACAGGTGGAAAAGCTGACCGACGCCGGCATGCCCCAAGTGGTCAAATAGCTTCGCCGCCAGTTCCGCGCGCGGTTTACCGGGCGATCAGCCGCACCGGTCCCAGCAATCCTGATGGTTGAACCGTCACCGAGGCCATGTCCTGGGCTTGAAACCGCTCGCCGTATTTGGCATTGAGTGCCTTATAGTCGGGCAGCGGACCCTTGGCCAGGATGTTCAGCGCGGAGTTGCCCACCACAATCCGCAGCGAATTTACGCCCGGCTTCAGCAAGCCGGTGACTTCCACTTCGTAAGGCGGGCACCAGACTGCCCCGGCACGCCGGCCGTTCACGTACACCACCGCAGCTTCGCGGAGGGGCCCATCGAGCAGCGCGCGCATGCCGCTGGCCGGCCGGCGCTCGTGGGGGTCTGAGGGCGTGCCTTCGCCGAAGTTGAGGAACACTTTTCGTCGGTGGAAATCGGGCGCCGTGACGGTCTTCTCGTAAGTGGCCCGGCCGGAGAAATACCGGCGGGCCTGGTCGTCGGTCCAGGAGTGAAGCGTGTCCATGGCGATGGGGGCGGTGCCAGGGAAGGTCACCTTCCAGCCGCTCGAAAGGTCGATGGACGCGGGCGCTGCGGAGGCAGCCGGTTCGAAGGGCGCCTCGCCGCGGGCGAACACCATCACCCGCGATTCATAGGGAGCCAGAGCCAGTTCCAAATGGGTGCCGCCGGCAGTGGCGGTTTTGCCGGTAAGCGGGTCCCATTCCGACGCCACGATACCGCGCGCCGGCAGGCGAAAGGTCGCTTCCGTCTTCACCGGGTGGTTGCTGGTGTTGACCAGGAAATAGATGTCGGCGAAGGGCAGCGTGCGATGCACGAATCCGATTTCGGGCGCCGTGGCCACATCGGGGTTGAGCGCCTGGTGCAGCGCCGCGCCGAGGTTGGCCTCGTCCTCCACGAGCTTCAGCCGGGCCGCCAACTGGCGGATTTCCGGCGTTTCGCGGGCGGCTTCCATCAGCCCCGGAGCGAGCGACGGGCGGCGGCGGGTGGCGATCACGGTAACGCCCTTGAGAGACGCGATCTTCTGGAGGGTTGCCAGCGGCATGCGTTCCACGTTCGGCAGCAGCAGAATGCGGTACGGCACGCCGGCCCGGGCAATCAGCCCATCGTCGATGAAATCGAAGTTATAGCCGGCATCTTCGATGGCCGGAATCAGGTTGGGGCCGAGCAGGCCATCCATGGCCTGGTTTACGGAATCGTGGCCCAGGCGAAAGCCCGCGAAGGCGTCGGCGGTGGGCAGGTAAATGGCCACGTCGTTGGCCGGCTGGCCCTGGCGCATGAGGAAGCTGATGCGTTGCAGATAAAGCGCCACATCGGGCATCGCCAGGTACCACGGGTTGTGATCGTTGAACACCGCCGCGGCGTAAAAGCGCCAGCCCGGTTCGCCGGCTTCGGGAGGCGAATAGGGCCAGCCGTGGCCCACAAGCTGGTTGATGCCCTGGAGGAAATGCAGGTCGGCCTCGGCCTTCATATCGAGCGGGGTGGCGCGGAAGACCGGCGAATGCAGCCACGTCCAGGTCTCGGACGAAGTCACCGGGCGGCCCAGCAGGTGGCTGGCGGAGGCCGCCCAGCGGGCCGAGGAAAATCGGCGCCAGCGCGGGCCTTCTTCGCCCTCCGGCAAGTCGACATATTGGTAGCTGGAGAGGGTGACCGGCGGAATGCCGTAGGTCTGCGAGCGGAAGAGGGTGTGGTGCTGGTGGGCGAAGGCGGTGACCGGCTTGAGGTTGTTGTCCTCGCAGAGTTCGCTGAGGGTGAGGCCCCAATCGTGGCGGATGGCGCCGGTTTTTTCGCCGATGTCTTCATAGAGCGCCGGCAGGTAGGGCGTCAGGTCGTAGCCGCGGCGCTTCTGGAATTCGGCCAGAAAATCGTCCGTCCAATCGGAGCTGTAGACCTCCAGCGAGTCGCTGAAGATGGCGTGCGGTGGATTGGCGGGCACGGCATCGAGGAGCTTTTCGCCAACGGCTTTCAGGTGCGTGTCGATAGCCGTGCGGCTGTAGTGGTCGAGCACGAAGCCTTCGGCGCCGATGGCGGGGCGCTTGACCTGCTGGCGGGTGCGGCTGGCGATGAAAAACAGGACCTCCTTGCCGGCGGGGAACGGAGTGGGAAGGGTGACCGAATTGCCACTGACGGCAAGCTGCGGGCCTCCGCCGCTGAGGAAGGCCGCGAGGAACTTTTCGCCCTCCTGCAAGTTCGGAACGGGCAGGGAGCCGGCGCCGGCGGGCACCTGCGCACGCGTGACTTTGAGACGCCCGGCGGCCTCGGTGATGGGAATATGCGGGCCGCCGAAAGGCCAGCCGCTGCCGAGGGTGAGATCGAAGCGCAGGCCCAG
>DATJRE010000289.1:0-4702 GCA_035505095.1 Bryobacteraceae bacterium | reverse complement strand
CTGGGCCGTGGAGTTCGCGATGACCACCGCCGGCCACTGGGAAAACGATCCCTCCAGCTTCACCGTGATCGCCGCGAATTTCGCCGCCACCGGAGGAATCTGCGTCTTCGTCTTCTTCAGCCTCCTGGCGATCCAGGGCATTCTGCTCAACATCCTGCCGGCGCGCCTTTTCAGCAGCGTGTCGCTCGCCGTGCAATCGGCCGTGCTGATCTTCACGCTTGGCGCGCTGCCGCTCTACAACCGCCAGCCCACTGCCGGTTGGTGGCCGTCGGTATGGTTCGTGCATCTCTGGGAGGCCATGATTAAAGGCCCCGCGAGCGCCTCGCGCGACGCCCTGCTGGCGATGACCGGGTCGGCCGCGCTGGCGGTGCTGGCCTATCTTCTCAGTTACCACCGCTACCGCCGGCTGCTGCTCGAAGCGCCCGCCGGACGATCCGGCGCCGGGACCCAATGGCACTCCGGAGCAGGTTGGGGCGCCCGCCTGCTGGAGCTGTGGATGCGCGACCCGCGCCAGCAGGCCGCCTTCGCCTTCATCTGCAAGATGCTCGCGCGCAGCCGCACGCACCGCCTGATCCTGCTGGCCTACGGCGGCATCGCGCTGGGCGCCATCACTAAAGGCGCGCTCGATATGCCGCGCCCGTCGCTGCGCGATGAAGGTCTCTACGGGATCATCGTCACGCTGGCGCCGCTCGCCCTGGCGCTGCTGGTCACCTCCGGCCTCCGCTACCTCTTCGCCCTGCCGGATTCCCTCCGCGCCAACTGGCTCTTCCAGACCACCGATCGCGATGCTTCCGCAGCTTGGCTCGCCGCGGTGGAGCGCTTCGTGGTCTGGTGCGCCATCGCTCCGTTGTTCCTCGCTGCGCTTCCCGCGGCCGTGGCCATCTTCGGCTCCACGGCGGGGGGCTGGGTCCGTGCCGGCGCGGTCCTCGTGCTCGGGTTCTTCGCCGCGCTGGTCTGGTTCGAAGCCCTGTTCCGCCAGTGGCGCAAGCTGCCGTTCACCTGCTCGTACCTGCCCGGCAGGCAGCCCGTCTGGTCGATCCTGTTGCGCTACGCCTTCGCCGCCATGTTCGTGGCCCCGGCCGGGCAGTTGATCCTCTCCTGCTCCGCCGACCCCATGGCCTTCCTCGCGCTACTCACCTTCGAGGCCGCCCTCTGGTATCGATGGCGCTCCCGCCGCCGCGGCATGTGGGCGGAGTGCGCGCTGTGCTACGAAGAGCTGCCCGACGAGACCATCATGAGCCTCGGCCTGAGGCCGTCCACCGAGCCTGTCGTCACCCGCGAGCACAGCGCCGCGGCCGAAGCGGCCTTTGAACCCACCCTGCTGCAGCGCCGCCTTCTGCCGGATGCCTGGCGCGACGAGATCCGCGAAGAGCGCCGCCATCCGTCGGTGGTCCTCGAAACCATCTGGGAGGATGTCCGCTTCGGCTGCCGCCTCATCCGCCGCAACCCGCTGTTTGCCGCGGTGGTGGTTGCCACCCTCACCATCGGCATCGGCATCAACGCCAGCGTCTTCACCATCTTCAATGCGGTGGCCCTGCGGCCGCACGTCTCCAGTCACCCCGAAACTTTCCTGCGCATCACGCCCCTGGCGCGGTGGCAGGGAACCTGGCGCCCGGCGTCGTTCGACGAGTACGTCAACCTGCGCGATCATACCCGCTCGGTTCGCCGGCTGGCGGCCTTCCGATACTTTCCCGCGGTGGTGGAAGCCGCCAATCTCAACGAACGCGCGGGCGTCGCCGCCTCTTGCAATTTCTTTGCGGTGGACGGGATCGAGCGTCCTCTCCTCGGCCGCCTCTTCGTCCCGGACGATTGCGCCGTTCCTGGCCAGATGCCGGTTACGGTGATCAGTGAGTCCATGTGGCGCAATCGCTTCGCGGCCGACCCCCATGCCATCGGGCGCCTGATCCGCATCAACAATCGGCCAGTGCTGCTCGTCGGCGTCGTCCCCGATGGCACGTCGCGCTGGGTCGAAAGCCTGTCGCTGGATGTCTGGCTGCCCTACACCGCGATTCCCTATTTCGAACCGACCAACGACCTCTTCCGCCGCGATGACCTCCTGGTGTTCTCGCTCGCCGGCCGTCTCGCCCCCGGATTCTCGCGCGCCGACGCCGAAGCCGAATTCGAAGCTCTCGAGCGCCGCCGCGACCGCGACTATCCCGGCCGCCACACCTCCGTCGCCGTCACGGATGGCTCGTGGTCCCAGGAATGGCAATTGCGTGCTTCTGCGCGCGACGTCATGCTCATGGCCTTCTTCTTCGCCACCTTCAATCTGGTGCTGCTGATCGCCTGCGCCAACGTGGCCACGCTGCTGCTTTCCCGCGCCTCCGCGCGCCGCCGCGAAATCGCCGTCCGCCTCTCGCTCGGCGCGCCGCGCATTCGCATCGTCCGCATGCTGGTCACCGAAAGCCTGGTGCTGGCCGCGGTCGCGAGCGTGCTTAGCGTGTTTGTCGCCAGGCACGTGCCCGTGCCCCTGTTCGAATACCTGGCGTCGCGCTCGCCCGATTTCCCCATCGAGGCCGACTGGCGCACCTTCGCCTACATCGCCGCCGTCATGCTGGCCACAGGCATTCTGGCGGGACTCGCGCCGGCGCTCGAATCCCTGCGCGTCGAGCTGACTGCGACCCTCAAAGGCCAAACCGGCATCTTCGGCGGCGGCGCTGGATTGCGCAACCTGCTGGTGAGCACGCAAGTGGCGCTGAGCATGGTGCTGCTGGTGGAGGCGGCCCTGTTCGCGCGTTCCGAACAGCGGGCCATGTATGCCGATCCCGGTTACAATCCACGCCAGGTGGTGGTCGCGTGGGTGAGTTTTCCGCCGAGCACTCCGCCGGAAGCTGCCCGCGGGCGGCTGGATGCCATCACCCGCCGCGTGCGCGCGCTCCCCGGCGTCCAATCGGTGGCCTTCTCCGACGATCTGCCTCTCCTGCGGCCCTCCACGGTCGAGTTGTCGCCACCCTTTCGCGGCGACACCAGCCAGCCGGTGGATATCTACACCGCTTCGCCCGGCTTCTTCGCCACCCTCGGCATACCCCTTGTGCGCGGCCGCGAGTTTCACGAGGACGATGGCGCCGCGGTGGTGGTCTCGGAAAGCCTGGCCAAGGCCTTCTGGCGCAGCGGCAATCCGGTAGGCCGCATGCTCGCGCTCCCCGAGGGCCCCGCCCAGATTGTCGGCGTCGCCCGCGACATCTCGTCCACGCGCCTGGGCGGCTCTGACAATCCCCCGCTCTATCGCCTCCGCCAGAACGACCGGCGCTTCAACGCAATGTCCGTGCGCTTCGAGCGTAACGCCGCCGCCGGCACGACGGCCATCGGCAATGCCCTCCGCAACTCGGACCCCGACCTGGTCGTCCTTCCGATACTTTTGCAGGACTGGATCGACCGCATCACGCAAAACCTGTGGAACGTCGCGTCGCTGATCGTGGTGCTCGGGTTTGTGGCCACCGTGCTGGCCTCCGCCGGTATTTACGGCGCGGTCTCTTTCGCGGTCAGCCAACGGACGCGCGATCTCGGCATCCGTGTGGCGCTGGGCGCCACGCGCGGCCATATCATACGCGAGGTTTTCGTTTCCTCCGGCAAGCCGGTGATCCACGGCCTGATCGTGGGCATGTGGCTGGCCGTGCCGACGGCGGCCGGCCTGCGCGAAAGCATCCGCGGCTCGCCGATCCGCATCGACAGCAGTGAGCCGCTGCTCTATTGCGCGGCGGCCCTGCTGCTGGCGGCCGCCGCGACAGTGGCGATGCTGGGCCCGGCCCGCCGCGGCGCCAGCGCCGACCCGCTGGAGGCGCTCCGCAGCGACTGAGCGCCGACGCGTGTGCCGCGAGAAGCACGGCGAACCGGCTATCCTGTCCTCATGTCACCCAATCTCCAATACCGTTCGCGCGCTGTGCGCGCCCTGGTGCTCTTACACGAGGAGCACCTTCGCCGATTCGTCCACGTATGGAGGCTGGCCCTGGCGGGTTCGGTGAGCCTGCCACCGACCGATGACCCCTCCTATGCATCGCTCCAAACATTAGGCCGGCACGTGCTGTCCGCGGCCGGCAGCTACATGAACTGGATGTGCGAGATGCTGGCGTTACCGGACCCGGGAATCCGCCCTGCTCCCGATGTGTCTGCCGTTGTCCGCGATGCGGACGACTACATGGAGCATGTCCTGGAGCGGTGGCGGGATCCTTTGAGGGAAGTGCCCAGCGAAAAGCTGGAGACTCCCGAGTACCCGTCGCGATGGCAGACGCGCTACAGTATCGACGCAATGTTGGAGCACGCGGTCATGCACCCTATCCGCCACGCCTTCCAGTTGGATGAACTGCTCAAGAACCGTTAGAGCCGCGGCCGCAAGGACGCTTATACTGAAGGACAATGGGGCAGGGCTTGGATCGAAACGCGCGCCGGATGGGGCGATTCGCCGTCCTGTTCCTGCTCCCAGCCACCGCCGGGCACGGGGATCTATCTTGCCGGACAGGCTGGCCCCGTGGATTTGCAGGGGTTCGACGGCGCAGTACGGCAACGACCTGCTTCGCTTCGATCCGTCCCAAGCCACCCCGATCGCCAACCGCCCGCGCCAGCCTCTCCGGGTAGGTTAGAATCTCCTCCATGCGCATCCTGATGACGTTGCTGACGTTTGGATTGCTGGCCCAAGCGGCCTTGGCCCAGGGACGGGGCGCCGCGGCTGCGGCGGGCGCTGCCGGGCGGGTCCTCTTCATCCGCG
>DATJRE010000288.1:0-3001 GCA_035505095.1 Bryobacteraceae bacterium | reverse complement strand
CAATCTTCTGGTGCTGCACAACTACCTGGACAACCGCGCCAGCTTCAGCTTCACCCAGGAGCAGTTGGACACCCTGGAGAAGGGCATCGCGCCCACCGAGGACGTGTTGCGGCGGGCCCGCGCGCGCCACATGAAGATCGTATTCGGCACCGACGCGGTGGCCGGCTCGCACGGCCGCAACGCCGAAGAGTTCATTTACCGGGTGCGCGACGCCCACGAGAAGCCCATGGACGCGATCATCAGCGCCACTTCCATGTCCGCGGAGGCGCTGAGCCTCGGGAACGAGATCGGCACCGTGGCGGCCGGTTACCAGGCCGACCTGGTGGCCACCGAGGGCAATCCGTTGGACGATATCACCGCGGTGCGGCGGGTAGTGTTCGTGATGAAGGGCGGAAAGATTTACAAGCGGGAGTAGCGCGGCGCGGGCCGGCCGCCGGCATAGCCAGCGTTGGGGCGTCAGAACGGGGAGCCGCCGCAGTAAACCGTATCGTTGCCCAGATCCTGCCATACGCCGGCGACATAGCCAGCTAAATGGTAGGTGGTTGTGGCCGTTGGATTGACCTCGAGCAGGCCGCTGGTTGCGTCGAAGCGGCCGGCCACCGGGCCGGTCAGACTGGATTGGAGGATCTCGACCGGTTGAATGCCCGCGGAGTTCCAGGCCAGAACCGCCGGCACGCCGCTGCTGCAAGCGATGTGGTTCGGAATCGCCTGGATGGCCGCCGGCGCCGGCGGAGCGCCGGAGACACAGGAAAGGATCGGCAAAAGATACACGCGGTCCATGGCGAGCGGCGTGGCGGAGCCGTGCGGGGTGAGGAAAAACGCCGTGCCGTCGGCCACCCAATCGCCGGTTTCGGCGCTGATATATGCCGTGGGGCTGTAGGCCATCTCCTGGCCACCCGGCGCATTGACGTCGATCTCGGTTGCCTGGCTCGACAAGCTATACCCGGCCAACGAGGTTTCGGTGCCGGTAGGGGGATTCCCCGCGCACGCCAGCACGGGATTCGGCGTGGCCGTCAGTTGGCCCTGCGGAGTCGGGACGGCATTGCAACGGAACGCCGGCTGATCGACGGTTTGCTCGGTGGCCAGCACGTTGCCGGACGGGTCCAGCAGGTAAAACGTGGTATTGCCAGGCGCAATGGTCAGCCCGCCGCTGGTGGTGGAGCCGACCAGGGGACCGGTGGGGGAACCGCTGCGCACTTGGGCGCTGGGCAGCAGCGAATTGCAGGCATCCCATCGCAGGATCTGCTGCGGAACCACCGTGCCGCACTGCTGCACCACGCTCGGAAAGGCATTCAGGGTGGCGCAGTTGACGCCGGGGGCAGGCGGCGTCGGAATCGCGGGAATAGCAGGGGACCAATTCACAGCCACCGGCTGGCCGTAGAACGACAGATCCGGGCTCACGTAAATCCAATTGGGCGTAATGGCCGCCTTGAAGAAGGCGTCCGTGCCGCCTTCGAGGGGGAAGTAAGTGGCCAAGACGATGTGGGCGCCGGTGGGATCGAACTGCGCCACAAACGGGCCTGCGGACAGCATGTAGGCGCCGGCCGAAGGCGGAATGGCGTCGGTGCCGGAACCCGCGATCGTGACGCTGCCATCCGCACCGATGGCAAGGGCGGCAAGATCGGTTTCATCCGGCAGCCCCGTAGCATAGACAAGCTGCCAGGTGCTCACATCCAACACCAGGACACAGCCCTGCTGCATGGGCCAGATGGCGCCGGGAGTGCTTTGCAGCGGATCTCCCAGGTCATAAACGTAGATCGCTACGCGGCTGCCGCTCCAGGCGAAGCTCAGGGCGTTCAGCTCGCTTCCGAAGGCGGACAGGGCATCGAACTGCTGCGCGGACGGATCCCAGATGGCGAGGAACACCCGATCCAGGACGTATTCATTCCCGGCAAGCGTGCTGAACGTGCCCGTGGTGGTGGGAAAATCCGCAGCTCCCGTGGTTCCGGCCAGGTGCACTTTGCCGTCAGGTCCCACCGCGATACTTTGGCCCGAAGAGCTTTCCGAAGCGCTCAGGTAAGTGGAATACACCAGCGTGGAAGCGTCCGGGCTTAATTCCGAAAAGAACGCGTCGCATCCGTACTGGTTGGCGGATGCGGTCAGGAACGCGCCGGTGGTGACGGGGAAGTTTTTCGCGCAGGTGGTGCCGGTGACCAAGACCGATCCATCGGCGCCGATGGCGACGCCGCGGATGGCCGGCGCGCCGTACGCGTGGCCGGACCCGCCTAGCAGCGTCACGAATTGCATCGCCGTGCCCGCGGGATTGAGCTTGGCGACCACGAATTCTTCGCCGCCTGTGAGGTTGCGGTTGAACGCTCCGGGGGTGATTGGAAAATTCGGGTCAAAGCTCTGGCCGATCAGGTAAGCCGCGCCGGCCGCATCGATCGAAATTCCGGAGGGAGCGAAATTCAGATAGGTGGTGTAGAGCGTGCGCCCGGCCACGGGGTCATAGTGCATGAGGAAGTTCTGCGAGTCTGACGTCGGCGTGGCCAGATAGGCTCCCGGGGTAGTCGCGATTATGCCCGCGCCGAACAGGTAGAGAGTGCCATCGGGGCCCGGGTTCACCGATTCCACCCCCGAAACGACCTGGATTTCCACCGTCGCCACGGCTGCCGGTGCCAGGACGAAGAGGATGGCAGCCAGACGGCTGCATTTCCGATTCCACAGTCTCATATCCCAAAGACCCGCGGGCCAGCCGTTTCAACTACACGACGCGGAACGGCCGCGGCGCATGGGGTGGGCGCCGTCTGGGGTCGAGGCGGTTGCGGGCCGGCGCGGGCGAGCGACGACCTCGCCGTCCACGCGCTGCGGGGCTGGTGCAGCGCGGGTTCCTGCCAGCCCGCGGCACTTATTTCGACCCCAATCTTCTGGTGCTGCACAACTACCTGGACAACCGCGCCAGCTTCAGCTTCACCCAGGAGCAGTTGGACACCCTGGAGAAGGGCATCGCGCCCACCGAGGACGTGTTGCGGCGGGCCCGCGCGCGCCACATGAAGATCGT
>DATJRE010000287.1:0-10031 GCA_035505095.1 Bryobacteraceae bacterium | reverse complement strand
GTGAAACTGATTCCGTCACCTTCCATCACCTGGCCGTTGGTTCTGCTGACCGGCCTTTCGGTATCCATCGGCTGGGGTGTCCGCGGCCAGTTTGGCCACGAGTACGGTGCCGCGCTGGCCGGGGCGCTGGCCGGCATGAGCATCGCGTTGCTCAGCGGACGCCAGGACTGGCTCCCGCGCGTTCCCTATTTCGCGCTGCTCGGCGCGGTGGGGTTCGCGTTTGGCGGCGCCATGTCTTACATGAAGGCGGTGGCCTATATGCATTCCTCGGACTCCGCCACGGTGCTGTATGGATTCGTGTGCGTGCTGGTGCTGGGAGCCCTCTGGACCGCGCCCGCCGCCGCTGGACTGGGCCTGGCGGCCTACCTGGACCGCGAGGAGTTGACCAAACTCTGCATCCCGCTGGCCGCAATCTTTCTCGCCTGGCACTTTTTGGAGGTCCGCGGTGTGTACCGGAGCCTGCCCTGGCTTCGCTTCCTGGGGGGCACCGCGGTAACCGGATTGATCGCACTGGCGGTGGTGGGGGCAATGGTGCTGGTCCGGCGGCGCAACTGGGGCGACGGCGCGTTGCTGATTGTTTGTATGACCGTGGGATCGTGGGTCGGACACATTTTGCTGATCACGCTGCTGCGCCTGGATATGAATCCGCCGCGCGGCGACACATGGGCCGGTAATGCCGGCCTGGTCGGAGGCATCCTCTTTTTCTGCTGGCGCCGCCGCCTGGGCGGTGTGGCCTTCGCCACTCTGGGCGGGTTGCTGCTGGGAGGCATCGGTTTCGCGCTGGGAGGAGCGACGAAACTGCTGGTCATGTCCAGCGGTTTCACCACCAACTGGCACAGCATTATGGAGCAAAGCCAGGGCTTCTTCCTGGGGATCGCTCTCGCCATCACCATGGGATTCCTGGCGCCGCTGGCGCCGAAGCTGGTGGATGAACCCAAGGTGCGCCGCTGGACCGAAGTATTCGCTGTGACCTTCGTGCTTTGGCTGCTGCCGTATCTGAATCTCCGCCTGAGCCCGGGCGAGTGGGTCAACGAAGTTGCGGGGATGAAGCCTGTCATCTACGGAATCCCCATTAACGGCAACTTTGATTTCTCGCGCGGATTCCTGGGCTGGTTCGATATGGTGTTCCTGGCCATCGCCATCGCCATGATTCTGCTGCTGGCGCTGCATCTGCGGCGCCCGCTCCCGCTGATTCCCACCAGTTGGATGGGGAAGGGCCAGTTGTTCTACCTGGTGTTTCTCTGGACCGTCGTCAGCATCAATTTCATGGATGTGCTGCCGCGCTTCACGCCCATCCGGCTGGTCACCGAGTGGTTTATGACGATCAACGCCGCCGCGTGTACGGTGCTGCTGGTGATCGGGTGTTTTCTCCGCGAAGGGCGCACCTCTCCGGGGCCGTCCGATGTGCGATACGGTCCGTGGATTCGCAACCTGATTCTGGTGGGATTGGTGGGCGCCATCGTCGTACCGATCGGCGGCTGGGCCATGAAGCGAGCCCTCTACGGCGACAACTTTATTGCCATTGGCGGCGGCACGGACCAGATCCGTTTTGGCCCGCACAACACCAACGACCAACGCTGAAGGGCCCAATGCCATGGCCCCGGATCTACGGAGGGCCCGGATGGCGGGCCCTTGACCATAGGCGTTCAGAGTCACTTTCCGATATGGCCGTTTCGACCGGAACCGGCAACATCTCAGCAATGGCGACTTCTCGTCCGACTGGATCACCTCCGGCTTGGCGACCACTCGCATGAATGCGCCGTAGTCGTTGTCGATAGCGGCAACGCGCGCCACAGCGATTCGCATCCGGGGCGCATGAGCACCCCGCAATCGTCCGGTGGCGCGAGGGCTTACAAATTTTAACTTGACTCGTCTCATCTCGCTGCCGTAAGCTAAGAATTCTAGGTACGGATGCCATCGGCACTCGAAAATAGTTCTCGCGCACGATCTCTGCCACATCCGCCGTCGCGACAATCCCTTCGCCGCGATTCACATGATCGTCGAAGCTGTGCTCCGGTTTCCACGCGCAATCGCCGCTCGCGGGTGTATCCGGAGTATCCGGCGCAACCATCCGGCGAAGAATTGAGGCCATCCTGTTGAACCGCACCTTACAACGATTGAGTCACGCAAAGAAGTTACTGCTTGCGGGTGCCCGAACGGCCGCACTGGCAGGCCCGGTAGCAATCGGACTACTGATCGGCGTGGGCATCGCGCCGGTGATCCTGGCTCAATCAACACGGCAGAAATTCGAAGTTGCTTCCATCCACACTTGCGGTCCAAGGGAAGTCGTGCCCCTCCGCGAAGGAGGCGGTTTAGGAAATATCGGGCCTTCACCCAACCGGGTGACCATAAACTGCGTCACCGTTATGTCACTCCTCCAGAATGCTTACGTTATCTTTGCGGACGGTCAGAATCGGTCGATTTCATCCGTCCAGATGCCTCCAATCGAGAGAGCCCCGGCCTGGATCTCTTCGGACCTTTACACGATAGACGCAAAGGCCGAGGGCGCGCCGGGCCAGCCGGTGATGCTCGGGCCCATGATGCAGTCGCTCCTCGAAGACCGGTTCCATCTGAAACTCCACCGCGAGACCAGAAGCGGCCCTGCGTTAGAGCTGACCGTGGCCAAGGGGGGATCCAGGTTAAAGAACAACAACGGCGCCTGCTCCGTTGATGTGCCGTCAGCAGCCGTTCCTCGCGACTCCGCAACAGGACGTCCGGTTCCCGGCTTTGCCAGCGGCCGCGTTTCTCCGCCAAGCCAGCCAGGAGTGCCATGCCGTTTGAAGCTCAACTTACGAAACGGACCAAATCAGCTTTTCGTATCGAGTGCAATTACCATCGACGAGTTTTGTTCCTATCTGTCCCGCGTTACGGGCCATACCATCGTGGATAAGACGGAAATCAAAGGCAAGTTCGATATCCGCCTGGAATACTTGGCTGATCAGCCCAGTCCCGGCCCCCCCGCTGTCGACCAGCCTGACGGGGCAGCGGATATTCAGCCCGGGGCTTCACTGTTCGCGGCAGTGGAGCAACAACTCGGGTTGAAACTCGTGCCGGTCAAAGGGACCCGCCAGGTTATAGTCATCGATCACATCGAAAAGCCGTCCGGGAACTGATGCCATGTTCCCTGTATTGGAACCGCGCCAACCTTCGTTATTCATGGATGCCGGCGCCAGCGTGGTTAGTGAACCAAGCCGAACGCCGAGAGTGGAAGACCATTGCTGAGCAGGCGCTCCCGATATGGGGGCCTCGTACACTAGCCACGGACCACCTCCTGAGTAGTCATGAACCACGCGCGAACCGGGAGTAAAGCGCGCGCAAGTGAGGTCGTTTTTTGAAAATGGCCTTATCTTCGCGCCTGGGCCGGGCCCTTGACCGCGGCCGGTAAATCCTGCCATCTTGGAACGGCGAGGCAAGCTTTATGAGAAGACTTCTGGCGGTATTGGCGATTGGCGCGTGCGCGGCCCTGGCTGCCGATATCTCAGGCAACTGGAAGGCCACCGCGGAGGGACCCAACGGGTCCATGGAAAGAACCTTCACCTTCAAGGTGGAGGGCAACAAGGTTACCGGCGAGACCACCAGCTCCATGCTGGGCAAGTCCACCATCACGGACGGCAAGGTGGAGGGCGACACGGTAACTTTCAGCATCACGGCCGATTTCGGCGGGAACCAGATGAAGATCGACTACAAAGGCAAGATCAGTGGCGATGAAATCAAGTTCACTTCCACCAGCTCGGCGGGCGGCGGGCAATCCATTGAATGGGTGGCGAAGCGGCAATGACTGCCACTGCGGACAACGGGTTGGTCACCATCCCTTGCGGTCAATCCGTGGACCAGATCGTCCGGAAACTCGAAGGGATTCTACAGGCGAAGGGCGTCAAAGTGTTCGCCGTAGTGGATCACAGCGGTGAGGCGGAAAAAGCAGGGCTGGCGATGCCGCCCACCAAGCTGGTGATCTTCGGCAATCCCAAGGCCGGAACGCCGCTTATGGTGGCGTCTCCGAGCATCGCCATCGATCTTCCGCTGAAGATCCTGGTCTGGGAGGACGCCGGCGGCAAGGTGTGGGTCTCCTACAACGCGGCTGCTTACCTTGCCGGGCGCCACCATCTGCCACCCGAGCTGGTCCAGAACATTGCGGTGGTGGAAGCGCTCGCCAAGGCAGCCGCGGGCGCCGAAGGGTGAGAGGGCAGCGGCGGGACGGCTGATCTGTCACACTGGAAATCGTGTCGCGCCTTTCGCTGCTGCTGCTCGCCTGCCTGGCTGTAGCTCTGCCCGCCATTCCGGATGCCCGGCGGCCCGCGCCCCACCCGCCGGCCGTTCCGCTGAAAGCTTCCGCCACGGTACGGCGCTGGATGCACGGGATGACCTTGCGCGACGAGGTGGCGCAACTGGTCTTCATCGCCTTCTACGGAGAATCGCCCAACACCAGCTCGCGGGAGTACCGCAAGTTCCTCCACCTGATCCGCGACACGAAAGTGGGCGGGCTGATCCTGAATAATGCTTCCAACGGGCGCACCATCCAGAAGGCCGAGCCGTACCGGGTGGCCGCGTTTCTGAACCGCCTGCAGCGCATGACGCGGGTTCCCCTGATGGTGGCCGGCGATTTCGAACGCGGCGCTTCCATGCGCGTTTCGGGCACCACCGAGTTTCCTCATGCCATGGCGTTTGGAGCGGCGGGCGACCCGGCGCTCACCCGCTACGAGGGCCATGTGACAGCCCGCGAAGCCCGCGCCATCGGCGTGCAGTGGATCTATTATCCGGTGGCGGACGTCAACAACAACCCCGATAATCCGATCATCAACATCCGCTCGTTCGGGGAAAATCCGCAGGCCGTGGCGGCGCACGTGGCGGCCTTCATCGAAGGCGCGCACTCCGATAAGAAGAACTTGGTGCTGGCCACCGCCAAACACTTTCCCGGCCACGGCGACACGGCCATCGACACCCACATGAACCTGGCCACTATCCCGGCCGACCGCGACCGCCTGGAGCGCGTGGAGCTGGTGCCCTTCAAGGCCGCCATCGCCGCCGGAGTGGACGCGATCATGACGGCGCATATCGCCGTGCCGGCCCTGGCGCCGCCCGATCTGCCGGCCACCCTTTCGCCCGCCATCCTCACCGGCCTGCTGCGCAAGCAGCTCGGCTTCAAAGGCCTGGTGGTGACCGACGCGCTGGAAATGGGCGGCATCGCCCAAGGCTTTTCCACGGGCGAGGCGTGCGTGCGCGCACTGGAAGCTGGCGCCGACACGCTGCTGATGCCTACCGACGCGGACGTGGCCGTGAAGGCCGTGGTGGCGGCGGTGGAGAATGGCCGCCTGAGCCGCCAGCGCATTGAGGAAAGCGTCATCAAGATCCTTTCGGCGAAGGAGAAGGTTGGGCTGGACCGCAAGCGCACGGTGGACCTGGAAGCAATCAGCGATGTGATCGATTCGCCCGAGGCGGATGAAAAAGCCCAGGAAATTGCCGAGCGCGCGGTGACCCTGGTGCGCAATACCAACAACCTGATACCGCTGGCGGCCCCGGACCGGACCTGTTACGTAGTGTTGTCCGAGAATCCTTATTCGCCCGAGGGACAGATGTTCACCGCGCAACTCCGCCGCCGCGTGCCGCACCCTGCCCTGGCCACGCTGGACCCTTCCATGCCGCGGGAGCTGATTGACCAGATGCTGGGCGGCCTTTCGGGATGCCAAAGCTACGCGGTGGCCGCGTTCTCTTCGGTGAGCGAGAATCGCGGCCAGGTGGGCCTTGCCGGGGAACTGCCGCACGCCATGGAAAGCATCGTAGCGGCGGGCAAGCCGGTGGCGCTGGCGGCGCTGGGCAACCCTTACCTGCTGCGCAGCTTCCCGAACGTGGCGGCGTACCTGGCCACCTTCAGCACCGTGCCGCCATCGGAATACGCCGCCGTGAAGGCGCTGTTCGGCGAGATCCGCATCGGCGGCCACTTACCGGTAAGCATTCCGGGGCTCGCGGCGCTGGGAGACGGAATCCAATTGGCGGCCACGCGGAGCGGCCCGCCGGTGGGTCCCACGCAGTAGAGGACGGAGGAATGCGCGGACCCCCGCGAGAGACGCTCCCTGACGGTCACGCCTGGGAATAATCGCGTTCGTAGACATTAGTTTCAGAGCCGCGCGCGTAAGCAAGCGGCAAGCGGGACCGCACATTAGACCCCTGTCTGATTCTGTGATAGTCTACTATGACCGATGCCGAGTCTGGCATCCAGGTTAACTTAGGTTAACTGGAGAAACCATCTTTGAATCCGACTAACTTATTGTGGTTGCTCCGTCGCGCTGCCATTCACCGGGCCCTGTTATGGGTTCTGGCGATATTGCCGATTTCGGCCGCCGCGGCCTCCTGGACGCAGTTGATCAATCTGGCGCCCCATAACGCCGGCACCATGTTGCTGATGACCGATGGCACGATCATGGTGCAGGGCGGCTCGAACCAATGGATGCGGCTGACGCCGGATAGTTCGGGCAGTTATATTAGCGGCTCCTGGACTACTTTGTCGCCCATGAGTATCCCGCGCCTCTACTTCGCGTCGCAGGTGCTGCCCAGCGGCCAGGTGTGGCTGGTGGGAGGCGAATACAGCGGCACGGCCCTGCCCAATAACTGGTCCGGCACGGGTGAGATCTACGATCCGGTGGCGAATAGCTGGACCCCCATTGCTACTTATCCGACCCAATCGAATTGCGATTACATCAGCGAATTTGGAGGAGCCATCACCAAAGGCTCCCCGGTGGTCACGGGCATTCTGACGACCACGGGCTTCGAGACCGGCTGGACGGTGACCGGCACCGGCATTCCCGGTAACACCACGATCCTGAGCGTGGATTCCAACAGTCAAATTCACTTGTCCCAGAATGCCACGTCCACTAATGCGAATGGAGTCGTTTTATCGTTCAGCGAAAGTTCCACCGGCAATGTCACGAATGCTTCCACCATCATCACCGGGATACCCTCGACCGCCGGGTTTCAGGTTGGCTGGACCGTTAGCGGGACGGGAATTCCGGCAGGCGCCACCATCAGCAGCATCGACTCCTCCACTCAGATTCATATTTCCAGCAAAGCCACGGCCACGGGAACGGGCGTGGCGCTGACCTTCGGTATCCAGATGCGGGGAACGTCCTGCGCCGGGGATACTCCGTCCATTTTGCTTCCGGGCGGGCAAATCCTGGTGGGCAGCATCAAGGCCGCGTCAACTTACTCTTACAACATTGCGGGGAATGCGTGGAGCCTCGCGGCGACCAAGGTCTATGGCTCCAGCAGCGAGCAGGGATGGGCCAAATTAGCGGATGGCAGAGTCATCACTTATGACATTGCCAAAAGCATCAGCGAAGGCACTGGTTATGCGGAGTTGTATGACCCCGTTGCCAATGCATGGTCCAGCATCAGTCCCGGCGATGGCACGGCTAACGGAGTTCTTCCGGTGATCACCAGCAGCAGCGACAATGAACTTGGGCCGAGCATGCGATTGCAGGATGGCCGCATGCTGCTGATCGGCGCCAACGGCAACACCGCCCTCTATACTCCTGCCACGAACACCTGGGCGCCCGGGCCGATGGTGGAAGGCACCCTGAACGGCTTGCCGTTCCCGTTCGCCTCCGACGATGCGCCGGGGGCGATTCTACCCAACGGCCATGTGATTTTTGCCGCCGATGCGGGACCGGGCGTGGCCTCGGAGGGAAGCACCACCAGCGGCTCTGAGATCGTCGCCGGGATCCCTTCCACCACCTTTTTCCAGGTGGGCTGGAACGTCACCGGCGACGGCATTCCCGACAACGCCACCATCACGAGCGTGGATTCAGCCACTCAAATTCACATCTCGCAGAACGCCACCGCCACGGCCTCCGGCGTATCCCTGTCGTTTGGCGGCCCTTACGCTGTCCCTGCCGAGCTTTTCGACTTCGATCCGGTGGCCGGAACCGTCAATCCGGTCTCGCCGGCGATTCCGGACACCCATCTGACTAACATCAGCTCGTATGTCACCAGGATGCTGATACTTCCCACGGGCCAGTTACTGTTTGCCGACGGAACCAACCAGTTGTGGGTGTACACTCCGGATGGCGCGGCCGGTGCGCCCCTGCTGCCTACCGTAACTTCAGTAGTATATAGTGGCGGCGGAGTTTACACCCTCACCGGCACACAACTCAACGGACAATCGGCGGGTTCCAGTTACGGCGACGATGTGCAATGCGACGAGAACTATCCGGTGATTCGGATGGTCAGCGCATCCGGCAGCGTCTATTACGCCAAAACCACCAACTGGAGCACGGTGGGCGTGGGTACCGGCGCAGCCGCGGAGACGGTCAACTTCACGCTGAACCCTTCCATGCCCGTTGGAACCTACTCCCTGATTGTAACCGGGGCCGGCCTGTCGTCCAACCCGGTGATTTTCTCGCCGCAGCAGGTGATTACGATTCAGACCAGCCCGCCGGGTTTGCAATTCAGCGTGGATGGCGGAGCCGCCCAGACTGCCCCGCAGACGCTGAACCTCAGCCAGGGCACGCACTCCCTTTCGGTTGTCGCAACGCAGTCGCAGGCGCCGGGGACGCAGTTCGTATTTATCGAATGGAGCGACGGCACAACGGCTACCTCCGATAACATCACGGTCGGCTCTTCCCCGGCCACTTACACGGCCGCTTTCCAGACTCAGTATCAATTGACAACCGCGGCTTTTCCGGCGGCGGGCGGTACCGTGACACCGGCGAGCGCTTTCTACAACGCGGGCGCGGTCATAACAGTCACGGCAACGCCTAACAGCGGGTATACTTTCAGCAGTTGGTCGGGCGCGGCGGCCAACGCATCCAGCGCCTCCACTACGGTGACCATGAGCGGCGCCGAAAGCGTGACAGCGAACTTCTCCGGCGGCTCTTCGTCGTGCTCGTTCAGTTTCAATCCCGCGTCGGCAAGCCTGCCGGCCACCGGTACCTCCACGGTGGAAACGTGCCCGAACAGCTCCGGCCAGCCGAATTGCGGGGTCGCTCCGGAGACTCCGCAGACCTTCATGGTGACGCCGAGCGGAACCTGCGGGCCGTGGACTGCAACTTCGTCCAACCCGGAATTTCTGCAAATCACATCTTCAGCGCCGGGCAGCGGCCCGGGCACCGTTGGCTTCACCCTGCTGAACAATACCCATACCGGGCAGCAGAGCTATTCCGTCACTGTGGCCAGCGGAAGTGCGTCGGCGGTTTACACCGTCACCGAAGCGGGTTCCGGCGATAGCCAGGTCTACCGCGAGGTGTATGCGCTGTACGAACAGCTTCTGGGCCGCGACCCCGACCCGGGCGGCTTCGCCTTCTGGACCGGCAGCGGCGGCGCGGGACTGGGCCAGATGGCCGATTCCTTCCTGACCAGCCCGGAGGCCTTCAACAGCGGCTTCGCGGTGATGGCGGCTTACCAGGCCGCCACCGGCGCACCGCCGACGTTCGCCCAATTCACCGCGGCGGTGACCAGCATCCGCGCCGGCGCCCAGACGGTGCCCGGACTTTTCAACGGGCTGATCGGCGCAGGCTACGCGGCCGGCAATCTGTACCAAAACCTGTTGGGCCGCGTGCCCACTGGTGCGGATTCCGCCTGCATCAACACGGGCCTGAGTGCGTGCTTCCAGGCCCTCATCGGGTATCCGTCCAGCACCACGCCGGTGGGCGCCGCGAACAACGAATTTCAAAGCACCGGGATCTACCACGCGGTGGACCACACCAACGGCCTCTACGTGCAGATGATCTATTACGTGACCCTGAGCCGCGATCCGGACCCGGGCGGTTTCGCCTTCTGGACGGGCGTCGCCAACAGCGGCGGCGCAGGCATTCTCTTCCAGGGCAGCGCCGGCTTGGCCACGCGAATTCAGATTCTGGGACCGGGCACGCCCAACCAGGGCTTCATCGGAAGTTCGGAGTTCCAGGGGCTGTTCGCCAACTGACGTCATGTTGCGCTTAGCGCTTGTTCACGGGCAACTCGGAAAGCAGTGGCTTGCAGACGCGGCTTCGACGCCAGTGTCCAGAGGTGGAGCGTGAGGGATTGTCCGAATTTTGCGAGGA
>DATJRE010000286.1:0-2850 GCA_035505095.1 Bryobacteraceae bacterium | reverse complement strand
GCCAGCATGCCCTGGCCGGCGCCGCGCAGCAGGTCCGCCAGCAGCCAGATCCACAGCGCCAGAAGGGCTACGCAGAGAATCCGGTATTTCCCGTCAAACACGTAAAGCTGATCCGCGCCGGTGATCAGGATCAACTGGCCGAGGCCGCCGTGGGTTTCCATCAGCAACCCCATGGCGACGCGCGCCAGCAGCATCGCGCCCAGGGCCGCGGTGGCCGGCAACAGGCGCCGTCCGGGAGCCACGCGGCCGGAGGCCCAGCGATAGGCCATCAGCGCCAGCGCCCAGGCTACCGGCAACGCGTGCGCCAGAAAGGCTAGGGCCAGCAGCGGTACGGCGGCAGCCGCGCGCCGCGGGTTCCCCCGCCACAGCAGGGCCATGGCCCCCAGGCACAGGCCCAGGCTCAGGTAGAAATTGAAAAAGCCAACGTGGAAGACCCAGCCGTAGGCCAGCATGGCGATGGCGGGAAAGATGTTCCAGGCGCGGCGCCCGGCTACCGCGGAGGCGAACGCGAAAGCGCCCCAGGCGAACACCAGCACGCTGAGCGAAACCGCGATGCGCTGGGCCGCGGCCATGCCGAACAGGGCGTTGCACGCGCTCAGCATCAGGTCGAAGAGGATGTTGGTGGCCTGCGGCACAACCGTGAGGCCGGGCGCCTGCCCATGGGCCACCAATTGCGCCAGCCAGGCGTTGTAGACGTGGCTTCCCAGGTCGCCTGCCTGGATGCGCGAATGCCAGAAGCAGGGCGCCAGCAACGGTATCGAGACTAGCGGATAGACCCAGCGGCTCGCTTCCGGCGCGGCTGCGGGCGAAGGGGCCGCTTTGGCGGCTTTGGCCGGCTTCGACCTACTCACCCCGGCCTCGGATCACCTCCAGGTTCAGATACGGCCGCAAGGCCTCCGGCACCACCACGCTGCCATCCTTCTGCTGATAGTTCTCCACGATGGCCACCCAGGTGCGTCCCACCGCCAGGCCGCTGCCGTTGAGCGTGTGGACCAGTTCGGTCTTCTTGCCGCTGTGGAAGCGGATGCCGGCGCGGCGCGCCTGGAAGGCTTCGAAATTGGAGCAGGACGAGATCTCCTTATAGCCGTTCTGCCCCGGCAGCCACACTTCGATGTCATACGTTTTGGCCGAGGAAAACCCCAGGTCGCCGGTGGAGAGCACCACCGTGCGGAAGGGTAGGCCCAGACGGCGCAGGATGTCCTCGGCATCGGCGGTGAGCTTCTCCAGCTCTTGGTAGCTCTCGTCCGGCAGCGCAAACTTTACCAGCTCCACCTTCTGGAACTGGTGCTGCCGGATGATGCCGCGCACATCGCGGCCGTAGGAACCGGCCTCGCTGCGGAAGCACGGGGTGTAGGCGCACAGCTTGATGGGCAGCGCGCCGGCGTCCAGGGTTTCGTCGCGGTAGATGTTGGTGACCGGCACTTCGGCGGTGGGAATCAGCCAGAAATCCGTGCCTGCGCACTGAAACAGGTCTTCCTTGAATTTGGGCAACTGCCCGGTGCCGAAGAGGCTCTTGGAATTCACCAGGAAGGGCGGCAGCACCTCGGTGTAGCCGTGCTCGCGGGTGTGCACGTCGAGCATGAAGTTGATCAGCGCCCGCTCCAGCAGGGCGCCCACACCCCAGTAGAGGGCGAAACGCGCGCCGGTGATTTTGGCGGCGCGGTCGAAATCCAGAATGCCCAGTTCGGGCCCGAGGTCCCAGTGCGCCTTGGGTTCGAAATCGAAGGTGGGCGGCGTGCCCACGCGGCGCACCTCGACGTTGTCTCCCTCGTCCTTGCCTGCCGGAACCGATTCGTGCGGGGTGTTGGGAATGCCCTCCAGCAGCTCGCGGAAGCGCTCGTCGAGGGCCTTCACCTGCTCATCCAGCGAGCCGATGCGGTCCCCGATGGAGCGCACCTGTTGTTGGCGTTCGGCGGTGTCGGCGCCGGCGCGCTTCAAGCGGGCGATCTCCTGGGACTCCGCATTGCGCTGCGCTTTCAACTGCTCAGCTTCGGTTATAGCGGCGCGGCGCTCGCGGTCCAGTTCGCGGAACTGATCCAGGTTCGGCGGGTTGCTTCGCGTGGCGAGCCGCGCGGCAATGGTGTCGAAATTCTTCCGGAAATGAGAGAGATCGTGCATTCCCCTCCATGCTATCGCAGGCTTGGAGGGCTATTCGTCTTCTTCCTCGACTGGCACGGGTTCAAGGTCTTCGGCCTCAAAGATCTGTCGGCAATCGAGACATTCGACGTAGTCGATGCCGTCTCTCCGGGCGATTATCTGGGTATGATTATGGTCACAAGCGGTCTGCATAGCCAACGCTTTGATGAGACATATTTTATCTGTACGCGCGGGCTTGTCAAGCCCCCTTATGGTTTAGCTCCCCGGGGCGGAGGGCTAGAGGTAACAAGTACCCCCGGAACTGAGGGGCACATGCGGGGATCTGCGAACCACGCCCTCACTCCACGCAGGCCGACCTCCTGTGGCGGGGCCATCCGAATCGGGCTATCTTGGCTAAGGAGATTTCTGGTGGGCGCGACATCCCCAGCCGTACGAATTGGCCCGCCCGGCGGGTTGGCTGCGTCGCCCGGCTTGCGCTGGTCGGCCGCTGGCCTGGTGGCGGCGAGTTGGGTGAGTGCTGCGTCCTTCGGCCTGTATATCCTGGCCTTTTACCTGGGCGCCATTCCGGCCGGCCACATGGAGCTGTGGAACCAGAATCTGCCCGGTCTTTACGCCAAGGGCGACACGGTGTCATGGCTGGCCATGGCCGCCCATCTGGCTACTGGCGCCGTCATCCTGCTGCTGGGGCCGGTGCAACTGATCGGCGCCATCCGCTGCCGCTGGCCGCGCGTACACCGCTACCTGGGGCGGGTC
>DATJRE010000285.1:0-3955 GCA_035505095.1 Bryobacteraceae bacterium | reverse complement strand
TACGGCATCCCCGAGCGCTTCCCCAACGGCAGCGAGGGTTTCCTGTGGACCGACGCGCGCGTGATCTGGAACAACGGCGCCTGCCTGAACGTGCAGAACGCCCTCGGCTTCCCCGATGCCGCGCCGGGTACCAACACCCAGGGACTGACGATGTACTGCAAAGGCGAAACCGATGGCGCGCTGATCGCGCATTCCGACCAGTACCGCGGCCTGAAATACTGCTACACGCGCAAGGGCCCCGCGGCCGGGTCGACGCTTTACGCCGAACCCAGCCCGGATTATTTCCAGTACGTGGACTTGGGCAGCGGCGGCCTGGTGCCGGTGGGCTACGGATACCGCTCCGTGGAGTACCTCATCCAGAGCTGCCTGCGCGTGGAAACCGAAGGCGGTGACCTCGCCGGCCGGCAGCGGATCCTGCGCCAGATCGACGAGGCGGGCGTCATGGCCACGCCGCGCAACAGCAGTTACAACGAACGCGTGATCGAGGCCGGCCGCGAGTCCATTCTCAACGGCGGAAAGCCGGTGGAACTCGGCTGAGGCCAATAGTGCGTAAGGGCACACTCGGCCGCTCTGCCCACGCTACAATGAAGGAATGCTGGTATATTCGGGGCATACCATCCATGTTGTCCCCACTGAAAATGGGGGGTGGACCGTCGTTGACCTTCAGCGCCGGGGATGGTTCTTTGCGTCCAAGTCTGCCGCTTTGGGGTACGCGAGAAGCGTCGCATCGGACAACCCACCAAGCCAGGTAGTATTGTTCAGCGCGACAGGAGCCATGGAAACCGTCGCGCATTACCAGTTGCCGCGATACGGAATTCCCCAACCTGCAAGCGAGGCCGACAATGCCTCCCTGTTTGACACTGCCGTGAAGGCTTTGGTTATCGGTGGCATGGTCACGGCTGGTGTGGCCGTTCTGCATGACCTCGTGGATACTGTGCAACGTGATCTGAAAAGGGAGTCGGCGCGCTCCAAGTCGAGCCAGCGACGCAAACGCCAGCCGCACGAGGCGTGAGCTACACCCCCCATGGTTCGGGGCGAGAGGTGATTGGTAGCAATCGAACCGTCTTTATCAACTGCCCTTTTGATCCCACATACCGGAGGATTTTCGATGCCATCATATTTGCGGTTTGTTCCCTGGGCTTTGAACCGCGGTGTGCACTTGAGCAAGACACCGGCACTCAGGAGCGGCTTATCAAGATCCTTAACTTGATCGAAGCCTGTCCTTATTGCATTCACGACCTTTCTTTCATGACGATTGATCCTCGTACCCGCTTGCCTCGACACAATATGCCATTCGAACTCGGCTTGTTCCTGGGGTACGAGTTTGCAAGCCGCGCGCGCCCGAAGAAAAGCTGTCTGATTCTGGATCGCGAGCGTTTTCGCTATCGCAATTCCCTATCCGATCTCAGTGGCAGAGACGTACGCGCTCATAGTAATTCACCCAAGCAGGCAATTATTGCCGTCCGCGATTGGTTGGTAATCGAATCTGGCCGTAACGACGCACCTGGCGGGGCTTTCATCGTTGAGCAGTATCGCCGCTTCCGAAGACAGTTGCCTGTGCTGTGTAAGACGACGAAGCGGAGGGCCCCTGAACTGTCATTCTGGGATTACCGTGGCATGGTAAGCGTCTGGCTCAAGAACACGTGATCCCAAAGACACCAATGACCACGCTCTTTTCGGCTCCGAACCGGCCCTCCATTCCAGATCCCTAGAACCCGGCCCAGCGCGCCACGGCTCCCGCCAGCGCTCCGCCGATCAGCGGCCCCACGACCGGCACGAAGGCATAGCCCCAATCCGACCCGCCTTTCTTCGAGATCGGCAAAATGGCGTGGGCGATGCGTGGGCCCAGGTCGCGGGCGGGGTTGATGGCGTATCCGGTGGTGCCGCCGAGGCTGAGGCCAATGCCCCACACCAGGCTGCCCACCAGGTAAGGACCCAGTCCCGGGGCTGGGCCGGCTGTGGCCACGGCCTTGGAGAAAATCGCGTTGACCACCAGCACCAGGATGAAGGTGCCGATGACTTCGCTTAGCAGGTTGAAAATGGGCCAGCGGATCGCCGGCGAGGTGCAGAAGCAGGCCAGCTTCAGATCCGGTTCGGGGGTCTCGCGCCAATGCGGAAAGTAGAAGATCCAAACCAGCGTGGCGCCGGCGATCGCGCCCGCCATTTGCGCCAGGGCGTACGGCAGCAGCTTGCTGAAATCGCCGGTGGCTACCGCCGCGCCCATCGTTACCGCGGGGTTCAGATGCGCATCGGGACTGCCAAAGGCGATGGAGGTGAACACCCCGCACATGACCGCCAGTCCCCATGCGGTGGCAATCACCATCCAGCCGGCGTTCTCGGCTTTCGACTTCTTCAGCAGCACGCCGGCCACCACGCCATTACCCATCAGGATGAGCACCAGGGTGCCCATGAACTCGCCAATGAGGTGCTTCTCCATCATTCCTCCAGCCAGTCGAACGACCGTTGCACTGCCTTTTTCCAGAACGTATAGAGGCGCTCGCGGCGGGCGGGGTCCATGGAGGGCTGCCAGGTGCGGTCCACCGACCAGTAACTCTTCAGTTCCTCGATGCCGTTATAAAATCCCACCGCCAGGCCCGCGGCGTAGGCGGCGCCCAGCGCAGTGGTCTCTTTGACGGCGGGGCGGACCACCGGCCGGTCCAGCAGGTCGGCCTGGAACTGCATGAGCAGTTCGTTTTCCACCATGCCGCCATCGGTCCGCAGGACATTCACCGCGATGCCGGCGTCTTTTTCCATCGCCTCCACCACTTCGCGGGTCTGGAAGGCGGTGGCCTCCAGCACGGCGCGGGCCAGGTGGCCTTTGTTGCTGTAGCGGGTCAGCCCTGCAATTACTCCGCGGGCATTGTGCTTCCAGTAGGGCGCGTAGAGGCCGGAAAACGCCGGGACGAAGTACACGCCGCCATTATCCTCCACAGTGCGGGCAAGCGCCTCGATTTCCGGGCTGCTGGCGATCAATCCGAAATTGTCGCGCACCCACTGGACCAGCGCGCCGGTGATGGCCACGCTGCCCTCTAAGGCGTAGTGCGCCGGCCGGCCGCCCAACCGGAAGGCCACAGTGGTGAGGAGGCCGAACTTGGATGCCACGGCGGCCGGGCCGGTGTTCATCAGCAGGAAACATCCGGTGCCGTAGGTGTTTTTGGCCTGACCGGCGGCGAAGCAGGTTTGCCCCACCAGAGCGGCCTGCTGATCGCCCAGAATTCCGGCCACTGGCACGCCCGCGATGGCGTCCAGCGTGGCCTCGCCGTAAATTTCGCTGCTCGATCGGATGGCCGGCAGAATCTGCCGCGGAATACCGAAAGCCGCGAGCAACTCCGGGTCCCAATCCAGCGTGCGCAGATTCATCAACTGGGTGCGGCTGGCGTTGGTGCAATCTGTAAGGTGCAGGCCACTGGTGAGCCGCCATAACAGGAAAGTGTCGATATTGCCGAACAGGACTTCGCCGGCTTCGGAACGAGCCCGCAGGCCGGGCACGTGGTCCAGCATCCAGCGGATTTTCAGGCTGCTGAAATAGGTAGAGAGCGGCAGGCCGGTCAAAGCCCGGAAGCGGTCCGCGCCGCCCGCCCGCGACATTTCCCCGACGGACTCACCCACGCGCGTGTCTTGCCACACCAGGGCATTGCACGCCGGCCGGCCGCTCGCGCGATCCCAGATCACCGAGGTTTCGCGCTGGTTGGTGATGCCGATGGCGGCCAGATCGCCGGGCCGCAGGTCCGCCTGGGCCATGGCCTCGCGAACCACTTCCTGGGTGCGCAGCCAGATCTCTTCCGGATCGTGCTCCACCCAGCCCGGCGCCGGATAAATCTGTTGATGCTCCCTCTGTGCGCTGGCCGCCACCTTGCCCTTGCGGTCAAAAACCATGAACCGGGTGCTGGTGGTGCCCTGGTCGATTGCTCCGATGTAGTCTGCCATTTACTTGCCCGTCACTTCGCGCAGCACC
>DATJRE010000284.1:0-31988 GCA_035505095.1 Bryobacteraceae bacterium | reverse complement strand
GGCGATCTGTCCGGTGGCCATGTGGAAGGGCAGGCCGGCAATCCAGGTGAACTGGATGATCTGGTGGACGCGGTGGGGCAATTGAGAAAGCTGCCACACAGCGCCTAAAGAGAAGATAAAGGAGAGCAGGACCATCCCCGGACAGATTAAGTCGATGAGGAATTTGAGGGGGGCGTGGACGTGGCCGTGGCCATGGCTGTGCTCATGCGAATGCTGGTGATCGTGGGTATGGCCGTGGCCGTGCTCGTGGTCGTGGGTGTGTTCATGGCCATGAGTGTGCCCGTGCTCGTGGGGGTGGCCGTGATCGTCGAAGACCGGCTCCACGCCGGGAGCCACCGCCACGGAAGACTCCGGCTGTGGATCGAGCTTGCTGCCGAACAGCAGCATCAACAACGCCCCGCAGAGCGGGAACAGAGGGATCAGCCAGATCTGGTCGAGAAAGTTCACAGTTCTCCTACCACTTCAGCAAGTCGATCTCATCCGCCAGGACGGTTTCCCGATTGCGAAACAGCGCGATCAGAATTCCCAGGCCCACGGCCGCTTCAGCTACCGCATCGGTGATCACGAAGATGGCGAAAATCTGTCCGTCGATATTGCGCAGGGCGTGCGAGAAAGCCACCAGGTTGATGTTCACCGCATTGAGCATCAGCTCAATGGACATCAGAATAATCACCACATTCCGGCGGGTCAGCACGCCCACGGTGCCGATCAGCAGCAGAGCCGCGCTGAGCGCCAGGTAATGAACCGTTCCGATGGGAGACATCGTCAGATCCTCTTTTTGGCCATAATCACGGAGCCGACCACGGCCACCAACAGCAGGATGGAAGCAATTTCAAAGGGCAATAGATATTCGGAGAACAGGGCGTCCGCCAGGACTTCGGTGTTGCCCAGAGCGGAGGGCGGGGCCGCCGCCGGCTGGGCGATCTGGAAGGCGCTCTGGCCGCGGTAGAGGAAGTAACTCACCTCGGCGGCCACTAATACCACGGCGGTAAGAGCCACCAGCCAATGCCGGTTATACTGGCGCTCCATGGCGGCCTGGTCCAGATTCACCAGCATGATCACGAACAAAAACAGCACCATGATGCCGCCCACGTAGAGCACGATTTGCACGGCGAACAGGAACTCGGCCTGCTGCATGAGATAGATGCCCGCGACGCCGAGCAGGGAGACGATCAGCGAAATGGCGCTGCGCACGGCGTTGTGGCAGGTGATGGTGAAGACCGCCCCACCCAGCACGAGCAGGGCGAAGATATAGAATAAAGCCGTGTCTATGTAAGCGGGAGTCATCAGTTGCATAGAAGGTGTGGCGGCTCCTTCCGGGTGGCGGCTCGGCGGCGCTGAACGCAGGGGGTTAGCATCGGTATTGAGTAGGTTTGGGACCTTCTTCGAGCATCTGGCGGTCCCAGATCTGGCCCTCGCGGGTGTAAGTGGCCAGCTCGAAATCCTGGGTCAGCTCCAGGGCATCTACCGGGCAGGCATCTTCACAGAGGCCGCAGAACATGCAGCGGGAGGTGTCGTAGGTGAATTCGGTAAGTTCTTTGCGCCGGGTGGCTTCATTGCGTGCGCTGGTGACCACGATGAGATTCTCGGGGCATGCCAGGGCGCACAGGTTGCAGGCGATGCACAAGGTTTCGCCGTTATCGGGGTTGATATTGAGGCGCGGCGCACCCCGGTAGCGTTCGGCCACCTTGGGGCGCTCGGCGGGATACTGCTCGGTATAAATGTACTTCGGATTTTGATTGCGGAAGGTCACCCAGAGACCTTGGAAAAGGTCCACCAGGAAGATCTGTTTGAGAAGCTTATGCATATAGTGCCAACTTTGCTAAAAAATGAAATCTCTGACGGTTATCGGTCCACCTCGCCCAGTACGATATCCAAGGTTCCGATCACAGCCACCACGTCGGCAACTAAGCCGCCTCTGACCATCCGGTCCAGGGCTTGTAAGTTCACGAATGATGGCGGGCGGACGCGCACGCGGTAAGGCTGGGTGGAGCCGTCGCTCACGATGTAATAGCCCAGCTCTCCTTTGGGAGCCTCGATCGAGACATACGCTTCGCCCACGGCGGGCTTGATGACTTTTCCGACCTTGCCCATGATGGGCCCCTCGGGAATCGATTCGACCGCCTGCCGCATGATGCGCACTGACTGGCGCATCTCCTCCATGCGGACGATGTACCGGTCGTAAGTATCGCCGTTCTGGCGGGTGGGGATTTCAAACTCGTACTTCTCGTAGCCGGAATAGGGCTGAGCCTTGCGCAAATCCCACTTGACGCCGGCGGCGCGAAGCACCGGGCCGGTGACGCCGAATTCCTTGCACTCCTCGGCGTTCAGCACACCCACGTTTTTCAGGCGGCCCACCCAGATGCGATTATTGGTGAGCAGTTCCTCGTATTCGTCCACCTTGGGCAGAAGCCAGTCGCAGAAGGCCATGATGTCCTGCTCGAAGCCGTCGTAGGTTTCGTAGAGCAGGCCGCCGATGCGGAAGGCGTGCGTGGTGAGCCGCGCGCCACAGTACTTTTCGAAGATTTTGAGGGCCTCTTCGCGCTCGCGGAGGCAATAGAAAACCGGCGTGATGGCGCCGATATCGAGGGCGTGGGTGCCCAGCCACAGAAGGTGGCTGGCGATACGGTTCAACTCGGTGAGCAGGACGCGGATGACCTGCGCGCGGGGCGGAGCCTCGATATTCAGCAGCTTTTCCACGGCCAGGCAATAGCCCAGACCGTTGGAGATGGCGGCCACATAATCCATGCGGTCGACGTACGGGTTGAACTGCGCGAAGGTGCGGTTCTCGGCGATCTTCTCGACGCCCCGGTGCAGGTAGCCGATGACGCACTCGGTGCCCAGAATCTTTTCGCCGTCCAATTTGAGGATCACGCGCAGCACGCCGTGCGTGGAGGGATGCTGCGGTCCCATGTTGAGAACTAATTCGGTGGAATCTAAGAATGTGGCGTCCGGCATACGGTGTTCACTGGCCGCTTTCG
Organism: Bryobacteraceae bacterium; assembly: GCA_035505095.1. Taxonomy (GTDB): domain Bacteria; phylum Acidobacteriota; class Terriglobia; order Bryobacterales; family Bryobacteraceae; genus JOPF133. The sequence continues at coordinate 29,007 of DATJRE010000284.1, read as the reverse complement.
ATCTCCAGGTTCTCCCGCACCCAGGCCTGGTCCTGCTGAATAATAGGATAGTCCTTTCGGAGCGGGTACCCCTGCCACTCTTCCGGCAGAAGGATGCGCCGCATGTCGGGATGGCCGGCGAACTCGATGCCGAACATGTCGAAGACCTCGCGCTCCAGCCAGTTGGCGCCGAGGTGGACGGTGACGGCGGTTTCGGGCTTGTAGCCCTCGGGGATGTGGGTTTTGACGCGGACGCGCTCATTGCGCGCGAAGCTATAAAGAATGTAGACCAGATCGAAGCGTTCGGGCCGCTTGGGCCAATCGACCGCGGTGACGTCCACGAGGTAGTCGAAATCGGCTTCCAGCTTGAGGTACTCCAGCACCGGAATAACGGAATCCGGTTTGGCCACGATAAAATTCTGTCCGAGGTAGGTGGAGGTTTCGAGAATGCGGTCCGCGAAGCGTTCCTTCAACTCCTGCGCCAGCTCGCTGGCCCAGGGAGTGGCAGCCATGGTGGCGGGAGGCTTGGGAGGGGCGGCATGTCCGCCGGCAGGGGCTGCGGGCTTGGGGGCGGCAGGTTTAGCGGCGGGCGGCGGAGGGGCTGGTTTCTGAGGCGGCTTGGACGCCTCGCCTCCGGGGGATGGAGGCGTTGGGGAGCCTTCCGGCTTTTGGTCGTCAGCCATTTGTGTTCCTGATGAAGATCACTACATTTATCACCTGCGGTGTCTAGTGTCAAATTGCACAAGGAGGGGGTGGGCCCATTCGACGCGGAGACGCGGAGACGGCGGAGGAAGCGCGGAGAAAGACAGGGTGGATGTCACGGGGGAGCCGGAGACGGGCTGGTCGCGGCGGCCCGTGGCGCGGTGCGGCGATTTTACGGGGTAAACGGGTGTACACTGATGGGCAATTGGCTTCCGCGCAGCACCCAGGACGCGTCGCGCCGATGCGAATATTCATATGAACCAGAGGATCATCGTGATCGGGGTGGGAGTGCTGGTGTTGGTGGCGTTCCTGCTCGGCTTCATCCCGCAGTACGTGCGGTCCAGAGATGTGGCAAAGCAACTCAATACGACCCGACAGGAGCTCGCTTCGGATCGCGCCAGGTTACAAGCGGACCAAGTGGACCTGTTGATCGGGTATGTTTACTTGCAGACTAACCTGAAGAACTATGGATTGGCGAGCGGGTATTCGACCAAATTCTTCAACCAGGTGCGTACGATGGCGGATCAGTCTACGGACCCTAACCAGCAAAAGTTCGCTAAGGCGGCGTTGTCCAATCGCGATGCCGTCACCGGGGCACTGGCCAAAGGAGATCCCGCCGTGGCGGCCGCCGTGCAGGGGCTGTTCCAGAGTGCGCTGGACACGTTAGATACGGGCTGGAAGTGAACTTGGCCGATTGCGAGCTTACGCCAGAATTCCCGCCGCAGAGGGCAGGATCGCGGGGCTCCGGCGCCGCTCGCTTTCCACGGGGCGGCGCGGGTTGACCAGGCGATGGCCGGGGCGCCCGCACTCGCAGAGGTGCGAATCGATGGCCGCGACTACCGTGCAGGTGGGGCATTCGCCTTCTTCGAAGAAGGCTGCCCATCCGGCGCCAGCCAGGCAGTTGACGGTCATGTGCAGGCCTTCCTGGGCTTCGCATTCAAAGGCCAGGGTCTTGCCGCGCACGCCCAGCAGCACCGTGTAGACCGGCACCTGGAAGGTGCGCCACACCGCCTCCCGCTCGCTCTCCAGCAGGAAAGGGTGCTGCACGCCGCGCACCACATACACCGCGCGAGCGGCTTCCACCCCGGCGTCGGCGGCCTCCATGAGCTGCGACACCGTGCCGGACAAAGCTGGATATCGGCGGGGGCCTTCGGTCTCCACGGCCGGAGTGGCCACCCAGTCGGGAAAAAATGGATGACGGATGCGCGATCCGAAGCGTATGACGACTCTCATGTATCCGGTTAGTGCGGGCAGCTTCCGGCAAATCTCAAGTTTCAGAGGCGATTCTCCGCAAATTGCCGCCGAATATTTGCGCGGCATCGTCGGCGGAGAGTTCTAAACTTGCCAGTACCCGCACCTGTTCCTCGAACACCGCGCGGTTCCAGCCACGCGGGAAAAACGAGGAATCGGTGCCGAAGAGCAGCCGCTGGGGCCCCGCCACCGCCAGCGCGCGCCGGTACACGGTCTGCAAGTCGAGCGCTTCGTAGCGCATCCAGGAGTTGCTGCTGGAGGTGTCCAAATAAACGTTGGGGCAGAGATCGGCCAGCATGAGTGCTTCGCGAAAATAGCCGGCGCCGAAATGCGGCACCACAAACGGGGTCCGCGGATAGCGCAGGGCCACGGTGTGCAGATCCAGCGGATTGGAGAAGCGCATGTCGAAGGGAGAGGGCAGCCCCAGCTTGCGCCGCACGCCCACGGTGAGCACGCCACAGTGGACGAAGACGATCTGGCGGAGGGCCGCGGCGCGCTCCAGCACCGGGTGGATGCGCGAATCGGCGATGGAATAGCCTTGCATGGCGGGGAACAGGCAGATGGCTCGTACGTCCTCGCCGGATGAGGATTCCGCAGCGGGCGCAGCCAGCGGATTGACCATGGCGTAGGGCCAGAAACGGCCGGGCACGGCGTGGACTGCCGCGGCCACCGAAGCTTCATCGCCGGGGAAACTGGCGATGAGCGCGGCTTGGGCGACCCCGTGGCGGTCGAGTTCGGCGGCCCAGGCCTGCGCCAGGGCGGCCGGGTCAGAGGGCGGCAACTGCCAGCCGAGAATGGTTCCCAGAGCCTCCACCGATTTGCCCGTCGGCACCGCCAGCGATTCGAAAAAACGGTGCGAGAAGAAATGGACGTGCGCGTCGGCAACCGCCAACTCACCCCACGGTGTGTTCATCGGGCTTATTCCAGTGGGTGATGCCGGCCGCCAGGGCCAGTTGGGTGAGGCCGGCAACGTTATTGACACCCAGTTTCTTCATCATGGTCTTGCGGTAACTGCGGACGGTCTGCAAGCCCAGATCGAGCATGACCGCGATATCCTTGCTGGTTTTGCCCTCGGCCACCAGGCGCAGCACCTGCAGTTCGCGCGGGGAAAGCTGACCCAGCGGGCTGGTATCGTGGGTGTTCAGGTCGCCGCGCTGGATACGCTGCAGCAGCCGGTCGGAAACCTGCGGGCTGAGGTAGGAGCCGCCGCGGGCCACCGTGCGCAAAGCGTCCAGAAGCTCTGTGGACGAGGCCTTCTTGAGGACGAAGGCGCGAGCGCCGGAGCGGATGGCGCTGACCACCGAATTTTCGTCGTCGTACATCGACAGGATCACTACTTTGACTGCCGGACAGTGGCGCAGTAACTCCACAGTAGCTTCAATCCCATTCATGCCAGGCAGGCCGATATCCATCAGGACCATGTCGGGGCCCAATTTCTTACAGATCTGCACGGCGTCGGCGCCATTTTCGGCCTCCGCCACCACGCGGAATTCGGCCCCCCGCTCGAGGATGGTTTTTACGCCGTCGCGAACCAGCTTGTGATCATCGACAAGAACGATGCCGAATGTCATAACATGCCCTCAGAAATGCCCGTTTGTGGTGGCCCGCACCAAGGTGCCCGCACCACGGTTACTGACAACCGACAATTCCAACCCGGCTTCCGCCGCGTAATGCTCCATGCTCAGCAGACCCAGCCCGCGTCTTCCACCCAGTATATCCGACGAGTCGAACCCGCACCCATTGTCCCGGACCTCTAGAAATAACCCGGCACGTGTGGACTTTACCGCGATTTCAATTTGAGAGCAACTGGAATGTTGCACGGCATTCTCTACTGCCTCCTTGGCGATATGGAACAGCGCCGTGGCGAACTTCTTTTCGATCTTGAGAGAGGGGTCCACGTTGAGCCGCACGTTGCCCACGAAGCGCTCGCGCAGGCGGCCCACCATGCGGTCGAGGGCCGAGCGCAGCCCGGCGCGCTCCACATCCGACGGGTTGAGGGTGTAAGTGTAGTCGCGGGTTTCCTCCATCACCACTTCCAGCACCTCTTGCATTTCGGCGATGCGGGCGCAGATCTGCGGCGCGATGGTCTCCAGGTCCATGCGCATCAGGTCGAGCTGCAGGCCCATGGCGGTGAGGTTCTGGCCCACCGCATCGTGCAGGAAGCGCGAGATCTGGTTGCGTTCGAATTCCTGAGCCTTCATGGCGCCCAAAACCGTGCGGCGCAGTTCCTGTTCGGCGCTGCCCCAGGCGCTGGTTTCGCGCGCCAGCGCGCCCACGTAGGCGATCTCGCCCTGCATGCGGATGGGAAACACGGTAATGTGCCAGCGCAGGCTGCCGGCGCTTTCGCTGAGCAGCAGGGTTTCACCGGTGAAGGCGCGGGCGATACGTTCCATCCAGGTGCGGGCGATGGGCGGGCTAAGGGCTTCCACAAGCGGGCGGCCGCGCAGTTGCGCCGCGGGCAAATGGAACAAGGGCGTGGGATCGCCGTAGACCGCCACGAAGACCGGGGTACGGTCGGCAATCCAATGAAAGGCCGGGCTCTGCTCCAGGTAGGCTTCGGCGAGGGGACCCGGAGTGGTCATCGGCGCATTAACGCTTTCTCGCCAGGACGTTGTGGACGGCCGCTTTTACGTCGCGCGCCACTAGGCCGTATTTCTCCAGCAGCTCATCGGGCTGGCCCGATTCGGCGTAAGTATTGTGGATGCCCACAAACTCCATCGGGCAGGGATGCGTTTCGGCCACCACCTGCGCCACGCGCACGCCCAGGCCGCAATCCACCAGGTGCTCCTCGGCCACCACCATGGCGCCGGTCTCCTGGGCGGCCTTCTGGATGGCGGCGCGATCGAGCGGCTTGACCGTGTGCATGTCGAGAACGCGTGCGGAGATGCCCTCGCCCTCCAACATTTCGGCGGCCAGAATGGCCTGCGCCACCAGCAGCCCATCGGCCACAATGGTGACGTCGCTGCCTTCCACCACCTGCACGGCCTTGCCGATCTGGAAGGATTCATTGCCGCTGTAGATGAGGGGCGCCTTCACCCGTCCGCAGCGGATGAACACCGGCCCCACATAGGCCGCGGCCTGGCGCACCAGGGCCTTAGTGGAGGCTTCATCGGCCGGCGCCAGCACCACGAAACCGGCCAGCGAGCAGGCCAGTGAAATTTCCTCGATGGACATCTGCGACGGGCCGTCTTCGCCGATTGAAATGCCGCTGTGCGTGCCCACCACTTTCACATTCACGTGGGGATAAGCGACGCAGGCGCGGAGCTGCTCGAAGCCCTTGTTCATGACGAAGGCCGAGAAGCTGGAGACGAACGGAATCTTGCCCGCCAGGGCCATGCCGGCGCCGGCCGCCACCATGTTTGCCTCGGCGATGCCGAAAGAGAAGAAGCGCTCGGGAAATTCCTTCTGGAAATACACCGTCATGGTGGACTTGGAAAGGTCCGCATCGCACACCACGATGTCCTTGTTTTCGCGGCCCAGCTCCACCAGCGCGCGTCCGAACGCCTCACGCGTGGCGGGGCCGGCTTTCAACTCAAACTTAGTTTTGGGAGTCATGATTATTGCAGCTCCTGAAGGGCCCGTTTGACTTCCTCCGCGTTGGGCGCGGTGCCGTGAAACTTGGGATTGTTCTCCATGAAGGAGACGCCTTTGCCCTTGACCGTGTGGGCCACGATGCAGGTGGGTTTTCCCTTGGTGCGTTGGGCCTCTTCAAGGGCGGCGCGGACGGCCGGAAGATCGTGGCCGTTGATTTCCAGGGTATGCCAGCCGAAAGCCCGCCACTTATCGGCCAGCGGCGCGACATCCATAATGTCTTTGACGAAGCCATCGAGCTGGATTCCGTTATAGTCCACGATGGCCACAATGTTATCCACTTTGTGGAAGGCGCCGGCCATGGCGGCTTCCCAGACCTGCCCTTCCTGCACTTCGCCATCGCCCAGCAGCACGTAGAAGCGCGAGGGGCGCCCGTCCAGCCGCGACGCCAGCCCCATTCCAAGCACCAGCGAGAGGCCCTCGCCGAGCGAGCCGGTAGAGGCTTCGAGCGACGGAATGAAGCGCATGTCGGGATGGCCCTGGTAAATGGAGCCGAGCTTGCGCAGGGTATTCAACTGGTCCTTCGGGGTATAGCCGGCCTCGGCCATGACGGCGTAGAGCACCGGTGCGGCGTGGCCCTTGGAGAGCACGAAGCGGTCGCGATCCACCCAGGTGGGGTTCTGCGGATCGATGTGCATGTAATTGAAGTACAGCTCCACCAGGATCTCCACGGCCGAGAGCGATCCGCCGGGATGCCCCGTTTTGGCGGCGCCGGTCATCTCGATAATCTCGCGCCTTACCTGCCTGGCGATGGCCTGCAATTCCTCAAGAGATTTGGGCATGCGTTGATGAAACATAGTTTAACACCGGGGGCAGGGAAGCCCGGCGTAGCGGGAAGGAATGCGAGGCGAGGGAACAAAATGGATCTCGCGCCGGTCTATTAGACAGTTCGGAGCCGTCCCCCCGGAGTACGCGATCCCGGTGGGGGCGAGGCTCGGCGGACGAGCGAGAGGATTTCATGGCGAAGCGCGTGATTGGCGCCCTCGCGGGCGTGTTCCTGCTGACGCTGCTGTTGGTGTCCTACCGCGCGCAAACCTTCCATTACTGCGCCGGCACGGGAGACCGGCCCCAGGCGCGGGTGGCCGGCGCCGCCGAAACCTGCGGGCCCGACGAAGAACCGCTGGAATGGCAACGCCTCGGGTGGCCCGGAAAAATCAAGCTGGCAGCCAAGGCGGCGGGCAGGGCTTTCGGCGGGAATTGAAGCCAGCCGGAACCGGACGCGGGCGCGGTATACGATAGAGGCAGGAGTCGATATGTCCGCTACCGCGGTCATCGGGCATCGGGCACATGAAAAACCGCGAACAAGGGAATCAGCCATGAACCTCTACGATCAGGACTTCGTGCAATGGACCGCTGAGACGGCACGCCGCCTGCGCGCGCAAGGCTCGATTGAGGAAGCCGATATCGAGCACGTGGCGGAGGAAATCGAGGACATGGGAAAACGCGATCAGCGGGAAGCCATCAACCGGACGGTGGTTATCCTGGTGCATTTGCTAAAGTGCCGCTACCAGCCCGACAGGCGAACCAGTTCCTGGGACGGTTCGATCGTGGAGCAACGCTCCGCGCTGGAGGGCGTATTCGAGCAAAGCCCCAGCCTGCGGCGGTACGTCGAGGAAAAATGGAGCCGCGTTTGCCTGCTGGCGATCCGGCAGGCCCAGCGGGAGGTTGATCCAAAGGGCTTATTCCCGAAAATCGAGGATTGCCCGTTTACCTTTGCCCAAGCGGTTGACCCGGATTTTTGGCCGTAAAACTCAACCTTCCCGATGGTTAATGCTGGGCTTCCACGATATCGCGGTGAGATACTTTGGCCGTGTAGCCAGCGTCCTTGAGGTTCTTATGCATCTGCTCCGCCATCATGACCGAACGGTGTTGGCCGCCGGTACATCCGAAAGCGATGGTCAGATAGCTCTTACCTTCCCGGATGTAGTGCGGCAGTAAGTAGATGAGTAAGTCGGAGATTCGCTGGATAAACTCGACCGTCTGGGGAAACGAACGGATATAGCGGGCCACCTTGGGATTGCGTCCGGTGAGGTTCTTAAAGCGCGGAATGTAGTTGGGGTTGGGAAGGAATCTTACGTCGAAGACCAGGTCGCTATCCGACGGCAGGCCGTGGCGGTAGCCGAAGCTGGTGACGTAGATCATGATGTTGGATTGCGATCCATCGCCGCGGAAGCGCTCGCCGATAAACTCGCGCAGCTCATGCACGGTGAACTTGGAAGTATTGATAATCAGGTCGGCTTTGGAGCGGATGCCGGCCAACTGGGAGCGCTCGAAATGGATGCTCTTGGAGATAGAGCGCTCCCTGCCGAGCGGATGAGGGCGGCGGGTCTCGCTGAAGCGGCGGCGGATAACTTCGTCGTCCGCCTCCATAAAGACCAGCCGGGCGTTGACCTTCTCGCGGATCTGGTCGAGGACCTCGGGAAAGCGCTTGAGCCCCTCGCCCTCGCGGACATCCACCACTAGCGCAGCCCCGCGGATGGAGGGGCTTTCGTGAGTCAGTTCGGCGAACTTGGGAATCAGGTCCACCGGCAGGTTATCGACCGAATAGTAACCGAGGTCTTCGAGCGCCCGCAGGACGGAGCCTTTCCCGGAGCCGCTCAACCCGGTGATCACCACTAATTCGGGAACGCCGCCGGCGCCAGGCGGGCGCGGTTCCACCGCAGCGGGAGCGGGGGAGGATTTCCTGGCTCGCGATCCCGCGGAGCGGACACGCGCCTTTGCCGTCGCCATTCCGGGTGTTATCCCTCGACCAGGTCGAAATCGCCGTCGCGGCGCCGCACCAGCACCGACACGCGGTCGGTTTCGGCATCGCGGTAGACCAGGTAGTCGCGGTCCTTCTCCATCGCCATCAAGGCTTCATCCAGGGTCATCGGTTTGCGTTTGTGATGATGGTTGACGTGGTACACCCGGTGGGCCGGTACGGTTTCCGCCTCCGCCTCCGGTTCGGGTTCGGCCGCCGCCTCCGGTTCGGCCGGCTCCACTTCCTTGCGCGGGGTGCGTTTGGTATCGCGCCACTTAGTGCGCGCCTTGAGAGCCTGTTTCTCGAGCTTCTCGGCCGCCGAATGGATGGCGGTAAACATATCGCTGCTCGACCCGAGACCCGCCAACTGGTGATTGAAGTAATTCACGGTGGCCTCGGCCTGGTGCAAGTGACGTTCCAGCGACAAAATCACGTGCGCTTCGCATTCGCGCTTGCCATCCAGCAGTTTCCCAATTTTGGAGAATTGCGCTTCCAGCTTTTTTAGCTGGGCCGGAAGCAACTCTACCTGCCTGCCTGTGTACGTGATCTTCATGGTTCTCCCTTCCGGAACAACGAACCGCTCTTAGGCCGAGCACCCTCGGCGGGGTAGGGGCCTACCTTCTTTATAACTCTTTTAGGGCCGCCTAAACCGGGAAACACGGAAAGGCACGACCCGGAGACGTGGAGGCGCGGAGAAAACGCACGGATTGAGATCTGCTGTGCACCCTTGGCGCCGCCGGGCGCGATATTCCGCTCAGTTCCGGATGCGCCGCTGGTGCGTGGAGGGGATCTTCATGTCCTCGCGGTACTTGGCTACCGTGCGCCGGGTCACCTCGATGCCCTCGGCCTGCAGCAGCGCGGTGATCTGCTCATCGGTGAGGGGCTTGCTGCGGTCCTCCTCCTCGATCATCTTTTTCACCTTGCGCTTGAGCAGCAGCAGCGGCGTGTTGCCGCCGGAGGGTCCCTGCACGGCTTCGGAAAAGAAGTAGCGCAGCTCGTAGACGCCCTGCGGGGTGTGGGCGTACTTGTTGGCCACCGCGCGGCTCACGGTGGAGGGGTGCACGCCGACCTCTTCGGCCACTTCCTTGATCATCATGGGCTTGAGCGCATCCAGACCCAGGCTCAGAAATTCGCCCTGGCGGCGCACGATGGTCTGGCAGACTTTGAGGATGGTCTGCTTGCGCTGCTCGATGTTTTTCATGAGCTGGATGGCGGAAGTGTAGCGCTCGCGCACGTAATCGCGGACTTCCTTGGTGGCCCCGTTATCGCGGTCGAGCATGCGCTTGTACTGGGCGTTGAGGCGGAGTTGGGGCACATCCTCGTCGTTCATCTGGATGATGTAATCCTCGCCATCCTTGATGAAGTAGACGTCGGGTTCCACTACCCGCGCGCCGGGGCCCGAATAGCGCAGTCCGGGCCGCGGATTGAGGTGCTGGATCATGGCCACGGCGATTTCCACGTGATCGAGCGGGCGCCCCAACAGCTTGGCGATTTCCTTGAACTGGCGCGTCTCGATGAGGCGCAGGTGGCTGGAGACGATCTGCCAGGCCACGCCGCCTTTGCCGTTGACGCTCTCAATCTGGAGCAGCAGGCATTCGCGCAGGTTGCGGGCCCCCACGCCCGCCGGATCGAGCGATTGCACCACCTTCAGGCCGGCTTCCACTTCGGGCAGCTTGTGCTCCCCGACGGCCGCGATCTCTTCGAGGGAGGCCGAAAGATAGCCGTCTTCGTCCAGGTTGCCGATGATCGATTCGGCGGCGTTGCGCACCTCGTCCGGCATCACGCTGACGCTCAACTGCGAGCGCAGGTGATCGCCCAGGGTGACGGGCGCCGAGAGAAACGTCTCGAAGGAGGGCTTTTCCACCGATTCCGACGCGGGGCTCTTATAGCCGGGGTCGAGGTAGTCGTCGAAGAAGGAGCCGAAGTCGATTTCGTCGAACGGATCGGTGGAGGCCGGTGGTTCCAGCAGCGGATCGTTGGCCACCTGGATCTCGGTTTCGGCCGCGGCGGCGGCGCTCTCCTCGGCATCCGGAAACAGGTTGCCGTTGATGGCTACATCTTCTGTGGAACCGGTCGCCGAATTGGCGTCGTTCAATACCGCCGCATCGAGGATCTGCTTATCGGCCGGATCGACCACCGCTTCGGCCTCCAGCAGCGGCAACAATTCCTCGGGTGTAACTTCGTCGCCCGGTTCCTCGGTGGATTCTTCCAGGACCGGGTTTTTGACGATCTCCTGAGTGACCATCTCTTTCAACTCCAGCCGGTTGAGCTGGAGGACGGTCACCATCTGAACAAGGCCGGGGGTGAGAATCTGCTTCTGCGCGACCTTCAACGATAATCTTGGCGACAGTAAGCTCATCTGCCTCCCATAATATCACTGCAAATACGCATCCCACGTTCCAAAGCTGCAACTTCCAGAGCATTTTTTGTGCCGTTGGGGACGCAGCGCGCCGCAGGTGTGCCAGAAATGGATTCGGCGCCACATTCGTGAAGCAAACTTAACCGCCCTGCCCCTGAATTCGGCGCTTGGCGTAGCCTGCCCGGGCTATCGAGATTCGGGCGGACAAGCCGCATGATGAAACTGTGAGGCGGGCGGCAGAATGCCCGCCGGGGAGAATAGAACAAGATGAAGAAAAGCCTGATCGCAATCGCCTTTGCGGTTGCCTCTACCGTAGCGTTTGCACAGACTACGCCGGCGACACCCGCCAGCGGCAGCAAGACCTCCAGCAGCAAGAAGGGCCACAAGAAAGGCACCAAGAAGGCACCTTCCTCGACGACTAAGGGAGGTGGGAACAGCAAGTAAGTTTTCTCACATCTTGCCAGACGCGGAAGAACCCGCCACGCCGGTGCTAACCGGGCGGCGGGTTCTTTGGTTTTGCGTCCGACACCGATCGCAATTTTACGCCATGGTGGCCGAGGAGTGGCGGGCGGGGTGCGTACACCGAACTCGCCCGGTGCTGAGCACTCGCCGACTAGCGCCCGCCACGCTGGCGACACCTCTTTGGCCGCCGCAGTTCCCACGGCGCTGGACGCCGCAGTTCCGGCGGTGGCCGGCGTCACTTTTCAGTGGCCGACCCGGTGGTTCGTTCCGGCCAGTCGTGGCACTTCCGAGGCGTTCCGGCCTTTGGGTGATGCGCGGCGGAGCAATCCACCGCTCAACGAACGGTTCCAGCCGACGGAGGCGCGTCGATCCCGCCGCTGCCGCGAACTCGCCCGTGGCCGTCGCAATTTCGCTTTTTCTTTGCCTGCGCTACACTAAAATGCAATGCGATTGCTGACGGGGCCGGCGGGGTCCGGAAAGACCGCGTTTTGTCTGGACCGGGTGCGTGAGGCTATCCGCGCGGGGCAGCGCGGGGTGCGCCTTCTGACCCCTACGGCCACCATGGCGCAGCATCTGCGCAACCAACTGGCGCGCGAGGGGTTGGTGTTCGGCGCGCGCACCGTGCAGACGCTGCACGCGTTCGTCGAGGAGTGGGCCGGTGGGATTCGGGAAGCATCGGAGCCGGTGCTCTACCTGATCGTGGAGGAAGTGGCGCGGCAGGTGGCGCGTCCCGAATTTGCCAAGGTGGCTCAGTTGCCGGGCTTTTGCGCCTCGCTGGCCCGCGCGATTGCGGATTTTTCGTCCGCCGGTTGCGATGCCGCCCGCTTGCGCGCTTCGCTGCCGGATACGCCGCTGGGCGCCGCATTCCTGGCCGTCTACGAGGCCACTGAGAGGGAACTCGCAGGCCGCGGGCTGGCGCTGCGGTGGCAGCGGCTGGAGCGCGCGGCGGCGCGCCTCGCGGTGGAGGGCACCGGCGGCATTGGCGCTGTCTGGCTGGATGGATTTCACGCTCTGCCCGATCCGGAATTGCACGTGATTGCGGCGCTCGGACGGCACGCGGAGGTGACCCTGACGTTCGATTGGGCCGAGCCGCGCCTGCTGGCGATGGGATTTCAGGAAGAACGTCTGCCGCGCGTGCGGCCGGCCCCGGCGCGGAAGGTGGTGCGCGCGCCTTCGATCGAGCGCGAGGTGGAAGAGATCGCGCGGCGCATTCTGGAGCAGGCGGCCGCGGGGCGTCCGTTCCGCGAAATGGGAATCGTGGTGCGGGCGGCGGATACGTATGTGCCGCTGTTGGGCTCCACGCTGGAACGGTTCGGCATCCCGGCGCGGTTTTATTTCGACCAGAACCTGGAAGAGCACGCCGTGACGCGGTTCCTCTCGGGCGCGGTGGATGCCGTGGCGGGCTGCTGGGACCATGGCCAGACTATGGCGGTGTTGCGGCTGGATGCGGGGCTGGCCGCTTCCAATGCCCTCGACCGCATGGATTTCGAAGTCCGCAAACAGGCCCCCAACCACGGGCTGGAGGCGCTCCGGGCCCTGGCGGGCGGCGAACCCAGCCTGCTGGACCGCATCGATGCGCTGGCGGCGCTGGACGAATGGCGCGGGTTGGCCTTGCGGCCGTTGGAGTGGGCGGCGCGCCTGCGGTCGCTGCGCGCGCTATTCCGGCCGGCCATGGCCCGCGCGGATGGCGGACATTCCCACGCCACGGCTCTGGAATGGCGCAGCCAGGCGGAGGCGCTGAAGCTGTTTGAAGAAGCCGTGGGGGAAGCGGCTGCCACGCTGGCGGCGGAGCGGGACCTGCCACTCGAAGGGTTCTGGCGGGCGGTGCGATCGGTGCTGCGCCTGAAGCCGCTGCGGCTGTCGGATGGGCGGCGCAACCTGGTCCACGTGCTCAGCGCGCCCGAAGCGCGGCAGTGGGTACTGCCGGTGGTGTTCGTGTGCGGCATGGTGCAGAAAGGCTTTCCGCAGGTGCCCCAGCAGAGCGTATTTTTCCCCGAAGAGGCGCGGCGCCAATTAAATGCGGCGGGCATTCGCGTGCGCTCGGCCGCCGATTTCGAGCGGGAGGAGCGGGCCCTGTTCGATTCCGCCGTAAGCCGCGCTACGTTGCTGGTGACGGTGACGTACCCGGAATTCGACGCCCGCGGCGACCGCAACGTGCGCTCGCTGTATCTGGACGATTGGGCGGAGCCGGAGGAAACCGTGCTGCCGGTGCGGCCAGCGCCGCGCATCACCATTCTGCCGCCGCGGGTGGCGGGGATGCAGGCGGCGCCGCTCGCGGAATTTCTGCGGCAGCGCACGGCGCGCCTTTCGCCGACGCGCCTGGAATCGTTTTTGCAGTGCCCGTTCCAGCATTTCGCCATGCGCACGCTGTATTTGAAACCGCCGCCGCCGCGTCCGGAGAACCGGCTGGATTTTCTGACGCAGGGCGAGATGGTACACCAGGCGCTGGCCGAATGGTTTCGCGTACGGCAGGAAATCGAGCCGCTGTTCGACCGCATTTTCGCCGCGCAGCGCGAGAAGAAACGCATTCCCCTCAGCTTTCAGACCGAGCGGGCGCGCAATGAGATGCTGGACCACTTGCGCGCCTTTCTGGAGCACGACGAGTGGCCGCGCGGGGAGTTCCAATCGCGCGTGGAGCAGCCGTTCGAGATTCCCCTGGGTGACTGGATGCTGGCAGGCAAGATCGACCGCTTGGACGAGGCGGCCGATGGGCGCGTTTTCGTGATCGATTACAAGTACAGCCGCGCCGAAAACACCCGCAAGCGGTTGAAGGACGAGAACCTGCTGCAGGCGCCGCTTTACCTGATGGCCGCCGAGCGCCATTTCGGCCTGAAGCCCACGGGCATGTTCTACATCGGGCTGAAAGGCGGCATCGAATACGTGGGATGGAGCGAGCCGGAGATGATGGAAAGCGATCCGCTGCCGGCCAACTGGATCGCGGAGACCGAGCAGAAGGCCCTGCGCATCGTGCAGGAGATTCGCGCGGGGCGCGTGGAAGTGGCGCCCGCCAATCCCGACCACTGCCGCTTCTGCGACGCTGCGGATGTGTGCCGCGTGGACGTGCGCCCCGTAGCGGCGCCCGCCGGAACGCCCTTGCAGAAGGCCGAGGGCGCATGAAGAACGTGGACTTTACCCCCGCGCAGCAGAACGCCATGGATGTTTCCAAGCGCCACCTGGACACCTGCGTGGTGGCGGGGCCGGGGTCCGGCAAAACCACCGTGCTGGTGGAATATTTCCGGCGGCTGGTGGAGGCAGGCACGGACCCGCTGCGCATCCTGGCCATCACCTTCACCGAGAAGGCCGCCGCCAATATGCGCGACAAGCTGGCCGCGGCCTTTCGCGAAACCCCGGCCATGCGGGTGCTGATGGAGCGCGCGTGGGTCTCCACGGTACACGGGTTCTGCACCAGGCTGCTGAAGGAAAACGCCGTGTTCGCGGGCGTGGACCCTCAGTTCCGCATCGCCGATGCCAACGAATCCTGGCGCCTGGAGCAAGCGGCCATGGCGCAGGCCATCGACGAAGAATTCACCGCGCGGCCCGCGGCGGTCCGGCGCTTGATTCGCGGGTTGTGCTCCTCGAAATTCGAAGAGGCGGTGCTGGGGGCATACGACGCCATGCGCGGCGCGGGCATGCGGGTGGAAGATCTGGCCGCCATGCCGCCGCCCGCGGGAGTGACCGCGGAGGAGATCGGCGCGATTTTAGAGGAGCTGCGCCGCGAGCCGCTCAGCGCCTGGAATTACCAGCAGAAGCAGCAGTGCAAGGCGGGAATCGAGGGCGCGGCGCGCGTGGTGGGGGCAGCCGGCCCGCGCGAAGCGCTCTGCGCCATCGACGAGTTTGAATGCAACTTGCAGAAGTGCAAGCGCGGCAACCACGCCTACGATCTGCTGAGCCGCATGAAGAAGAAGATCGAGGAGGCGAAGTACTTCTTTCTGACGGCCTATTACGCGCCGGAGCGGCAGCTTCTGCTGGATGTGCTGGCGCGCTTCGACCGCATTTACCGGGACCGCAAGCGCGAATCGGGCGCGCTGGATTTCGCCGATTTGGAGGAGTTCGCCGTCCGGCTGCTGGAAGAACACCGCGAGACCCGCGAGCGCGTCCGTGGGCAGTTCGACCAGATCCTGATGGACGAATATCAGGACACCAATGGGCAGCAGGCGCGGCTGCTGCGGCTGGTGCGGCGGCCGGGCGGCTTCTATGCGGTGGGCGACATCAACCAATCGATTTTCGGATTCCGCCACGCCGAGCCGGAGGGTTTCCGCAGCTATCGTGTGGAGGTGCAGAAGGGCGGCCACGAGGCGGAACTGATGGACAATTTCCGCAGCCGGGCGGAGATTCTGAGCGCCGTTGAGACGATCATGAACGGCGCCCACGGCATTGAAGAGCGCAACCTGGTGGCGCGGCGGCGGTTCGATTCCGAACGCCCGGTGGCGGTGGAGGTGCTGCGCGCGATCGGCGACGAAAGCCTGGAGGCGCAGTGGGTGGCGCGTCGCATTGGGGAGCTGGCGGGCGAGGGCGGCGAGTTCCGTTTCGAGGACGTGGCCGTGCTGCTGCGCAATACCGAAGTGCTGGGCGATTTCTGTGCGGCCTTCGAAGCCGCCGGCATTCCGTACCTGGCCATTCGCGGCAAGGGCTTTTACGAAAACCGCGAGGTGAACGACCTGGTACACCTGCTGCGCGCGATCGCCAATCCGCGCGATGAGGTGAGCCTGGCGGCGGTGCTGCGGTCGCCGCTGGTGGGCGCTTCCGACGAAGCGCTGTTGTGGCTGAAGAGCACCGGGGAGAATCTGGGCGCCGCGCTGATGGCACTGGATGGCGCGCAGGCGGCGCAGTTCGACTCCGACGACGCCGCGCGGCTGGTGCGCTTCCGCGACCGTCTGGGGGAATGGCGGCTGCGCCGCGAGTACGTTTCGTTCGACCGGCTGCTGGCGGCGGCCATCGACGAGTGCGGGTACCGGCCGGAATCGGGCGTGCGCGGACCCGCCAACGTAGACAAGTTTCTGGCGCAGGCGCGCGAGGCTTCCAGGCGCATGACCCTGGACGCGTTTGTGGAGGAGTTGGAGCTGGTGCGCGAGTCCGACCGCCCCGAAACCGATGCGCCGCCCGAGGACGCCGTGAACGCGGTGAAGATCATGACCGTACATGCGGCCAAGGGGCTGGAATTTCCGGTAGTGTTCGTGGCCGCGGTGCACAAGGGTGTGGACACGGGTATGCCGGTGGTGGGCTTTTCGCCGCGCCACGGGCTGGGCGCGCGGTGGCGGAATCCGGTGCGGGCGGGAGGGAAAAAGCCGGAGGACAAGAACGACGTTTACGCCCACGCCATCGCCGAGGAGCGCAAGAAGCGGGAGGAGGAAGAGAGCAGCAGGCTGTTCTTTGTCGCCATGACGCGCGCCGAGCAGCACCTGGCGCTGAGTTTCTCGCTGGCCTCCGGGAAGAAGCCCAAGGAGTGGGCGGCGGTTTTGACCAACGCGCTGCACCTGGAGACAGAGACCGCCTGCGATGACGTGGAGACGTTCGCCGCGCCCGATGGGAAGAAGTGGCAACTGCGGGTGCGGGCGGCGGCCGATGCGCCGGGCGCCGTTACCGTCCCGGAGGGCGCATTGCCCCGCGCGCAGGTGGAACTGGCGGAGCGGGCGGTTGAGTGGCTGGCGCGCCCGAATGTGGACGGACAGCAGGACGGCAACGCCACGGTTACGGCCGTGGCGGCTTTCGCCAGTTGCCCGCGGCAATATTATCTGCGGCATTACCTGGGGTTCGAGGGCCGCCAGGCAGTGCCCCCGGAAGCGGATGGGTGGGCGGCGCTGGCGGCCACCGAACTGGGCACGCAGGTACACGCTCTGCTCGCTGGAACGCCCGTGCCCGATGCAGCGCCGGAGGCTCTGCGGCTTGCCCAGGTGTTTGCGCAGAGCGCCCTGGGCCGGCGTGTGGAACGGGCTACCCGCGTGGAGCGCGAATTCGATTTCCTGCTGGCGGTGGAAGACCTGGTGGTGCGCGGCCAAGTGGACCTGTGGTTCGAAGAAGGCGGCGAATTGGCTATCGTAGACTACAAGACCGATGCGGTGACCGGGCCCGAGGCGCACCTGCGCGCGCGCGACTACGCGCTGCAGTTGCGGCTATACGCGCTGGCTGTAGAACGTGTGACCGGCCACGCGGTGAGCCGGGCGTGGCTGCATTTTCTGCGCCCGGATAAGCTCATCGAAGTGGATCTGGCACCCTCACTGCTGGATTCGCCCGAGCAGGTGGTGCGGGATTTGGCGGAGGCGCAGAACCGGCTGGAGTTTCCCTTGAACGAGGGACCCCACTGCAAGCGGTGCGAGTTCTTCCGGGGGTTGTGTCCGGCGGGAGGCGGATGATTTGACCGGGCACCAGTGGAAAGAGATCGCCGATCTGCCGGAGGATACCGAGTCGCTGCGCGACCGGGAATTGGAATTGCTCTGCGAAGCTTGGGCGGTGGAGAAGCGTCGGCTCGATCCGGAATCGGTCGAGAGCTTCGGTGCACATCTCGCGCGGGAATGGGCCATCGAAACGGGGATCATCGAAGGCGTGTACACGCTGGACCGCGGCATCACTCAGACTCTTATCAAGCGCGGAATCGAGTCGGCATATATTTCTCACGACGCCACGAACCGCGATACCGAACTGGTGGCTCGAATTATCCAGGCGCATGCCGATGTATTGGAAGGCCTCTTCGCGTTCGTAAAAAGCGAGCGTGAGTTGAGCACGGGCTATATCAAGGAACTTCACGCGGCGCTCTTGCGGTATCAGGAAACAGTAACGGTATTCGATCAGTTCGGCCGGGCCTTCGAGACGAAGCTAGAGAAGGGCTTGTATAAGATAATGGCGAACAATCCGACCCGTCCGGATGGATCGTTGCACGAGTATTGCCCGCCGGAGCATGTCGCTTCCGAGA
The DNA here is from genome assembly GCA_035505095.1 of Bryobacteraceae bacterium. GTDB lineage: Bacteria > Acidobacteriota > Terriglobia > Bryobacterales > Bryobacteraceae > JOPF133. The sequence goes on along the minus strand of DATJRE010000284.1, from coordinate 11,016 downwards.
TGGATCGATTGATTCAAATGCACCGGGAACATGAGACACGCGCGATCCGGCCGCATGTGGAAGCTGCCTGGCTGCACCACGCGTTCACTCAGATCCATCCGTTTCAGGATGGCAACGGCCGGGTTGCGCGGGCGCTGGCAACGCTCATCTTCATCAAGCGCGGGTTTTTCCCGCTGGTGGTGAACCGCGACGATCGGGAAAGGTACATCGCTGCGCTGGAGTCGGCCGATGGTGGCAAGTTATCGGAGCTGGTCCGCCTGTTCGCGAGGCTTCAGAAGCGCGCACTTACGGGGGCGATTGGCATGGCCGTAGAGGCCCGGCCTATCCGGTCGGTCGAGGAAGCGGTCGCTGCAACTCGCGACTTGCTTGTAGATCTTGGGCGGATTATTCCCGCGGAGTACCTCGCTGCTAAGGATACTGCCAACGGACTCTTCCAGACAACAATCCACAGGGTCAATGAGGTTGTGTCCTCGCTGCACAAAGAGATATCCGGAGTCAATCTCGGTTATGCGTTCCGGTCGGCCGTTCTAGGTGCACCTCCTGTCACTGAGCTCAGGTCGATTGGGCAGAAGTTGGAATATGACCCCAATACTGGCGACTACTACTCGGCAGAAGTCATCGATCTCCAAGCCCGCGAAATCAAGAGCAGAATAACGATATCCTTCCACAGTGTTGGCGCCGCCTTCCGAGGCCTGCTGGCTGCCGTTGCCTATTTCCAGGTTGGCAATGGGCCGCCCATCCCCATCTGCGACGACATCTTTCGGATCACCTACCAGGAGCCGCGCAATGAGGCGGAGGAGCGGTACAAGCCATGGCTCGATGCCTGCATCATCCGCGGGCTCGCCGAATGGCGCCGCACGCTCTTGTGACTGCGCCCCTACTGAATCAGATACTGCTCCAGCTTGCCATTGGGCACCGTTAACATGCTGAGGTTCAGGGACCGGCTCTTGTACTTGATTTCGAAATGCCAGTAGGTCATGCCGCCGCGCTGTTCCACGGAGGTCTGCTTTAGCGATTCGGGCGGGCCGAGGGCTTTCAGGCTGGCGGCGGCGTCCTCCAGTACCTGGGTGGTGAAATACGCGCTGGCGTTGGCGGTTAGCAGGCTGCGATCGATGCGGCCTTGCGCCAGACCGTCGAAGATCGCGCGGGCCTGCCGCAAGGCCATCTCCGCCCCGGGATCTTCGGGTTCGGCCAACAGCAGGGGCGCGATCTTTTCGGTGACGGAGCCGGGCGCGTTCGATCCATCCGCATTGGCGAACACCACCACGGCCGCCCGCTGATCGGGCCACACCGTGTTCAGGCTGACGAATCCGGAAACCGCTCCGCCGTGCGACAGGCGGGGATGGCCATCGGCGTTGTAGACTCCGACTCCCAGGCATAATTGGTTGGCGTGCCGTTGCGCAGGCGCACCGGAGTGGTCATGGCCTCCAGGCTCGCGGGCGTCAGCATCTTGTGATCGATCAGCGAGATGTCCCACAGCGCCAGCTCGTGCGGTGTCATGGCCAGTTCCCCGGCCCCGAACAGCCAGCCGCGACCTTCGGGATGCGCTTATCGGCCAGGTTGATGGCGCTGGTGATCCCCAGCGGCTGCGAGATGCGCTTCGAAAGGAAGGTGAAGAACGGGCCACCGGTCACCAGTTCCACAATCCTGCCGGCGATTACGAAGTTGGTGTTGCTGTACTGCCAGCGCGTGCCCGGTTCGAAATCCAGCGGTTGGTCTGGGAAGACGATTTTTCGACGGGCCTGGCGCCCAGGGCTGATAGCTTGCCGCGGACACCGCCGGACCGTTCCGCCGCCTTATTCCTTCTTGCCGCTCTCGATCCGCATGCCGTAGAAGCTGCGGTAAACGAATGCGGCTGAGATCACAAAGAAGATCGCCGCCAGCACGGTGGTGAAGTTCGCGCCCTGCTTGCCGGTCAAGTCCACGGCCAGCGAGACCGCCAGCAGTCCGAACAGGGTGGTGAATTTGATGATCGGGTTGAGCGCCACCGAGCTGGTGTCTTTGAAGGGATCGCCCACCGTATCGCCCACCACCGTGGCGGCGTGCAATTCGGTGCCCTTGGCGTGCAGTTCGGTTTCCACCACTTTCTTGGCGTTATCCCAGGCGCCGCCGGCGTCTGCCATGAAAATCGCCTGGTAGAGGCCGAACAGGGCGATCGAGATCAGGTAGCCGATGAAGAAGAACGGCTCCAGGAAGGCGAATGCCAAAGTAGCAAAGAAGACCACCAGGAAAATGTTCAGCATGCCTTTCTGGGCGTACTGGGTGCAGATCTCGACCACTTTCTTGGAATCGGCCACCGAGGCTTTCTCGGCGCTTTCCAGCTTGATGTGGCGCTTGATGAACTCGACTGCACGGTAAGCGCCGGTGGATACGGCCTGGGCGCTGGCACCGGTGAACCAGTAGATCACCGCGCCGCCGGCGATCAAGCCCAGCAGGAACGGAGCATGCATCACGGAGAGCTTTTCCAGGTTGGTGGTCAGTCCGTTGGTCAAGGCCACGATAGTGGAGAAGATCATGGTGGTGGCGCCCACCACGGCAGTGCCGATCAGCACCGGCTTGGAGGTGGCCTTGAACGTGTTCCCCGCGCCGTCGTTCTCCTCCAGGTTTTCCTTGGCCTTATCGAAATCCGGAGTGAAGCCGAAGTTCTTCTGGATATCCTGCGAAATGCCGGGCAGCGTTTCAATGGTGGAAAGCTCGTAGATGGATTGCGCGTTGTCCGTGACCGGGCCGTAGCTATCCACGGCGATGGTCACGGGCCCCATGCCGAGGAAGCCGAAGGCCACCAGTCCGAAAGCGAAGACCGCCGGAGCCACCATGATGGACGCTGGGAACGAGTTGCTCACCAGGTAGCCGACACTCATCAGAGACAGCATTGTGAAACCCAACCAGTAAGCGCTGAAGTTGCCGCAGACGAAGCCCGACAGGATATTGAGCGACGCGCCGCCTTCCCGCGAGCTGGTCACGATCTCCCGCACGTGCCGGGAATTGGTGGAGGTGAAGGCCTTCACCAGCTCGGGAATCAGGGCGCCCGCCAGCGTTCCGCAACTGATTACCGTCGCCAGCTTCCACCACAGCGAATCATCGCCCGCCAGGGTGGGGATCATCAACGCACTCACCACGTACGTAAGCCCGATCGAGAGCAGGGAAGTGAGCCACACCAGGGTGGTAAGAGGGGTCTCGAAATTGAACTTGGCGGCCTGCCCGAAGCGGGCCTTGGCGATGAACATATTGACGAAATAGCCCACCGCCGACGAGATGACCATCATCACGCGCATGGAGAAAATCCAGACCAGAAGCTGAACTTGCACCACCGGGTCGTGAACGGCCTCCAGGATGAATACAATCAGCGCCACGCCGGTGACGCCGTAGGTTTCAAAACCGTCCGCCGAGGGTCCCACCGAATCGCCCGCGTTATCGCCCGTGCAGTCGGCGATCACGCCCGGATTGCGGACGTCGTCTTCCTTGATTTTGAAGACGATCTTCATGAGGTCGCTGCCGATATCGGCAATCTTGGTGAAGATGCCGCCGGCCACGCGCAACGCCGCCGCGCCCAGCGATTCGCCGATGGCGAAGCCGATGAAGCAGGCGCCCGCCAGGTCGCCGGGCATGAACAGCAGGATGAACATCATGATCAACAGCTCGATCGACACCAGCAGCATGCCGATGCTCATGCCCGCCTGCAGCGGGATGTCATAGCAGGGATAGGCCTTGCCGGTAAGCGAGGCAAAGGCCGTGCGGGAGTTGGCGAAGGTGTTGACGCGCATCCCGAAAGCCGCCACCGAAAAACTGCCCGAGATGCCGATGGCGCTAAACAGCAGGATGATGAGCACTTTGTACGGCGGAAAACCAGGTCCGGTCGGGGTGGGCGCCAGGAAGCCGAAATAAAGTACGATAATGACCGCAATAAAGGCTTCCAGCAGGAGCAGGAACTTGCCCTGGGTGCCGAGATAAGTTTTGCAAGTCTCGTAGATCAGCTCGGAAACCTCCCGCATGGAGGAATGTACGGGCAGGTTGCGCAGGCGAAAAAAGATAGTCAGGCCGAAGACCAGGCCCAAGACGCTGATAGCCATGCCGGCCAGCAGCAGGTTATGACCGTTAATGCTTCCGCCCAGGAAGGAGGCCGATCCCAGGTCGGGGAGGTGCAGATTAGCTTCGCCGCCTTGTTCGGCCGCCCGAACCGGGGCGGCGAGGGCCAGGAGGCCCAATAAAGCCAGGAAAATAGAGACAACCGGCGCGGCGGCGGCTTTTGCGGCGGCCTTAGCAAGGCTGGCCGCCCGATGGACACGAATCGTGTCGCCGAGAGAGAGCATCAACGAAGATCCTCCTAATCAGGAATTGCCCGTGCTCTACGAGTAGGAACTCCCGGGACAAAAGGGCTGGACGAGCGTACTCGGAGACGAACCGAACACCTAGTATAAGAGATATACAGGTCGGAATTCAAATCCCAACGCGAAATCCAATACTACCGGAAGAGTACCACCGGTGGGGGGGTGGGGCGGTGGGATGGGGCGAAAGGCGCCGGTCCCCGGCGGCAGGCGAAAAAGGCATTCTGCGCCAGTCTGCCACCCCTACCGGCTCGCACCGGGGCGGCGCTCCGTCCGAAACCGCTCAAGTCCCAGTTGTAACAGCGTTCGGATTGCCACGGTCGGGCACCCGTGGGTGTGGCCCCGCACCGAACTTAGCGAGGTACTCTTCTTAAACTTATATTCGCGTGCCGGTTTTCGTCCGGCGCGAGTCCGCATTTTCGGACAAGGAGGAGATGCAATTCGATGATAGGACTTCGAAAAACAATTCTTGCGGGGGGGCTGCTCATGTTCGGATTGGGGCTCCTCGGCACGGCGTTCGCCGATACCGCCTGCAGTAACAACTACGTGCAAGGCACCTACAGTGCGGTGATCACCAGCGCGAACTTTCAGAACCTGTTGAGCGCCGCCAACGGGACCACGGGGACAACCGGAGCGACGGGGAGCACCGGCACGACCGGGTCCACCGGAACCACGGGCACGACCGGGAGCACCGGCGCTACCAGCTCACAGGCCGGTTTCGGAAACAGTTCCAGCAGCATTTCGGGCGCCATCTCGGGGCTCGGAAGTTACTATTTCGATGGTAACGGTAACATCATTGGAGCACCGTCGACGACCGGACCGAATGTGCCGGTGGGATCCTACAGCGTGAACTACGACTGCAGCGCCACCATGAAGCTCACCACCGGGCAAACTTTCGACGCCGAAGTGGCCCAGATGGGCAGCCGGATTCTGTTTATTGAGACCGACAGCTCGGGGGCCGGGTCGGTAGGCACGTTCGAACGCTCACAGGCGTCCTGTGTGCCGGTCACCTCCACGGAAACCTTCGCGTTCAGCTTCTACGGAGCCGCGCCGGCCAGCACTGGATCCACGGGGTCAACCGGCAGCACGGGGGCGACCGGCAGCACCGGATCGACGGGGGCGACCGGCAGCACCGGCACCACCGGAAGTACAGGATCCACCGGGACGACGGGCACCACGGGATCAACAGGCAGCACCGGTTCGACTGGTAGCACCGGATCGACCACCAGCACCACAATGTACGCGCCTTACTCCGGAATCGGCACTCTGACACTGACACCCGGCGGGTTTACCCTCACGGGATGGGGTGTGGAAAACGGGGCGGTCCAGCCGTTCAGCACTTCCGGCACATACACCGAGGGGTACAACTGTAGCCTGCAGTTTAAGTTCGCAACCAGCAGCAGCAGTTCCAGCAGCACTACCGCATTTCCGGTCCCGGCAGCCTTGAACGGGATCCTGGTGAACACCACTTCGGGATTGATCAGCTTAACGACCAGTAATAACACGACAATCACCGGCACGTTCTACGCGCAGTAACGGCCGCGCGCGATTGGCATGGCGGATGAGACGGGCCCTGCACGAATCATCCGCCATTTTCGTAAGCACGTTTTTGTGAGTGGCCGGGCGCCTGTGATATGGTCAACCAATGGATCTCCGGCGCCTGGCACTTCTGACGATTACTTGCGCGCTTTGCGCCACCGAACCCAACCAGGCAACCCGCCGCTGGTGGGCGCACATCACCGCCCTGGCCAACGACAGCCTGCAAGGCCGCGATACGGGCAGTCCGGGATACCGCAAGGCGGCCGCGTACGTGGTGTCCCAGTTCGAGCGCAACGGCCTGAAACCGGCCGGAGAGCACGGCTTTTACCAGACCGTTCCCCTGCACGTCCTGCGTTTCCGCGCCGATCGGTCCAGTGTGGAACTGGTGGGCGCCGGGGGATCGCGGAAGCTTCAGTGGCTGCGGCAGATCACCGTACCGGCGCGGCCGGGGATGCCGGAGTCGCTCGATGCGGCGCTGGTGTTTGCCGGCAGCGGCGAGGCGCCCGAAGGGATCGACCCCCACGGCAAGATCCTGGTGGAATTGGGCGCATCCCGCAGCGGCACGGGTGGACGAGCCGGGCGTGCCGGCAGTGGCCGCGGTGGCAACCCGCGCGGTGGCGGCAACGGACGCGGCGTGGCCGCGGGAACGCTATCGATTGATACCATGGGCGGCCCCGAACCGCCGCGCTGGCCCGTGCAGTACGCGGTGCAGATGACGCTGGCGGATGGCGCGCCCGCCGGTCCGGGAAACGGCGGACGGACGGCGCCCGTGGCCTTGCGGTTTAACCCCGAGTTTGCGGACATCCTCTTCGAAGGCACCGGCCACACCTACAAGGAACTGCTGGGCCTTCGCGACCAGCAGAAGCCGCTGCCGTGGTTTACCATCCCTGCCCGCCTCCGGGCGCGCCTGAGCTGGGAAAGCGGCGATCTGCAATCCGACAACGTTCTGGCGGTGCTGCCCGGCGCCGACGCCACGCTCGCCAGGCAGTACGTGGTGGTCTCGGCGCACCTGGATGGTTACGGCATCGGGGAACCGTGGGGCACCGATAACGTCTATAACGGCGCCTTTGACGACGCAGCCTATGTTGCGACGCTGATCGACATGGCGGAGCGGCTGCACGAATCGGGAAAGAAACTCAAGCGGTCGCTGCTTTTCTGCGTGGTGACCGGCGAGGAGAAGGGCCTGCTGGGGTCGAAATACTTCACTGCGCACCCCACGGTTCCCAAGGAGCAGATGGTCGCCGACATCAACCTGGACCAGTTGCGGCCGATTTTTCCGCTACACACCCTGACCATGCTGGCGGTGGACGAATCCACGCTCGGCGATACGGCCAAGACCGTGGCTGCGTCGATGGACATCAAGATTCAGCCCGATCCCGAGCCGGGGCGCAACCTGCTGCGGCGGTCGGACCATTACAGCTTCATGCAGATCGGCGTCCCGGCGACCGGCTTCATTTTCGGATACGTCCCCGGTACGCTCGACGAAGCCGCGTATCGCGAATGGTACGCCAAACGCTACCACACGCCACTCGACGACCTGAACCAGCCGTGGGTCCCCCTGGCGGCCGCCAAATTCAACGACTTCTTCAACAAGTTGGTGGAGACGCTGGCCGACGCCTCCGACCGGCCGCACTGGAAGCCGGGCAGCACGTTCGCCAACCGGTAAACGGGAGAGCGTGGGGCCGGCACTTTCGCCGTTGACTCGTGCGGCGCGGGCGGGCGGTTCGCGGAGGACCTACGGCAGGGTTTCCGCCAGCACTTTCCGCCGCTGCTCTTCGCGAAACTGCCGCAACTTTTCCCGAAGCGGGGGGCGGCTGTTGGCCAGGATGGCAATCGCCAGCAGCGCCGCGTTGCGCGCTCCCGCCGGTCCGATGGCCAGGGTGCCCACCGGAATGCCCGCCGGCATCTGGACCGTGGAGAGCAGCGAATCCATGCCCTTCAGGCTGGCGCTCTCCATGGGAACGCCGAGCACCGGCAGGACCGTGTGGGCCGCGCACACGCCCGCCAGGTGTGCGGCTCCGCCGGCCGCCGCCACAATTACCTCCACCCCGCGGGATTCCGCCTGGCCCACATACTCCGCCGTTTCCGCCGGAGTGCGGTGGGCCGAAAGTACGCGGCATTCGTGCGGGACCTCGAAGCGCGAGAGCATCTCATCGGCCTGGCGCATGGTCTCCCAGTCCGACTTGCTCCCCATCATCACGACAACCAGCGGAGTGGAGGCAGCCATCGGTTATTGCCCCTGGGCCAGCGTGAAACCGGGCTGGCCGTTGAAGGTGCGCAGCGTTTGGGTGGCGGCGATTTCGATGCCGGCGTCGGCCACGCGGCCCAGCAGGGCGATCAGCCCCGGCATGGCGGCTCCGTTTTCGCTCATGAAGCGGCAGCGGAAACTGTCGGTGCAAAAGGTCTCGGCCCTTCCCGCAGGCCAGACTTTTACACCGCGGTTGTCGATCATCTGGAGGCTCAGCCCTTCGCCGGCCAATTTGCCCATGACCTCGGCCAACTGGTTGGGGTTGCGGGCAGGCCAGTATACAAACACGTCGATGCCCTTGGTCTCCACATGGGTGGCGCCGGCCGGGGCAGCGGCTTCCGCAGCGGCGGCGGATTCCACGCGGTGCGCGTAGGTTACAGGCTTGAGGGTGTTGGGCTTCTGCCCCAGCCGCGCCACCACCGCGCAGGCGAATTCCTTGGTGCCCACCTTCTGGGTGCTCACGCCTTCGGTGAAGACGTCGTAGGTGTGGATGCCGTCTTCGATGGTGCGCAGCCAGGCGTTATGCACCCGCTCGGCCGCCTCCGGCTGGTTGATGTGTACCAGCATCAGCACCGCGCCCAGCAGCAGCCCCGAGGGGTTGGCCAGGTTCTGGCCCGCGCGCCGCGGCGCCGAGCCGTGGATGGCCTCGAACATGGCGCACTTATCGCCGATATTGGCCGATCCCGCGAGGCCTACCGACCCGGCAATCTGGGCCGCCACGTCGGAAAGGATGTCGCCGTAGAGGTTGGGCATCACGATTACGTCGAAGGCTTCCGGCGTATCGGCCATCTTGGCGGCGCCAATGTCCACAATCCAGGCTTCTTTCTGGATGTCGGGGTACCCGGCCGCGATTTCGTCGAAGACTTTGTGGAACAGGCCGTCGGTCATCTTCATGATGTTGTCTTTCATGAAGCAGGTGACCTTGCGGCGGTTGTGCCGCCGGGCGTACTCGAAGGCGTAGCGCACGATCTTTTCGCTGCCCGGCCGCGAGATGACCTTGATGCAGGTGGTGACTTCGGGGGTCAACTGGTATTCGATGCCCGCGTAGAGGTCTTCCTCGTTTTCGCGGACGATCACGACATCCATGTTGGGGTGCTTGGTGTCGATGAAGGGGTGGTACGACACGCAGGGCCGCACGTTGGCATACTGACCCAGGGTCTTGCGGGTGGTCACGTTGAGGCTTTTGAATCCGCCGCCCTGCGGGGTGGTGATGGGAGCTTTCAGGAAGACTTTGGTTCGCAGGAGGGATTCCCAGGAACTCGGTTCAATTCCGGCGCTGTTGCCGCGCAGATAAACCTTTTCGCCGATTTCAATGGTCTCGATTGCAAGAGCCGCGCCGGCCGCTTCCAGGATCTGAAGGGTGGCGTTCATGATTTCCGGGCCGATACCGTCCCCGTGGGCGACGGTGATGGGAGTTTTGGTGGGCATAAACGGAATAAACAGGATATGTGGAATACACCACAGGGCGCAACTGACAGGGATTTCACTGAGGGAAAAGGCAATGGTCTATGCAGGGATTCTCAACAGGCCGACGCCCTCATTTCAACACCTGCGCCCTCGCCGCCAGGCGCCGCGGGCCGCACCGCCAGCACGGTTTCCGTTTTTGAGGCAGAATCTATCTATGCGATGTCAAACTCTGGTGGCGATTGCCCTGGTGGCGGGCAGCTTGGTGACTCCGGCTGTGGCGCAGCGGGGAGGACGCGGAGGCCGCGGTGGGCGTGGAGGCCGTGGCGGGCGCGGCAGCGGCGAGATCTGGGTGCTGCGGCCGGCGCGGGTCTTCGATGGCGACAGCCTGCACGAAGGCTGGGCGGTGCGGGTGGCGAACCAGCGCATTGAAGCCGCGGGACCGGCGGCCAGCGTGGATACCACCGGCGCCAAGCTCCTCGACCTGCCCAATACCACTCTGTTGCCGGGGCTGGTCGAGGGCCACTCCCACATGATGCTGCATCCTTATAACGAGACGTCGTGGAACGACCAGGTGGCGCATGAAAGCCTCGGCTTGCGCACGGCGCGCGCGGTGAACCATCTGCGCGACACCCTGATGGCGGGCTTCACCACCATGCGCGACCTGGGTACCGAAGGCGCCGGGTATGCCGATGTGGAATTGAAGCAGGCCGTCAACCAGGGCATCATTCCGGGGCCGCGGATTCTGGCCTCCACGCGCGCGATTGTGGCTACCGGCGCCTACGGGCCCAAGGGCTTCGCGCTGGAGTGGCGGGTGCCGCAGGGCGGCGAAGAGGCCGACGGCGTGGAGGGCGTGATGCACGTGGTCCGCGACCAGATCGGCCACGGCGCCGATTGGGTAAAGATGTATGCCGATTACCGCTGGGGGCCTAACCCGGGGTCGCACCCCACGTTCACCCTGGACGAGTTGAAGGCCGCCGTGGAAACCGCTCATAGCGCCGGGGTGCCCGTGACGGTCCATTCCACTACTCCCGAAGGCATGCGCCGCGCCATTCTGGCGGGCGTGGACACCATCGAGCACGGCGATGGCGGCACGCCTGAAATTTTCAAGATGATGGCGGAGCGCCATATCCCGCTGTGCCCCACGCTGGCGGCGGGTGACGCCACCGCGCAGTATGCCGGGTGGCACAAGGGCGAGGGTCCCGAACCGGCCGGCATCACCCGCAAACGCGCCAGTTTTCAGGCGGCGCTGGCGGCGGGGGTGACCATCCTCAGCGGCAGCGACGTGGGCGTGTTCGCGCACGGCGAGAACGCCCGCGAGTTGGAGCTGATGGTGGCTTACGGGATGCCCGCCACCGACGCGCTGAAGGCCGCAACGTCGGTAGCCGGACAGGTGCTGCACATGGATATCGGCGAGGTGAAGCCGGGGATGCTGGCCGACCTGATCGCCGTGGAGGGTGACCCCACCAAGGACATTTCGGCCCTGCGGCACGTCACCTT
>DATJRE010000283.1:0-5641 GCA_035505095.1 Bryobacteraceae bacterium | reverse complement strand
CCTCTTCCTCCGCTACCAGGCCCAGGCCGAGCGCCTCTACCGCCGCGCCATCGAGGAATTCGACCGCCTCAAGGCCCAGCGCGACCAGTTCCCGAACGAACCCATCGAAGACCAACCCGAACCCGATCAGCCACTTATGGAGCGTCCCCCGGAGCGCGAACCGGCCGCCCCGCTCGATCCCGATCTCGCCGCCCTCATCTTCAGCAACCGCCCCTTCATTCCCGACCCGCCGGCCCACCTCACCGAGCCTCAGGTGATCATCGAAGGCGTCGTCCAGCCCCCGGACCGCCCCTCCAAACCGGCCCCCAAGGCCCAATAAGGCCGTGAAAAACCTCCCCCGTCCACTCTCCCACCCGTCCCCTGCCCTGTCCGCGTCGTCGCAGTCCCAGTCCCGGCGCCGTTTATTCCTCGCGCAAAGCCGCCAGCGGATCGGCATGCGCCGCCTGCCGCGCGGGGAAATATCCGGCCGCGGCGGCCACCACCAGCAGCAGGCCAATCGCTCCGGCCACGGTCGCGGGATCGCCGGGCGTCAGCCCGAAAAGCATCCGGCGCACCAGCCCGGCGCCCGCCAGCGCCCCTCCCAGGCCCAACAGAATCCCCACCAGCAGCAGCGCCGCGGTTTCCCGCAGCACCAGCCAGACCACCCCGCCCCGCGTAGCCCCCAACGCCATCCGGATGCCGATTTCCGTACGCCGCCGCGTGGCCCCATAGGCCACCACCCCGTACAGCCCGATCGAAGCCAGCACCAGCGCCAAAACCCCGAAGAACGAAGCCAGCCGCGCCACCAGCCGCTCCTGCAAAAGCGAGTCGTCAATCTGCGTCGAGAGAAGCCGGAAGTCCAGCGCAATCCGCGGGTCGGCCTCCCGCACCGCCTCTTTCACCCGCGCAATCAGATCCGCCAGCGGCCCTCCGAAGCGCAGCTCGTAGGTGCCGTTTCCGGCAAACGGCGCGGGGTTCTGCGTCATGGGCAGGTAAATGGTGGGCGGCGGCTGGTCGCGCAGCGTGCGGTATTTGGCGTCCTCCACCACCCCCACCACCTGCACCCGCACTTCGGCATGGCTGAAGGCTTTGTCGCCATAGGTCTCGCCCACCGGGTTGGCGCCCGGATAGAGCCGCCGCGCGGCCGTTTCATTCACCAGCGCCACCAGCGGCCCGCTGCCGCTGTCGCCGGAGTCGAAATCGCGTCCCGCCACCAGCCGCGTCCCCATGGTGCGGAAAAATCCCGGCGATACCAGGTTGAAATAGCAGTGCACGCCCCGCCGCCCCTGACCCGCCGTGTCCACCTGCACGTCCCACTGCCACGTCCCGCCGCCGATCGGCGTCACCTCCGAACGCGCCGCGGCGCGCACCCCGGGAAGTTGCCGCAGCCGTCCCAGCAGCTCCGCCAAAACCGCCGTCTGCCGCTCCGGCGCATCCGCAGGGCCGCGCAGGTCGGGTGTCACCAGCAGAATGTGGTCGCGGCGAAAGCCCAAATCCTGCGCCAGCAGCAGCCGCAGGCTTCGCACAAACAGGCCCGCGCCGATCAGCAGCACCAGCGAGAGCGCCACCTGCACCGTCACCAGCGCCCGCCCCAGTCCCAGGCGCCTGCGCGATTCGGTCAGCCCGCGGGCCCCTTCTTTGAGCGCCATCTGCGGCGCCAGCCGCGTGGCCCGCAGCGCCGGCGCCAGGCCGAACACCAGCCCCGTGCCTATGGCCAGCGCCCCGGTGAAGGCCAGCAGCCGCCCGTCAGGCGAGAGATCCAGAAAGCGCGTCTCGCGCGAAGACGAGATCCACGCCACCAGCAGCCGGCTGGCGAATTGCGCCAGGAGCACCCCCAGTGCCGCGCCGGCCAGCGAAAGCAGCAGGCTTTCGGTCAGAAACTGGCGCACCAGCCGTCCGCGGCCCGCGCCCAGCGCCAGCCGCACGGCCACTTCCCGGCTCCGTGCCCCGGCCCGCGCCAGCAGCAGGTTGGCCAGATTGGCGCACGCAATCAGCAGCACCACCCCCACCATCCCCATCAGCAGCACCAGCGATTGCCCGTAGCGTCCCCGCAGCTCGGAGATGCCCTTGCCCGCCGGGTGCAGCACGAAATACGGCCGCCCCGCATCGTGCCGATCGTCCGGCACGGCTACCCGGTACAGCGCCGGAGCCAGCCGGTTGAGCCGCGCGGTGGCGCGTGCCACGTCCACGCCCGGCTTCAGCCGCCCGGCTACGGTCAGCCACCAGTTGTCTTGCTCTTCCTGCCACGCACGCCCCGGATGCATCGGGAATTCGGCGGTCACCGGAATCGCCACGTCGAAGCGTTCCCCCACCTCCATTCCGAAGAAGCCGCGCGCCGCCACCCCGATAATCTGGAACGGACGGCCTTCCACTCGCAGCAACCGCCCCACCGCCGCCGGGTCGCCCGAGTAGCGGCGCTGCCAGAAATCGTAACTGAGCACCGCCACCGGCGGCCCTCCGCGCCGGTCGTCCGCGGGCACAAAGGTGCGGCCCACCCGGGCGGCAATGCCCAGCGCGCTGAAATAATTGCCGCTCACATACAGGCCGTGGACGTCCTGCCTCTCGCCTCCCGGCGCAAGATCGAATTCGGTGGTGGCGTAGGCGAAGGTCTCCGAGAAGACATCCTGATGCAGGCGGATCTGCTGCCACAGCGCATAGGTGGAGGTGTAGTCGGAATCGTCTTGCCCCAGGGCCACCAGCCGCTCCGCGTCGCGCACCGGCAGCGGCTTCAGCAGCAGCGCGTCCAGCACGCTGAAAATGGCCGTATTGGCCCCGATCCCCAGCGCCAGCGACAGCACCGCCACCGCCGCGAACACCGGGCTCTGCCGCAGCGTGCGCACCGCGTAGCGCAGGTCCTGCCCCAGCGATTCCAGCCAGCCGAGGCCGCGCGCGTCGCGGCACTCTTCGCGCACCTGCTCCGCCCCGCCGAAATCCAGCCGGGCGCGCCGCGCGGCAGCCTCCGGCGAAAGCCCGCGCTCCCGGTACTTGGCGGCCTGCCGCTCCAGGTGGAATCGCAACTCCTCGTCCATCTCCGCATCGGCGGCGCGGCGGAAAAACAGGGCCCGAAGGCGGTAGCGCAGATCCGAAATCATGGCGGGATCCTTCCGTTTGGCGCGGCTAAGCCATATCGAGAACGCTATCCACGGCCGCCGTCAACTTGCGCCAGGCCGCCGTCTCGGCAGCCAGTTGTTTGCGGCCCTGGCGGGTCAGCGAGTAATACCGCGCCCGGCGGTGGTTCTCCGTCGCAGCCCACTCGGCGGCAATCCACCCGCGCCGTTCCAGCCGGTGCAGCGCCGGATAGAGCGACCCCTGCTGCACCTGCAAAGCGTCTTTCGAAATCTGCTGCAGCCGCTCCGAAATGCCCCATCCGTGCAGCGGCTCCAGCCCCAGCGCCTTCAGGATCAGCAGGTCCAGCGTGCCTTGCGGCAGATCCAGCCGTTCGCTCATGCGGCTCATGTGGCTCATGCAGCTTCCCTTTCGCTTCTACAGAAGAGTCTACCGCCGCCCTTGTCGAACCGCAAGGGAAGCCATCCGCGCGCCGGCGCACGCGCCTCCGCCTCGCGGCCGCCCTTTCCCCGCGGCGGTCCTATCCTCCGGCCCGCCCGCACAACCGGCCCACCCAATCCGCGCCAAACACACCCTCGGCCGCACCCAGCCACCAAGCCCGGCCCTCCGATGCCGCGCTTCCCGCCGCCCGCACAACCGGCCCCACGCGATGCGCGCCAATTGTCGGCCTCCGATGCCGCGCTTCGCACCGCGCCGCCCTTTTCCCCGCGGCGGTCCTATCCTCCGGCCCGCCCGCACAACACCCACCCAATCCGCGCCAAACGCACCTTCGGCTGTACCCAGCCCCGAAGCGCCGGCCCTCCAATGCCGCGCTTCCCACCGCGCGCACAACCGGCCCCACGCGATGCGCGCCTATTGTCGGCCACAGCCAGCCACGATGGCCGCGCTTCGCACCGCGCCGTCCTTTCCCCGCGGCGGTCCTATCCTCCCGCCCGCGCGCACAACAGCCCGCACCCAGCCACCAAGCCCGGCCCTCCAATGCCGCGCTTCCCACCGGGTCGCCTCTCCCCGCGGCGCTACAATTATTGAACCCCCTATGAAACGGATCGTCCTGGCTCTCTTGCTCCCCGCGGCGCTGGCCGCACAGGAAACCCCCACCGAGCGCGAAGCCGCCCGGGACGTCCTGAAGAAAATGGATACCCTCGAAAAGTCGCTCGGCGTCCCCGGCTGGGTGGCCCGCCTCTCGGCGCCCGATGCCGCCCGCGACCGCGTGACCGCGCGCGCCAAAGAGTTAATGGATACCGACCTCCTGGCCATGGCCGACGACATCACCCGCCATCCCGAAATCGGTTTCCAGGAGAAGCGTTCGGTGGCGCTCGAAATCGCCTACCTGAAGCACCACGGTTTCGAGGTCGAAAGCGGCCAGGCCAACCTGCCCACCGCCTTCGTGGCGCGCTACCTCGGCAAGCGCGAGTCGCCGTGCCTCGGCATCATCGTCGAATACGACGCCCTGCGCGGCACCCAGCGGCCTTTCCACGGCGACCAGCACAGCGCCCAGGGTCCCATCGGCCTGGCCGCGGCCGTGGCGCTGGCGGAATTCATGGACCGCTCTCACACGCCGGGAAGCGTGGTGGTCTTCGGCACTCCCGGCGAAGAAATGATGCCGCCAGTAGCCAAAACGGACATGTTCAAGGCCGGCGTTTTCAATGGCGCCGATATTATCGTGCGCAGCCATTCCACCATGACCACCTCCCGGCCCGCGCCCGGCTTCGGCACCTGCTGCCTGAACATTGACGGCGTCAAGTACACCTTTTCCGGCGCCCCCACCCACCAGATGACGCCCTGGAACGGACGCAATGCCCTGGAGGCCGTGATCCACCTCTTCACCAACATCGATGGCGTCCGCAGCACCATGCGGCCGGAAGCGCGCGTGCAAGGCATCATCATGGAGGGCGGCGCGGCCCCCAACGTGGTTCCCGACCGCACCGTAGCCGATTTCTACATCCGCTACCCCGACGCCGTCTACCTGGCGCAGGTGCGCGAGTTCGTCGATAACGCCGCCCGCGCGGCCGCCCTTTCCACCGGCACTAAGGTGAAAATCGACAACTACGGCAACCTGCGCGACGGCATTTCCGTGGCCACCCTGGACGAGGTCGGTTTCGCCCACATGCGGCACTTTGGCGCCACCAATGTGGCCGAGGCCCCCGGCAAGCCGCAAGGCTACGAGGAGACCGGCAGCGTTTCGAGCGCCATCCCCGGCATGGGCTTCCAGTCCCAGACGTCCCACTCGTCCAACCACACCTATGAGATGGAATCCGACGCCCTGATCGATATCGGACATCACGGCTTTGTGGTCGATGCGCAGGCTATGGCGGCCTTGCTCGTGGACTTCGCCACCCACCCCGATTACCGCGCGGCGGTCAAGCGCGAATTCGAAGGAATCCAGGCGCTCTTCGGCGAATACCAGGATGCGCTTAAAATGGTCTATGGAACACCCAAAGTGCCGGAACCGAAATGACGCCGCCCTGCCCGCTCACCAGGGGCCCTCGGTAACGTCCGGCATTTGATGCTCGCCTTGTTATAAAATCGGCCAATCCTCAATGAAACAAGATCGTAAAACTCAGACCTTGGTGGCTCCTCCCGGTCCGCGCGCTTC
>DATJRE010000282.1:0-3666 GCA_035505095.1 Bryobacteraceae bacterium | reverse complement strand
CTACCAGGTGCGGCTTTCGGATGGCTCCGTGGAGACCGCCGAGGTGCCGGCGGTTCCCGAACCGGCGGCGGTGGCGGGGCCGTGGCGCGTGGAATTCACGCCCGGCTGGGGCGCACCGGCGAGCGTGAGTTTCGACCGGCTGGCATCCTGGACGGAGAATGCCGATCCCGGCATCCGCTACTATTCGGGGACGGCTAAGTACAGCACCCGCATGGAGCTTCCGGCGGGCGATTTCGCGCCCAATGCGGCACTCGACTTGGGCGAAGTGCGGGAGATTGCCCGCGTGCGCTGGAACGGCCGCGACCTGGGGGTGCTGTGGAAGAAGCCCTTCCGCGTGGCGCTGGGCAGCGCCGCCAAGCCGGGTTGGAACGATGTGGAGGTGGAGGTGACCAACCTCTGGCCGAACCGCCTGATTGGCGACCAACGCCTGCCGGCGGCCGAGCGGCTCACCCACACCAACATCACCAAGTGGACCGCCGATTCACCGCTGATGCCTTCGGGGCTGCTCGGTCCGGTGACCGTGCGGATGCGGAGGACCGTGAAGCTGGTGGCCGAGCCGGCGGCGGGCCAGTGATAGAATCGCCAGTGGATGCCCCCGATGAAGCAGCGCCCGTGGGCCGCGCTCCTGGCGCTTGCCGCGGCGGCGGCTGCATGCCGCACGGGACCTCCGCCCGCGATTCCCCGTGAGATTGCCCAGTGCGTTCCGCCGGGCACGATGGTTCTGGCCGGCGCCCGGCTGGAGGCATTGCGGGCTTCGCCGCTCTATCCGCGCCTGCCGGCTTCGGCTGTGGCGTTCCTCCAACCGTTCCGGGACGCTTCGGACCTGTTGCTGGTTTTCAACGGCGCGGATTTGCTGCTGATCGCGCGGGGACATTTTCGGGAGGCCGCTCCCGGAGCGACGCTGGCCGGAGGGAACCTGATGCTCTCCGGGTCCGCGGCGCTGGTGCAGGCGGCGCTGGCCCAACGGCGTTCGGGCGCACCGGGATCGAAAGATCTGCTGGCGCAAGCTGAGGCGGGCGCGGCCGGCCACGAGATCTGGGCCGCCACGCGCGGCGGTGTGAATTTGCCGCTGACGGGCGACGCGTCGAATCTGAATCGCCTGCTGTGGCTGGCGCAGTTCGCCACGGTGGGCCTGCGGGCGGAACCGCCCATGCAACTGGATTTCGCTGCACAATGCGCTACTCCCGGGGCCGCGAATCATCTGGAGGAGACCCTGCGAGCCTTTCTGTCGCTGGCCGCCGCTGGTGTGGCGCGGCAGAAGGAGCTGGCGGCGATTCTGAAGGCCGCGGATGTGCGACGGGATGGCGAGAGGGTGCAGGCCGCGTTGCGGGTGCCGGCGGATGCGATGCCGGAGATATTGGAGTTGTTCGGTAGGTAGAGCGGGGGCCTTGTCAACGCGGGTGTGCGACATAAAGATGACGCATTTTCAAGCAGGGTGGGCTGGCTCCCAATAATTTTCGAACCGGCCGTTGAGTAGAGAGCGGCGAAGGGCGATTATGACGTTGGCGCCGTCGACGGTCCAGAACATGCCGGAGCACTTCAATCGGGAGCCGATCACCGTTTTACACCCGGCTTCTACCACCCCGGAACCCACGGATAAACCAAGCTTGCGAAACTCTGGGTAGCGTATCCGTGACGCATTCCTTTCGAAGTATTCGGCTTCCGAGGAGAGATCCTGGACGACCTCTTCGTTTTCAGATAGGATGTTCCGGAGACGCTTGACGAGATGCTCAATCCGGCCCTGATCGAGCAGGCGTTGAGGGGAAACCATCCAACGTTCTTGTCGGGCTGAATCGTTGGGAAACAATAGCGCGCCGACTGCCCACAGATGCTGCCTGGCATGATAGAGATCGACGATCTGGACGGCTCCGGGAAAGTGGAGGTCGGCGAGGTTCCAGATCCAGACAGCACCGTCGCCGATCACAATCCGCAGACTGGCCCACTCCCAACCTCGGCGCCAAGCTTCGGTATAGATGCGCAATGCAAACTCCTCGGCGGTTTCGATGGCCCCTCTGTAGGTGGTGGAGTCCGGATCACGAATGGGTCTGCCCTCCTCGTCGACCGTGGTCTGCGTGAACACACAACCGAGCTTGCATTCTTTCGTACGGGCGCGTTGGTCCTCGATTTTGCCGATGCGGCCCTGCGCTTCGGTGGGGACAACCGGCACTACTGTACCATCCATGAGCACATACATTTTGGAAATGGTCTGTTTGGAAGCCATCGGGAAGACCAGTTGTTTGGCCCGATTCACCTCTTGCCGTTCAGCCTGTTCGATGTTGGTTCCGATCGCTTCGGCGGTTCTTTCGATGGCCTCGGCCGCCAGGTCGAGCCCGGCAAGCACCCTCCGAGTAGCCCTCCCCGCGCACGGTGGTGATGTGCCGGGGCATCTGTGGATTGTCTTCGAACTTTTGGCGTAGCCAGGCAAGGTGGACTTCTACGGTGCGCGGTCCGATGAAGGGCTGGTCGTGCCAGACGCGGGCCAGCAAGCGTTCCCGCGAGAGCACCGAACCAACTGCAATTCCTTGGCGGCGAGATTCACCGGGGCGCGCCCGGGTTCACCGGCCTGCCAACGCGTGGCCCGATGTCGAATCGGACCCGCTATCGTGTGGGAGCGGACCTCGCGGTCGAGGGCCTCGTTTCAACGGCCTTCGAAAACTACATGCCGAACGAAATGGACCGGCGTTGGTACGATCTGGCCGGGGAGTTGAAAAGGGCTTCGGCCGCGAATGTCGACGCGATGTGCCGCCAAGCCAGGCAAACCCAGGAACATGAGTTGCCTCGGCCAACGTGCAGCGGCGCGGCGGTCCGTCGAGACGCGCGCTTTCCTGGCGTCATCGGGCACGCTCTATCACAAGCTGCACGTCTCTCACGCCGGCTATAAGGACGGCGTGCGAGTCATCCACAAGCGTCTCCCGAGAGGAGCCGCTTCCAACTCGCCGGCCCTGCCCATCGCTCCCTGAAATCCTTTAAAGGCTTGCGGATACTACAAAGCCGCGGCTGGCGTGACCGAGCATATTCAGGTATCGGCGTTCGGTGATAAACTGTTGCTGTGACGTTCAATGCCGACCTCGCAGGCAAGCGGAAATTGGGCGTCCATGTTGGTAAGTCATTGATTTTGTGCGCCCGTAGCTCAGTTGGATAGAGCGTTTGCCTCCGGAGCAAAAGGTCGGTGGTTCGAATCCACTCGGGCGTACCACATAAAGCTAAATAACTCAAAAAGTTACAGGGATCTTGGTTAAGGCGCAGGCTTAAAACTTGTGTGCAGTTGTGTGCAGTATTTTCGGAGAAAAGTTTCGGGGCGCGCGCCGAAATGGGGCTGGTCGCCCGCGCGGAGGGCGGGGCTGTCTATTGGATCGGCCCTTCTGGCTTCGCCTCGCCCAGCCCGCGCTTCTCATTCAGCAGCCGGTCCAGGTCGTCCACAGCGGCGCGCACGCCGGCCGGGATCTCCCGCATGTAGACCTTCAGGGTTTGGTCCGGTGTACTGTGGCGCATGGCACCCTGGACGTCCTTCACCGAGGCGCCCGTCCGCTGCATCCATGTACCGAACGTCCTTCGGAACGCTTGGAAGTTTATGGCCGTGGCCTTGTCGCGCTTGGGGTCACCCTTTTTGCGCCCCTCCGCGGGCTTGGCCATAATGCCCGCGCGGATGGCCGCCGGCACGATTAC
>DATJRE010000281.1:0-8703 GCA_035505095.1 Bryobacteraceae bacterium | reverse complement strand
CACCAACAAGGGGTAAACCTGATGGGTAATCTTATGCAGACCGGGCGCTTCGAAATGTTTCCGCTGGCAAATCCCAATAAGCCGCCCTTGTCGCCCATGACAGAGATGATGACCGGGAAGTTTGAAAATCCTGGCTTGCAGGATACCGGGCGCTTCCGAATCCCGCGCGACGTCACCCCAGAGGATCTGCGTACACCCATCCGCCAGGATCGTTGCGGCCGGGTTCGCATGCGCGCCATCCGCGAGGGCTTCATGACCGAGAAAACCCAGGAAATGCTCGCCCTGATGCCCCAGACTCCCGGCGTTCCCCGCCAGGAACTGCTGGTTGCCGCCGATGGCAGCGGCCAGTTCGCCGCCATCGCCGAAGCCCTCCGCGCAGCCCCGTGCTCGGCAATCATCCGCGTGCGGCCGGGCTTCTATCGCGAGGCGCTGGTGATTGACCGGCCCGTCGAAATTGTTGCCGATGGCCCGCCCGGCAGCGTGGTCGTGGAAAGCGACGTTGCTGCCTGCCTGCTGGCCTATGCCCAGATCGCCGCCGTCACCGGCCTGGCGTTCCGCTGCACTGCCGGCGCCCGCGGCGTCGAGTGCTTCGGCGTCGAGGTGCACAGCCGCCTTTTCCTCAACCAATGCGACATCTCTAGTAATTCGCTGGCCTGCCTGGCGGTCTACGGTCCCAATGCCGACCCGGTCGTACGCCGCTGCCGCATCCATCACGGCGAGCAGAGCGGTGTGCTGGTCTACAAGGCGGCGGTCGGCCTGTTCGAGGAGTGCGAGTTCTCCGACAACACCCTGTGCGCCGTGGAGGTCCGGGATGCCAGCGACCCCAGCTTCCGCCGCTGCCGCATCTCCGGCGGCGTCACGGTGTTCAATCGCGGCCGCGGCACTTTCGAGGAGTGCGACATCTTCAATTCCCAGCTCTCCGGATTGCAGGTCGATAGCGGCGCAGACCCGGTGGTGCGCCAATGCTCCATTCATCACAATAAGAGCGCCGGCGTGCTGGTGGCGGGCAACGGGCGCGGCGCCTTCGAAGAGTGCAACATCTTCGCCAACGCCCTCTCCGGCGTGGAAGTCAAGGGCATCGGCAACCCGCTCGTCCGCCGCTGCGCGATCCGCGAGCAGGAGCAGGGCGGCCTGCTGGTCTCGCAGTACGGGCGCGGCACCTTCGAGGAATGCGATATCGCCGCCAACGCTCTGTCCGGCGTGGAAGTCAAGGAGGGCGGCGACCCGGTCGTGCGCCACTGCTCCATCCACGAAGGCCAGGGCGGCGGTGTGATGGCTTCCAACCACGGCAGCGGCACTTTCGAATCCTGTGATATCTTCTCCAACACCCTGGCCGGCGTCGAGATCACCCAAGCGGCCGACCCGCTCTTGCGCCGCTGCCGCATCCACCACGGCCGCCAGGGGGGTGTGCTGGTGCACTCCGAAGGACGCGGCACTCTCGACGAATGCGAGATCTTCGGCGACGCCCGCCTCGGCGTGGCCGTCTGGGAAAACGGCGATGCCCTGATCC
The DNA here is from genome assembly GCA_035505095.1 of Bryobacteraceae bacterium. Taxonomy (GTDB): domain Bacteria; phylum Acidobacteriota; class Terriglobia; order Bryobacterales; family Bryobacteraceae; genus JOPF133. The sequence goes on along the minus strand of DATJRE010000281.1, from coordinate 7,193 downwards.
GCCGCTCCCAAATCTACGAGAATCATGACGCCGGCGTGATGCTGTTCCAAGGCGGCGCCGCCACCGTCCACGATTGCCAGCTCTGGGGACACACCGGCAAAAACCTGGACGTCCGCCAGGGCTGCGAGATGACCCAGCGCGCCATCGTGGAACGCTAACCGCAGCCCGAAGGAATTAGCGCTGCTATGTTATGCTCTTCTGCGATCGGAGGTTTCGTGAAATCGCCTGCCTTGGCCCTGGCCGCGCGGCCGCTGGCCCTCGTAATCCTGGCAGGTGCAACCCTTCTGCCGGCCATGGCCGCCGATCCCCCCTTCCTGGGAACCTGGAAAATCGCCACCGCCGTCGAAGCCCCCTGGGCCGAGCCGAATCAGCGCCCTGACCCTGCCGAGATGAAATCGCTCGTCGGCAACACCATGGTTTTCGGACCCCGGGCGATCGCCGGCCCCGGCATTCTGGCCTGCCAAGGCCCCCGCTACAAGCTGGTCGATATTCCCGCCGACGGCTTGTTTCAAGGCGCCTTCGATGAAATGCACCGCCGCGATCTGTCTGTCGACCCGCTGAAACTCGCGCAGAAGTTGGGATTTCGCGGTTCGCACTGGAAATCTCTCCAGACCGGCTGCTCCAATGAGCTGGATTTCCATTTCGTTGACCCAACCACCGCCGAATTCGGCCTGAACGATTGGGTATACACCATCCGAAAACAGTAAGCCCGCGCCCCCGCGCGACCGTGTCTGCCGAACCCTTTCCATGCGTGGCCTCCCCGCCGAGGCCCCGCGTTCGTCCAACCGCGCCGCCACGTGGCCCCCGCAAACCGCCAACCGCAAACCGGCGAACCCCTCCCGCCGCTCTCTGTCACCGCCGCGAAACAATGCGATCACGCGTCAAACCCGCGTGACATTGCTACAGTAAATTTGTGGCTAATCTGCGGGGCAGCGTCCTGATTGTCACCGGTTCCACCGGCATCGCCGCGGCGGCGGTGCGGCAGGCGGCCGCCGGCGGCGCGCGCGTCGTGGTGGCGTCGGGTGATGACGCATCCGCCTGGGAGTTGGCGGCTGAAACCGGCGCCGAATGCTGGGTGGGCGACCTCGCCCGCGGCGCCTCCGCCGATTCGGTGCTGTCCCAATGCCTGTCCCGGTTCGGCCGCGTGGATGCCCTTTTCAACGCCGCCGGGCTCAGCGGCAGGCGCTTCGGCGATGGCCCCGTCCACGAGTGCAGCGACGAAGGCTGGGAACTGACCCTGGCGCACAACCTGAAAACCACTTTCCTGATGTGCCGCGCGGTGACCGCCCGGATGCTCCAGCAGGAGGTCTCCGAAGCTGGCATTCGCGGCGCCATCGTTAATACCGGCAGCATTCTGGCCGACTCTCCCGAGCCGCGCCATTTCGACACCCACGCGTATGCCGCGGCCAAAGGCGCCATCGCCGCCATGAGCCGTTCGATGGCGGCCTACTATGCGCCCCACAAGATCCGCGTGAACGCCATCGCCCCCGGCCTGGTCCGCACGCCCGCCAGCGAGCGCGCCGCCGCTGGACAACTGGGCGAGTTTCTACGCAAAAAGCAGCCGCTTTCGAGCGGCATGATCGAAGCGGAGGACGCGGCCCGCGCGGCGCTGTTCCTGCTCAGCGAAGACGCCCGGCCGATTACCGGCGAAGTGCTGGCCGTGGATGGCGGGTGGCGGATTACGGGAGCTTGAGGAGGCGCACATGGTGGTATTGGGCATCGATATCGGCGGGGCACAGATCAAGGCCGGCATGGTGGATGAGCACGGCGCCATCCTGGCTTCGCGGACCATCCAAACGCCGGGCGACCTGGATGTCTTTCTGCCCTCCCTGCAGGAGGCCATCCGCTGGCTGCTGGAGGCCACGTCGGCGCCGGCCGGCGTCGGCGTGGGCTGCAAAGGCATCATCAACCCCGATAGCACGCGCGTCGAACTGCTGCCGGGGCCGCTCCATTTCCTGGAGGGGCTGCGCCTTAGCGACATGGTCGGAATGCCCGCGGACGTGCCGGTGTTCGCCGATAACGACGCCCGCGTCGCCATGGCCGGCGAAATGGTGTGGGGCGCCGCGCGCGGCCACGAGAACGTCATCATGTTGACGCTCGGCCGCGGCGTGGGCGGCGCGGTCATTGCCGGCGGCCACCTGCTGCGCGGCCATACCGGCGTGGCCGGCCACCTGGGACACATCACCGTAGACCCCGATGGCGCCATGTGCATGTGCGGCAATCGCGGCTGCCTGGAAACCGTTTTTTCCGCCCGCGCCATCGAGGGCGAGGCTTGGTCCGCAGTCCATCGCGGCTGCTCGTCCTCCCTCACGCGGCTGTTCCGCGAGCAGCCCCAACTGGCCTCCTGCCGCACCATCTTTCAAGCCGCGCGGGAGGGCGACGACCTCGCCCAGGGCATTGTCACCCGCGCCATCCGCGGCCTCGGCGCGGGCATCGCCGGTCTGCTGCACGTCTTCGACCCCGAACTGGTGATTTTGGGAGGCCACATTGCCGATGCCGGCGCGGACCTCCTGGTCCCCTTGCAGGAAGAGGTCTGGCGCCGCTCGCTAGGCTTGCTGGCCCGCGAAGTTCCCATCGTCGAGCAACAGGTCGCCGACAAATCCGGAATTGTGGGCGCCGCCGGCCTGGTGATCGCTCCGCGGGGGTAGCCCGCGGCTGGAGGTGAATCGAAATGCCGATGCGTCCCTTTATGGACCGGTTTCCCGAGATAGGACCCCGCGAGACCAGGTCCCTCCGGGTGTCCGGCCTGCCGGGCCTTCCGGATGGCGAATACGGCTTCATCGAAATGTATTGCGACGAGCCGCACTGTGACTGCCGGCGCGTCATGATCGCCGTCCTGCGGCCGGAGACCGGATGGGGAAAGATCTTCGCCACCATCAGCTATGGTTGGGAGAATGCCGAATTCTATCGTGCCTGGGGACCCCACTGCGACCCCATCGAAATGATAGGTCCGAGCCTCAATCCGCTCGGTCCACAGACCCAATCCTCGCCGGCGCTTCTAAGTCTGTTCCGGACATTGATCGAGTCGCCGGATTACGTCGAGCGCCTGAAACGCCACTACTCCATGTTCCGCCAGACCGTCGACCAGGAGCACGGCCACAGCGCGCATCCCCGCACCCATCCCCCAAGCGGTCCGCGCCGCCACGGCCGCGGCAGCAATCGCGGCCGCCCGCGCTCCCGCTGACCCCAACCCGTTACCACCGCCGTGTCCGATAACCGGCGCACAGCCCTCCGGGGTTCACCCTCCTCCCGCGGAGTTCGCCCCAAAATCCGCTAACCGAATCTGTTACTGTGAAATTGGAGAAGCCATCATGCAGCCCTTCCGATTGCACGTATTTATCTGCAACCATCAGAAGCCCGAAGGCGTGCCGTGCTGCGCGGCGCGGGGATCTGCTCCCATCCTCGAATCATTGCGCCGGGAGATCGCCGCCCAGGGGCTGGACGACCAGGTCCAGGTCACCGAATGCGGCTCCCTGGGCTTGTGCGAGCAGGGCCCGAACCTGGTGGTCTATCCCGAAGGCGCCTGGTACTCGGGTGTCACTCCGGCAGACGTGCCGGAGATCGTTCGCGCGCACTTTCAGGAGGGCCATCCGGTCGAGCGCCTGCTGCGCACCGACCCCGCCGCCGTGCGTGCGGAGATCCACGCCAACCGCGAAAAGATGATCGCCGCGCGGCGCGCCCGCGAAGCCGCCGGCGTCCTTCCCGACGACTTACAGGATCGCATCCGCGGGTTTCAGCAGAGCCGTGCCATCCTCACCGCACTGGAGCTCGATCTCTTCACCGCCATCGGCGCTGGCGCCGCCTCCGAAGCCGTAGCCGCCCGTCTCGGCGCCGCCCCGCGCTCCACCGGGATGCTGCTGAACGCCCTGGCCTCCCTCCACCTGCTGGTCAAGCGCGAGGGCGTCTATTACAACTCGCCCGCCCCGGCCCGCTATTTCACCGCCGGCTCCCCGGACAACGCCCGGCCCGCCTTGCTCCACACTGCCCACCTGTGGCATCGCTGGTCCACCCTCACCGATTGCGTGCGTTCGGGCTCCGCGGTGGCTCGCGAGGAACCCGGCGGCCGTCTCCAGGATTGGACCGAAGCCTTCATCGCCGCCATGCACCGCAACGCCTCTGAACGCGCCCCGCTCGTGGTGCGCGCGGTCGGTGCGGCCGGCATCACTCGCATGCTGGACGTCGGAGGCGGTTCGGGCGCCTATTCCATCGCCTTCGCCCAAGCCAATTCCGCCCTGCGCGCCGAGATCCTCGATCAACCCGCCGTCATCTCCATCGCCCAACGCCACATCCGCGAAGCCGGCGTCGCAGACCGCGTCACCGTCCGCACCGGCGATCTGCGCTCCGATAAGCTGGGCGAAGGTTACGGCCTGGTCTTCCTCTCCGCCATCTGCCATATGCTCAGCCCCGCCGAAAACCTCGACCTGTTCGGCCGCTGCCGCGAGGCTCTGGCCTCCGGCGGCCGCATCGTCATCCAGGACTTCATCCTGGAGCCCGACAAAACCGCTCCCCGCTTCGCCGCTCTCTTCGCCCTGAACATGCTGGTGGGCACCGCCGGCGGAAGCAGTTACAGCCAGCCGGAATACGCTGCCTGGCTGCGCGACGCCGGTTTCGAGGACGTCGGCCACGTGCCTTTGCCGGGAATCACCGGCCTCATGATGGCTTCCCGGCCGTAAGCCGGCTCCGGTCCGCCCGAAAAGCGGGTCGGCTTCCTCCGCCGACCGGGACCGTGGCCACAACGGCCCGAACCCCATCCGCGCATTAGTGCTACGGCCGCGAAATTTGTTCCCATTAGCGGACCACTCGATCATGGTCGCGGCTCCGATTCGATGATCAGCCGCGCGTCAGGCAGGCAGGCGAACCGAATCACGCGGTCGGAAACCTAGCGGAAACTCATGCCGCGGACGATACCGTCGCTATCGGGGATGGCGGCGCTGGCAGCGTACTGGATGGTTACCTGGACCAGCGGCTGCGGTCCACAGACAAACTCCGGCGGTGCGTTGCGCATCTGAACGTGGGAGGGGTCCGGGATGGCGACGGTCAGACGGCCGGTATCGGTGTCGATGACCATGCGAGTCACAGGATCGCGGCAGTCGATTTCACGCAATCTGCCTTCGACGCGGCGGAGGTCATCGGTGGGCTCGATAAAGGGGTTGAAATCGGTGCCGTCGTTGGGAGTGCGGGTGGTGACCAGTTTCAGCTTTCCTGAATCATCGCGGACGAAACGCACGGCCAGGTGAGTCTGGGCGGTGTACACCAGTTGGACGGCGTGGGCGCGCTGATCGGCATCGGAAGCCAATTCGGCTGCCTGACCGGCGGCGCTGACCGCTTCCTGGTTGCGGCCCAGACCGATGAGGACGTCTGCCGTGGCCAGCCAATAATGATAGGCGCGCGCGGGAGGCACCGTGCGCAGGGCGCGCAAATCGGCCAGCGCTGCCTCGTCGTGGCCCTGGTTTTTCTCCAGGAGCGCCAACGTGTAGCGGGCGTCATCGAAGCCGGGCTGCAGAGCTACGGCGCGCTCCAGTGCGGCGCGGCGCTCGTCCGCGGGACGGCCGGCACGATCCAGCAAATCGGCATAGCGGTAGCACAGGTCGGCGTCGGCGAGGCCACCGGCGAGCGCTCTGGTGAAGAGGCCTCGGGCTTCCTCCGCCCGGCCATTCTTCAAGGCGATGGCAGCCAAGCCTCCCAGAACCGCAGGATCTTCGGGTGCGGCCAGGGCGGCCTGGCGATACACGGCTTCGGACGCTGCCAAATCTCCCACGGCGAGGAGCATGCCGGCGAGCTTGATTTGAACCGCGGCGCCCGGCACTTCGGCCGTCTGGAACGTGGGCCGGTTGGCTTCCCGCGGCGGCCCGAGGGGCATGGGCTTGGAGTGGTGATGGCGCACCCAGGCAACCAGATCGCGAGTGATGTCGGCCAGAGGCTTGCCGTAGGTGGCCTGGAGCAATTGGGCGGAATCCGTTCCCGCCGGAAGCGCCGCCGGGCTGCGTGAAAGCGCCATGACGAGGCGCAGAAACCGGGGCGCGTAGGAGGGGGACATCAAGAGCATTTCCGTCAAGGCCCAGCTCTGGGCATAAAAAATGTCGGAGCCGGCGCGGGTGTTCCGAAGCGGGGAATCGGCGGGCAGGGAAAGCAGAGTCTGCAAGGGCAGCCATCGGCGATTGCGCAGGATCAGCAGGCGTTCGAACGGCTCGCCGCCCAGTTGCGGGCCGGAGCGGGTGAAGCGAACCGTGGAGAAGACGTCGGCCAGCCCTTCGCCAAGCCACGGTGGTAGGTGGCCGCCGGCCGCGTGCGACACCAGGTGGGCGTATTCATGGGCGGCGGTGGCCAGGCTGCGGGTTCCCGACAGGGGCAGCACGATGTAGTCGTGACCGTCGGTGGCGACGTAGTAGGCATCGGTTGTGGCACGCAGACGATAGGGTTCGTATTCACTCCTGGATTGGAAGCCGAAGACGGAAACGGGGCGATCATTGGGCAAGTCGAGGCCGAGACGGTCCTTGACAAGGGACCGCAATTGCTCCAGCCAGGCGAGAGCGGCGCCGGCATCCTCTGCGCTGCGATGGGAATAGACCTCCATGTTCCCGTCGCGGGCGACGGCCCAGGGGCTGTCCGCCCTCAGGCTCAGAGCCAGGGCCAGCGGGATCAAGCAGACCAGGCGCAGGGACATGGCTGGTAATTAGGATAGCAGCGGCGGAGATGAGGGAAGGCTGGCGCGACGGCGGCACGAGCGGCGAGGTCGGCTCGCCATCCCGACGACAGGATCGGCGACTACGCGCAGCAGGTGAACTATAAGGAGCCGCTGCTGCCGTTTGCGTACAAAGACGACGGCCGCGTGGATGTGTTGGTCGGCAACAACGGCGGGGCTCCGGCGCGGCTGCACCACATGCCGGCCCCGGGGCAAGGGCTGAAATGCAATCGCGATGCGGCGGGCGCCCGCACCACCTGGTCGGCGGAGGGTGACCCGGTCGCGCGTGAGGAAGGGAGGCGGCAGCTATTTGTCCGCGGCCGGCACGGGACTATAATCGAGTTGCTTTCCGGACGACTTGAGAACTCCCGTGAAACTGATTCCGTCACCTTCCATCACCTGGCCGTTGGTTCTGCTGACCGGCCTTTCGGTATCCATCGGCTGGGGTGTCCGCGGCCAGTTTGGCCACGAGTACGGTGCCGCGCTGGCCGGGGCGCTGGCCGGCATGAGC
>DATJRE010000280.1:0-30964 GCA_035505095.1 Bryobacteraceae bacterium | reverse complement strand
GGGCGCCTATGTACCCTGGGGTATCTTCCAGCAATACGTCCTCAACGGCTACTTCCTCAACCGCTTTGACCGCGTGCTTTCCCCCCGCGCCGCCCCCTTGGCCGCCGCCGCCCTGTTCTCGGGCGCCCACCTGCCCAACTGGTTCCTGATGAGCGTCACCCTCCCCCTGGGCTACTGCGCCGCCCGCCTCTACCGCCGCCACCACAACCTTTATTTCCTGGGGATCGCCCACGGCATCATCGGCTTCCTGCTCTTCTTGGTCGTCCCCGACTCCATCAGCCATCATCTGACCGTCGGCCCCGGCTGGTTCACACACTAAGAATTTAAGTTTGCGGCCCCAGCCGGCCCCTCATAGGCTTCATCCCGCGCTTGTGGCAGGGCGAAGACCTGCCTCGTGCACAGAATGGACCGGTTCATCGGGATTAAAATACCGGCTAATCGCCGTTGCACGGTTAGTAACGACTATGCAACCCGGCAGGATTTTCCAGTGCTAATCTGGCCGAGGAGGCGCGATTCTCAGGCAGACTACCAGGGGCTGAAACCGGAGCGTGATGATCTTGCTCGGCACCTGGGATTTCTCGAGTCGGCCACGGTGGCGGCCACCACGAGTCGATTCAAATCCGTTGCGAAGGTTAGATTACCACTTCGCGGAACCGGTATGACGGCTTCACTGGTGCGGCTGGCGCGGCCTGTGGCGGCGTATCTCAGCTTCTTTGGGGATATACTCGAAGCCAGGATGGAGAGCACTTCTCGCGCCTGTTGGAGACCCATTGCCACCGGGGGCGCCGCGGTGTGTGCCATGCTGGCGCTGGTTTGGTTTGCCCCCGCCGGACGAGCCGCCCGCACCGTTTCGCCGGTGCCGGTCAGAATTGTGCGGGTGCCGAACGGCGGCATCCAACCGCAAATAGCAATGGACGCCGCGGGCGTCCTGCATATGGTGTATTTCCGTGGCCCCGCGGCACACGGCGACCTGTACTATGTCCGCTCCTCCGACGGTGGCGCCACCTTCTCCGCACCCATCCAGGTGAACAGCCATGCGGGGAGCGCCATCGCGACCGGCAACATCCGCGGGGCGCATCTGGCCCTCGGCCGGAACGGATGGGTCTATGTCGCCTGGAACAGCACCTACGAGGTGGATCGTCCGGGCGTCACGAAACCCTGGATGAAGCAACCCATGCTGTTTGCCCGTCTCAACGACGCCGGAACCGCGTTTGAGCCGGAGCGCAACCTGATCCAGGCGGCGTATGGCCTGAATGGCGGCGGAGCCATCGCCGCCGATCGCGCCGGCAATGTCTACGTGTTCTGGCATGCGCCCGCGCCCGGCACCGAAGGCGAGGGCAACCGGCGGGTGTGGGTGGCGCGCTCCAGCGACGATGGCCGTACCTTTGCGCCGGAAAAGCCCGCCTTCGACCAACTCACCGGCGCCTGCGGCTGCTGCGGCATGAACGCCCTGGCCGACCGCCAGGGCAACCTGTATGTGCTGTATCGCTCGGCCACTGCCCAGGTGCACCGCGATATGTATCTGCTCTACTCCGGGGACTGCGGCCAGACCTTTCGCGGCGCGGACATTTCCCAGTGGAACATCGGCGCCTGCACCATGAGCATGGAGAGCCTTTCCGAAAGTCCGGCTGGGATTCTGGCTGCTTGGGAGACCATGGGCAACGTATGGTTCGGAACCGTCAATCCGTCCACCGGCCAGATCGCTGCACCGGTTGCGATTCCCGGGGAGGCCAGAAGCCGCAAGTACCCGAGCATCGCCCGCAACTCGCGCGGCGAAACGCTGGTAGCCTGGGCGGAAGGGATGAGCTGGGGCAAGGGCGGTTCGGCCGCCTGGCGGATTTTCGATGACAGGGGCGACGCCGAAGGCCCCGAGGGACGTGCCGATGGCGTCCCTGCATGGAGCCTGGTGGCGGCCATTGCGCGCCCCGACGGCGGATTCACGCTGGTGTACTGAGCGCGGCGAGTGGGCTTGCTCAGGCCCGCAAATGCCACGGCACGTTGACGATGGAGATGCGCCCATGTCCGTTCAGCAGCAGCAGGGCGGTTAACAACTCACCGCGTTGCGTGTGCAGCAGGCGGTGGTACCAGCGGCGCTCGATCACACTTGGCACGATGACCGCGATCTGGTGCTCGGGATCCTTACGTTCCAGGTCCAGGATATAGTCCAGCACGGCCTTCACTACCACGCGGTAGGGCGAGGGAAGCACCACCAGCTCCGGCGCGCCGAGCCCGCGACTCCGGGCCGGCGCTTTCACCCACTCGGTCCATTGCTTCCGCAGATCGGAGCGCTTGTTTTCGGCGTTTTCGGCCTCCACGTGCACGGCCCGCACGTTTTTGGAAATCGAGAGCGCGAAGCGCAGGGCGCGCTGCGAAGCCTTGTCCCAGTTCTCTATGGGGACCACCACCAGCGGAGCGGACAGATCATTCAGAGGCAATGGCCCAGCGGCGGCCAACTCCCGCGCCACGCGCGTCTCGTAGCGGTGGATGGAGCGCATCAGCAGCAGGATGGCGGGAATCAGCAGCAGGGTCACCCATGCCCCCCTGGCAAACTTGGAGACCACGATCACCATCAGCGCCGTGCCGGTGGCCAGCGCGCCCAGGGCATTCACGGCCGCGCTCTTCCGCGCGTGGCGGCCGCCTTCCCGCCGCCAGTGCGCCACCATCCCGGCCTGCGACAGAGTGAACGCCAGGAAGGCGCCGATGGCGAACAGGGGAATCAGGCGGTCGGTGACCGCGCCAAAGAGCACCAGCAGGCCGCCCGCCAGCACCGCGAGCACCACGATTCCCAGGGTGAACGTGAGGCGCCTTCCGCGATTGGCGAAGGCCCGCGGCAGATACCGGTCGCGTGCCAGCACGCTGCACAGCCGCGGAAAACCGGCGAAGGCCGTATCGGCCTGGAGCGCCAGCACCAGCAAAATCGCGGCCATGGTCACGTAATACAGCCAGCCCTTCCCGGCAATCGCAGCGGTTAACTGCGAAAGCACGCTCTGGTAACCGCTCCGCCCCGGCTCAGTGGCGCCGATCCGGTAGGCCCGGCAGAGCAACGCGACGCCAGCCAGCATCAGGGTGAGGATGCCGCCAATCAGCATCAGCGTCCGGCTGGCAGTTTTGGCGCGAGGCTCGCGGAAGGTAATCACCCCATTGCTCACCGCTTCCACGCCGGTCATGGCCGTACAGCCCGCGGCGAAGGCCTTCAGCATCAGCCACACACTGACCGGGTGCGACGGACCCAAGGGATGGGGCGCGATCACCGCCATCGGATGTCCGCCGCCGGCGACGCTCTTCCACAGGCCCCAGCCCAGAATGCCGAACATGCAGACCACGAAAAGGTACGTCGGCACGGCGAAGATGGAGCCGCTCTCGCGCGTCCCGCGCAGGTTCACCAGGGTGATTACGAGCAGGATGCCCAGGCCGAACGCCAGCGTGTGCGGCTGCCATTTCGGAATTGCCGACACCAGCGCTCCCACGCCCGCGGAGATGCCCACGGCCACTGTCAGCACGTAATCCAGCATCAGCGCCGAAGCGGCCATCAGCCCCCACGAGCGGCCCAGATTGTGCCCCGCCACCTGGTAGGAACCACCGCCCTGCGGATAGGCCGGAATGGTCTGCAAGTAGGAGAAGCAGACGATGGCCAGGAGCACGAGAATCGAGACGCTGATGGGAACAACCCACCGGACGGCTGCCGTGCCCAGAGGGATCAGGATGGTGAGCGCGGCTTCCGGGCCGTACGCGGTGGACCCCAGGGTGTCCAGGCCGAAAACCGCGATACCGGTAATCACGCCGAGCTTTTGTTTGCCTTCTTCCGCCGAGCGCAGCGGCTTACCCAGGAGACGATCGAGAAACATTCCGTCTATCCGCCGCTCGTATCGAAGCAGGCAGCGGGCCGTTGGGTGGAAGCGCGCGGCTGGGAGACGTTGGGCGGCCCACCGCGTCCATTGACACACGTTTCGGGCGAGCGGCCGCCTCAGCGGGAGGGCCAGCGGCCGTACACGTCCACCTCGCCCTTGGCCTCCACGTAGACCAGCCCGTTCACCACCGTCGGAATGGTGAACCGCAGCGTTCTGCCCACGCGGTCGCGGCCGGGGATCTGCTCGGTATTGTAAAGTTCGTGGTCCACATTAGCGGCGTCGTAAGCGTGCAGCACCGCCGGCCGGTCCTCTGCATTCCACGCCTTGGTTTCGATCAGCCAGACGATGCCGTTGCGCTTGCCGTCGGCGGAGAGGGCCGGGGTGGCGCCGGGGTTCCCGAACCGCTGCCGGCCCATAGCCGTGGGTGTTTTCGATAAGCCGCCCGCCGTCAATGTAAAGTCCGACAGGTAATCTCCGCTTGCCAATACGTACACGTGCCCGTTCCAATAAGCCGGCGCGGCGTAGAGGCCGCCCCGAAACTCCAACACCTGCCGCGGCTGGCTCAGATGCTCGGAATCGAGCACGTAAAGTTTGCCATCCTTGCCGCCCACCAGCAGCAGGCCGCCGGGCGCCAGCATGGGTCCTCCCGATCCCAGGTCGAGATCGCGCTGGTTCAGCAGGCTCTGGTTTCCGGGTGTGAACGCGTCGCGCACCACCAGGGTGTGGCCCTGCAGCGCGAGTTTCAGCAGGGAGTCGCCCCAATCCAGGCCGGCGTGGAAGACTCCATTGCCGGTGGCGCAATACACGTGCCCCTGGCTGTCCGCCACGGGACCGGCGTCGCTCTGCCAGATCCCGCTTTCGGATGCGCCCGGCGAAGTATTGAATACCGCGGTCTGCGCCAGTGTGTGGGCATCGTAAGCCATCACCCAGCCGTGGTACGGACCCACATCGCACGATGACGCCCAAGTCAGATAGACCTGCCCGCCGGCCAGCAGCAGCCCGGCCCGCGGCAATTCGCGCAAGCCATCGAAGCCGGGCGCCCGAATGACCGCCGGCCCACCGAACTTCTCACGGCCGGTAGTGATTGCCAGGGCATGCAGCGATTGCGTGTAGCGATCCGTTTTCAGAAGCCCCGGGTTCACCTTCGTCCGCGCCAGTACGTAGAGCGTCCCGCTCTCCAGGTCGATGGCCGGCGTCGGAGTGATGCCTATCTCCGGCCGGATGAACGGGCAGAGGACATCGGCTCCCGGAACTGTGGAAACTCCCGCTTTGGAATTCAGAAAACTCACGTGCCACAAAGGCTCCGCGGGACGATCGGCGTCAAATGCGTACACGCTGTCGTGCTCCGTGGCCACGTATAAGACATTGTGGCGTCCCTTGCCGGGAACGTCGATGTTGGGAAGGTAGAGCGGCTGGGAGTACACATCGCCATCCACGGGCAGGGAGAAAATCTTCCCGAACTGCCGGGAGTTGACGTTGGCCGGAGTGAGGATGCTTTCGTGCGGATTGGCGCTGGTTCGGGCGTTGTCGTTTTGGGACGTGAGCACCTGCGCGTGCGCCAGCCAGCCGAGGGCCGGCAACAATCCCGGCAACAACCATCGAAGGCAATGTTTCATACGCTTGCGATCACCTATCGGACGGCACCCGGGGCCGGAAAGTTCCGCACCTTCCGGCCGGAACCGCCGGTGACTACGTGGCAGCGGCAACGTGTGGAAGAAAACAATCAGGCCGAACCGTTTGCCGGCTCCGGATACTCCAAGGTAGAGAGGTTTGGCCGGCTGCGGCCCTCTAATTCCAAGCGCGAGAGGTAATCAATGCAACTCGGAATGATCGGTCTGGGACGGATGGGCGCCAACATGGTGCGGCGCCTTCTGAAGGACAAACACGAGTGTGTCGTGTTTGACATGGCGCCGAAAGCGGTGCAGGAATTGGTGAAGGAGCATGCCATCGGAAGCGGCTCCCCCCGCGAATTCGTCGCCAAACTCACCAAGCCCCGGGCCATCTGGATGATGGTGCCGGCAGGGGTGGTAGACAAAACCATCGCCGGTGTTCTGCCGCATCTGGAGGCCGGAGACATCCTGATCGATGGCGGCAATTCCTACTACGTGGATGACATCCGCCGCGCCAAGGAACTGGCGGAGAAGCATATCCACTACGTGGATGTGGGAACCAGCGGCGGCGTGTGGGGCCTGGAGCGCGGCTATTGCATGATGATCGGCGGGGAGAGGGATGTCGTCCAGCACCTCGACCCCATCTTCGCGACCCTGGCGCCCGGCCGCGGCGACATTCCGCGCACGCCCGGCCGCGAGCAACTCGACGGCACCTCGGAGCAGGGCTACCTGCACTGCGGCCCCTCGGGCGCCGGCCACTTTGTCAAGATGGTGCACAACGGCATCGAGTACGGGGTAATGGCCGCTTATGCCGAAGGGCTGAGTGTGCTGCGGGATGCCAACGTCGGGAAGAAGCAGGACACGGTAGACGCCGAAACTACGCCCCTGCGCGATCCCGAACACTACCAGTACGATCTCAACGTCCGGGATGTGGCCGAGGTATGGAGGCGCGGCAGCGTGATCGCCTCCTGGCTGCTGGATCTCACCGCCGCCAGCCTGGTGAAGGATCCGAATCTTTCCGAATTCGCCGGACGGGTATCGGATTCCGGCGAGGGCCGCTGGACCATTAAGGCCGCCATCGACGAGTCCGTGCCCACGCCGGTACTTTCCGCCGCGCTCTACCAGCGGTTCGCTTCGCGCGGCGAGGCCGATTTCCAGGACAAACTGCTTTCCGCCATGCGCTACGGCTTCGGCGGTCATCTGGAGAAGGCGGCAGAGAAGGTGGGCAAGATGGGTGGGTAATCGGCGGGTGGGTAATCGGCGGCTGGGTATCGACCGCCGGCGGTATCGGTCGCCGCCGTCCTTCTGGCGGCGACCGCTCCCGCCGGGATTCGCTACACTCTTCGCGCGAGGTGCATCACCAGAGTAACCAGAAAGAACACGATGAAGATAAAGAACAGGATTTTGGCGACGCCCGCAGCGGCAACGGCAATTCCGCCAAACCCCAGGATTGCCGCCACCAACGCGATTATGAGAAAGATTAACGCGTAACTCAGCACAGAAACCACCTTTCTGCCGTTCTGAGACTGCACGTGAGCAGCCAACTTGAAGCCTTCACGGGCCTCCGCCGGCGCGCGGGGCGGAAAACGGTGCTGGTTTTCACGGCTTTGGTCCGCCGCAAGCAAAGTGGAGCCAGAGGCTGATCCGCCGGTTGTTACTTTCCCAATTGGTATCCTGCTTGCGCACTTCTTTTCAGGGAAACCGGTGCCGGATTCCGAAGCGTCCCACGTCCAGCGGATGGCCTTCTTTGTGCCCCCCGATCTGAGTGAATCGGAGTTGGCCCGCTCCATCCACGCCCTGGAGGAAGCTGGAATCCGCATCGATGTGATTTCCGTCGCGCGCGTTCCCGCCGCAGGCGTGTCGGCTGCACCCTCCGACCCTGTCTCCCCAGCCGACTACTCCGCACTGGCTCTCTCCGGCGCGCCGGATGGGGCCGCGGCCATCGGTACCAGCCCGGCCGCTCGCGATTTCCTCCGCTCCATGCAGGCGGCGGGCAAACCAATCTTATACGTCCCGGTGCCCGGATCGGCCGTCGCCCTGCCGGAACCCATCCGCCCCGCAGCCCCCTTCAGCTTGAAAAAGCTCTTCGCCCAAAGCTGGCAGAACTGGAACGCCATCGACGCGCCCCGCCTGGGAGCCGCTCTCGCCTACTACACCCTGTTGTCCCTGGCGCCCCTGCTCGTCCTGGTGGTTTCCTTTGCGGGCGTTTTTTTCCGGCGCACCCTCATCGCCAGCGGGCTGCTCTGGCAGGTCCGCAACCTGATGGGCGATGTCGGAACCAAGATCATCCGCCCGGTCCTGGAAAATTCGCAACCGGCCACCGGAATCATCGCCGGCGTGCTGGGCATGCTGACGCTGCTGGTGGGCGCATCGGGCGTTTTTCTGGAACTGAGAGACTCGCTGGATACCGTCTGGGAAGTAAAGCCTCCCTACGGAAGCGGCTTGCTCAGCCTGGTCCGCGAGCGTTTGTCCGCCTTTCTGATGGTGCTGGGCACCGGCCTGATCCTCTCGGTTTCGCTCTTTCTGACCACGCTGTTTGCCACGCCCGTGCGCTTCCTGCTGCGGTTCCTGCCCTCATCGGGCATCGTTTCCGCCGGATTGGCCACCTGCGTTTCTCTCGTGGTGATGACCCTGGTGTTCGCCCTGATCTTCAAAGTGGTTCCCGATATTCATATCCGCTGGAGCGATGTGTGGATCGGCGCGGTGGTCACGGCGGCACTCTTCACCGCCGGCAAATGGTTGATCGCGCTGTACTTGTCGAAAGCCAGCATCGGCTCGGCCTACGCCGCCGCCGGGTCGCTGGTCATCTTCCTGACGTGGGTATATTATTCGGTGCAAATTTTTCTGTTTGGCGCAGAATTCACTCACGAATACACCCTCCGGCACGGCTCCTATTCGCACTCCGCCGTTCCCCGTGGAAACCTCCGCCGCATGCGGCGCCCTCCGCGATCATAATCCGCGCCACGCGGTATCCGCCCTCCGCGGGCATGCCTTGTTCCGAATCTCACTGACAACCGTGGCGCGCCTCTATACTGTGGTAAGAGGCGTGCCGAGCGGGGAGGAGTGAGTCTGCAATCTAAGGCGCGCACCGATGGGGCTCGCTTGCCAGGGTATCGTCAGAGGGGGGTTGGGCTGATTTTCGTGGCGCTGGCTCTGGCCCTTCCGGCGCCGGCCCAAGTGGCTGCGTTTGAAGGCCGCACCATTGCCGCCATTCAATTCTCGCCGCGGCAGCCGCTCGATCCCGCCGACTTGGCCCAGGCACTGTCAATTAAGAAAGGCGAACCGCTTCACAACGCCGATGTGGCCGCCTCCATCGACGGGCTGTTTGCCACCGGGCGTTTTGAAGACATTGTGGCCGAAGGAGAGCTATCCGGCAATGCCGTGGTGGTCCGCTTCGTCGTCCAGCTTGCCTGGTTTGTGGGGCAGGTGAAAGTAGAAGGAGGCGTTAATTCGCCACCCAATAAGGCGCAGGTCCGCACCGCCAGCCAGCTCTCGCTCGGCACGCCCTTCCACGATTCCGATGTCGCCGCGGCCGTAAAGAGCATCCAGAACACCCTGCAAGCCAACGGCTTCTACCATGCCGGGGTAATCCCCCAGGTCCAGCGCGACGATAAGGCCGAGCAGGTCTATCTGACCTTCCGGCTGGACGAAAAGAAGCGCGCCAAGTACGAAATGCCGGCCGTCCATGGCACGACCGGCCTTTCCGACGCCACCCTGCTGCGGGCCACCGGCTGGCGCATCCCCATTATTCACTGGTGGCGCCAGGTGACCGAGGCGCGCACCAACGGCGGCACCGAGGGCATCCTGAAGAAATACGCCAAACAGGATCGGCTCACGGCCACCGCCGAAATCGAGGACCTGAACTACGATTCCAAAATCAACCGCGTGCAGCCGGTGATGAGCATTACTCCCGGGCCTAAGGTGAAAGTGACGGCGGTGGAAAGTAAAGTCTCCCACCGCGTGCTGAAGCGCTATGTGCCCGTATTCGAGGAAAACGCCGTCTACACCGACCTGCTGGTGCAAGGTAAGCGCAACCTGGAAGACTATTTTCAAAGCCAGGGATACTACGATGTGAATGTGGATTACCGCGTGCAAGGTCCGGCAAACGACCTGGAAACCATCCAATACGTAATTTCCAGAGGTACCCGCTACAAACTGGTCCACCTGGAGATCCACGGCAACACCTATTTCCCCCGGTCGGACATTACGGGCCGCATGTTCATGCACCCGGCGGCCTTCAACCTGCGCCATGGAAGATACAGCGAGGCGTTCCAGCACCGGGACGAACAAAACATCATGGCCTTGTACCAATCCAATGGCTTCCGTAACGTCAAAGTAACTACCACGGTGAAGCACGATTACGGCGGAAAGCCAGGGCAGGTGGCAGTCACCGTCACGATCGACCAGGGGCCGCAATGGTTTGTGGATAAGCTGGATCTCCGCGGAGTGGACGCGGCGGTTCAGCGCGAGCTTTCTACTAACCTGGCGTCCATCCCCGGCCAGCCATTCGCGGTAACCAATCTGGCCCGCGACCGCAATTACATGCTGACTTACTTTACGTCGCGCGGATATGCCTCGGCCACCGTGCAGGCTACCTGGCAACCGGACGCCGCTCCGCACCGCGCCAATGTGGTTTATACCATCGTGGAGGGATCGCGGCAGTATGTGCGCGACGTAATCCTCAACGGCCTGGATACCACCCGTCGCAGTCTGGTGGAACGAACCCTCCGTATCGCCGCGGGCGATCCGCTTTCCCCGATCGCGGAGCTTGATAGCCAGCAAAGGCTCTATAACCTCGGCGTTTTCGCGCGTGTGGACACGGCCACTGAAGATCCCGATGGCGACGAGGATCACAAATACCTGATTTACAGCTTCGATGAAGCCGACCGCTATCAGATGACTCTCGGGGTAGGCGCCATCGTGGGGGAGTTCGGCACTCCCAGCACCACCACGCTGGGCGCGCCAGGCGGCATCACCGGAGTCAGCCCCGAGTTTTCCTTCGATTTGAGCCGTTTGAACGTCTGGGGACTCGGCCACACCATAACCCTGAAGGGAGCATATTCCACCCTCGAAAAGCGCGCCTCGCTCAGTTATTTGCAGCCACGTATACATAACATTCAGGGACTGGACCTGACTTACTCGCTGTTATACGACAACACCCTCAACGTACGGACCTTCGCCTCCAAGCGGGAAGAGGGATCGGTGCAGATTTCGGATAAGTTTTCCAAATCGCTGACCGGCCTGCTGCAGATGGCCTACCGGCGGGTGAGCGTGAGCGATGTGGTGATTCCGGTGCTCCTGGTGCCGCAACTGCTTCAGCCGGTACGCATCGGGATGCTGTCGGCGAATCTGTCGCAGGACCGGCGGGACAATTCGGCCAATCCCACTCGGGGGATCTTCAATACCATCGATATGGCGGTCGCCGGGCGGTTTTTCGGTTCGCAGCGGAGCTTTGCCCGCGTGTTGTTACGCAATGCCACTTACTATAAAATCGGAGCGCGTATGGTGCTGGCGCGCCAAACCCGCTTCGGAATTATCGAGCCGTTTTCCGTTAGTCCGGATCTGATTGCCGACCAATCCGTCCCGCTGCCAGAGCGCTTCTTCGGCGGGGGCGCCGATTCTTTGCGCGCCTTCGCATTCAATCAGGCCGGCCCGCGCGATATCGGCGCTTCGCTGGTGCCCGGCGGTCCGACTTCGGTCCCAACGGGTTTCCCGCTCGGAGGGAACGCTCTGCTGTTCAATAATGTCGAGCTGCGTTTCCCGCTGTTGGGGGAAAACATCCAAGGAGTCTTTTTTTGGGATTCCGGCAACGTCTACGATAAGCTGAGCGATATCTCGTTCCGTTACCATCAGCGGGACTTACAGGATTTCGATTACGCGGCGCAGGCTCCCGGCTTCGGAATCCGCTACAAAACCCCCGTGGGTCCGCTCCGGCTGGACCTTGCCTATGCCCTCAATCCACCGTCGTTCAATGGTTTCAGCGGCACGCCCACGCAGTTACTGGAATGCAATCCGAACCTTCCGCCATCGTCTTTGCCTTCTTACTGCCAAAGCACTCGGCAAACTCTGTCGCACATCCAATTCTTTTTCTCCATCGGGCAGACTTTCTGACATGCGCGTCGCTCTCCTGTTCGTCGTCTCGATGGCCGGCTTCCCGGCGCAAGTCGTGATCGACCGGATCGCGGTGATCGTGGGTAAGTCAGTCATCAAATTGAGCGATATCGAACGGAATCTGCGCCTGACCGAATTCCTGAACCGGGAACCCTTGAACGTAAGCGTCCAGGACCGGCGCCCGGCGGCCGAGCGCCTCATCGACCAGCAGTTGATCCGCAATGAGATCGCCACCGGGGGCTACACCCGGGCCTCCGACGCCGACGCGGAGGGGCTGCTCAAACGCCTCGAGCAGGACCATTACGCCGGCTCGGCAACCCGCCTGGATGCCGCCCTGGAGCGCTACGGCCTCACCGAAAATGAACTGCGCCGGGAGTTTCTGTGGCAGCTCACGGTGCTGGGCTTTATCCGGCAGAGGTTCCAGCCGGGTGTGGACATCACCGATCAGCAAGTGGAGACTTATTACAATCAGCACCTGGCCGAGTTGAAGCGCGAGTATCCCCGCGAGAACACCCTCGCCGCTCTCACCCCGCAAATTCGCGACTTACTCACCGGCCAGGAGGTGAATAAGGAATTCGACGACTGGCTGGCCCAGGCCCGTAAGCGCACCCAAATCGAATACCGCCAGGGGGCGTTTCAATGAGCCGCGCCGCCAGAATCGTCCGCAACACCGCCATCGGCGTGGCCTTGGTGGTAGTGGCGGTAATCGGGGCCGCGCTCCTCATCGTGCATACCTCGCGCTTTCAGGATTGGGCCCGGCAAAGGATTGTCGCGGCCGTCGCCGAAGCGACCGGCGGAAAGACTGAAATCGGATCGCTGGTGCTGGACGCTGCGCACCTGCACGCCCGCATCGCCAACCTGGTGATTCACGGCAGTGAACCTTCCGGGACCGCCCCGTTCGTCCGCATCGCCCAAATCGACCTCACCGCGCGCCTCTTCAGCGAGGGCCGCATCCTGGCGATTTCTTATCTGGGTGTGCAGCAGCCCGAAGTCAATGTGCTGGTCTATCCCGATGGCAGCACCAACATGCCCACCCCCAAACCTTCGGCGCCCTCCAAGACCACGCCGCTCGAAACCATTGTGGACCTGGCCATTGGGCATTTCGAACTGGCCCAGGGCAACCTAACTTTGAATGACCACAAGCAGCCGCTCGATATCACCGCCAACAACCTGCGGGCGCAGCTTTGGTATCGCGTGCTGCAGGCCGATTACACCGGCCGTCTGTCGATGGAGCCGGTCTACGTGGTTTCCGGCCGCAACACCCCGGTCACTTACCGCATCACCATGCCGCTGGCGCTCGCTCGCAACCGCATTGGCATCGACGGCACCACCATCGCCACCGCCAGTTCCCGGCTCAGCGTGAATGGCTCGCTCGAGAACCTCCGCCAGCCGGAGTTTTCCGGCCGTGTGGATGGTTGGGTCACCTTAGCCGATCTCGACCACACCCTCGGGCTAAACCTGGATGCCTCCGCCCGGGGCCTGCCGGACGTGTTGCAACTGAATGTCAACGCCTCCGCCTCCGCCCAACAGATCCGCGTGGCGTCGCTGGCGCTCGATTGGGGGCGATCGCAGCTCCAGGCCGGCGGCAACCTGAAGGGCGGCGGCGGTTCGCTCCAGTTCCAGGGTTCGGTCGATCTGGCGGAATTTGCCCGGCTGGCGCGGCTGACCATCCAGCCACAAGGCAGCCTGCTGCTCAATGGCGACGCCAGTCTGAATGCCGCCAATAGCTACCGGATTTCCGGCCATATGGCCACCCGCGATCTCGCCCTGCGCCAGGGATCTCTGCGCGTTCCCAGCGCTGCCATTTCCACTGACGTGCTGGCAGAGCCGGCCAGCTTGAAATTGAATGAGTTGCACGTGGCGGCTTTCGGCGGCGAGTTTTCGGGAAGCGCCACCCTCCAGGATTTCGCTCACTATCACTTGGCGGGAGGGCTGCGCAATTTCGATATCCAGGGGCTGGCGCAGCTTGCCGGCGAGAGGCTTCCCTACAGCGGCACGCTCTCCGGCCCGGTCCAGGCCACCGGTGACCTGCACGTTCCGGGCACCCGCAGCATCGAGGCCCAGGCCAATCTGGCGATCTCGCCCGGCACCCGCGGCATTCCCCTGCGCGGCCGCCTGGAAGGCGTTTACCAGGGAGCCTCGGACAATCTGCGGATCGAAAATTCCACCCTGGAGCTGCCCCACACCCGCGTCGCCTTGGCAGGTTCCACCGATCACGGCTTGCGTATCGCGCTGGTAACGACGGACCTTCACGACCTGCTGGCGGCCGCGCCCGGCGCCGGACCTTCTCCTGTCGCCCTGGCCAGCGGCCAAGCCGGCTTCACCGGCACGGTGACCGGCTCGCTCCACGTGCCCCGCATCGCCGGCCAGGTTTCTGCAACTCATTTTCAGGTGGAAGGCCGCCCGTTCACCTCGGCAGCAGCCGATGTGGCGGCCTCTCCTTCGGGCCTATCCGTCGCGAACGGGACGCTCGCCCGCGGCGCCATGTCCGCCGCTTTCTCCGGCTCCGTGGGAATGCACGCCTGGAAGCCCGGCCCGCACGAGCCACTGGCCGTGGATCTCAGCCTGCAAAATGGCGACGTGGCCGACCTGCTGGCCATGGCCGGGCAGCCGCCCGCGGGATATTCCGGCGCGGTCACCGCCGCCGCGCACGTCACAGGGACGGTGGGCGACCCGGCCGGTTCAGTGGCTCTGCACGCGGCCCAGGGGACTCTTGCCGGTGAGCCCTTTGACCGGCTGGACGCCCAGATCGGCCTCACCGACCGCCTGGCCACCATCCAGCAGGCTTCGCTGGTTGCCGGGAACGCCCGCGTGGACCTTACCGGCAGATTCCAGCATCCGCGCGACAGCTTCACCGAAGGCAGCCTCCAGGCTAGCCTGCGCACCAACCAGGTGGATCTGGCCAAGCTGCCCCGTCTTCCCGAGACTTCCGGCCAATTGCAGCTTACGGCGGCCGTCGCCGGCAGTCTTGGCCCGGTCCCCGGCGATCCGGCGCAGACCGAATTCCTGGTCAGCAGCGTACAGGCCGATGCCTCCGTGCGGACGCTTCGCTACCAGGGGCAGCCGTATGGCGATTTCCAAACCACCATCCAGACCAGCGGGCAAACCGCCACCACCAACCTGACTTCCAATTTCGCCGGATCGAATGTGCGCGTTCGTGCCGCCACCCAGCTTGTTCCCGGCTACCCCACCACTGCGGAGGCCCAGGTTGCCGGTTTGCCGGTGGAACGCGTCCTGGCGATTGCCGGCCACGGCGATATTCCTGTGAGCGGGAAGCTCTCCGCGACCGCCCAGATGCGCGGCACCCTGGCTCACCCCCTGGCCTCCCCCGAAGGCAGCGCCACCCTCGACTTGACCGGCGCCACCGTGGACGGCCAGCCGCTCGACCGCCTGCAGGCGCAGGCCACCAGCACCGCCCAAACCCTCGATCTGACCCGCTTCGAGGCCGTCTCCGGGCCTTCCCACATCGCCTTGACGGCGCGCTTCGACCATCCCGCCGGCCAGTTCGACGCCGGCACCCTGCAATTCCACATCGAAAACGGCCACCTTGACCTGGCCCGCCTGCGCAGCGTGCAAAACGCCCGGCCGGGATTGGCCGGAACGGTGGAAATCGCCGCCGATGGATCGGCCGTAGCCAGCCCCGGTGCGCCGCCATTCCGTCTGACCAACGTCAATGCCAACATATCCGCGGCGCATGTGGCTGCGCAGGGCAAAAATCTCGGAGGCTTCACCCTGGCGGCTCACACGGCCGCCGCCAATCGCGTCGATTTCATCTTGAACTCCGATCTCGCCGGCGCCACCATTCAGGCCCACGGCACCGGCCAGCTCGGCGCGAATTATCCGGTGAATGCCGAGTTGAGCTTCACCAACGTGAAATGGAGCAACCTGGAAAACCTGCTCGAATCGCCCTCCGATGGGCCGCCCGATTTTGAGATCACCGCCGAAGGCAAGGCCTCGGTGAATGGCCCGCTGCTCCAAACCGCCTCCCTGCAGGGCTCGCTGGATGTCTCGCGCCTGGAATTGCAGACCGTGGCGCAGCCCCACGCCGTCCGCTCCATCACCATCCAGAATCAAGGACCCATCGAGGCCCGGCTGGACCGTGGCACCGTGACGCTCACCGGCTTTCACCTCACCGGCCCGCAGACCGACGTCCGGGCGTCCGGCAGCGCCGCCTTGCATGGCGGCAGTCTCAACCTGAGCGTCAATGCGGGCGTGGACCTCGCGATTCTTCAGAACTTCAGCCGCGATATCGATTCATCGGGGAAGATTACCCTGGCGGCCGCGGTGCGGGGCACGGTATCCAATCCGCTGGCCACCGGCAGCCTGCAACTGCAAAATGCCAGCATCAATTATGCCGCCATTCCCAATGGGTTGAGCAACGCCAACGGTACCATCGCGCTCCAGGGAAATCGCGCCTCGATCCAAAACCTGACCGCCGAATCGGGGGGAGGCAAGGTGGTGCTCAGCGGCTTTGCCATGTTCGGCAGCCAGCCCCGTTTCGCCCTGCGCGCCGCCGCCACCAACGTCCGCGTGCTGGTGCAGGAGGGCGTCACCATTGCCGGCAATGCCGATCTCCGCATTGCCGGCGTTCCGGACGACAGCACCGCCACCGGCGCCGTCACCCTCACGCAGCTCAATTATTCCCCGCAGAGCGATCTGGGATCGATCCTCACCCGCGCGGCGCCCGACGTCGAATCCACCAGCGTCCCCAACCCGCTCCTGGACCACATGAAGCTCGATATTCGTGTGCGCACTTCGGTTGGAATGCTGGTGCGGTCGTCGCTGGCCGAAAATCTCCAAACCGATGCCGATTTGCGCGTGGGCGGATCGGCATCCCAGCCCACCATTCTGGGCCGAGTGAACCTGGAAGAGGGACACCTGCTCTTTTTCGGCAACACCTACACCGTGAATTCCGGCAGCATTGCGTTTGCCAACCCGGTGCGCATCGAGCCGATCCTGAACCTCAGCCTCCAGACCCAAACCAAAGGCGTCACCGTGGTGCTGAACGTCACAGGGCCGATCGACAATATGAAACTCACATACACGTCCGATCCGCCGCTGCAGTTCCAGGAAATCGCCGCGCTGCTATCCACCGGCTCGGTGCCCACCTCCGATCCGACCCTGCTGGCCAACCAACCGGCGCAACCCGCCCAGACCTTCGAGCAGAGCGGTGAATCCGCGATTCTCGGCCAAGCTGTCGCTAACCCGGTAGCTAACCGCCTGCAGCGCGTCTTCGGGGTGAGTCAGTTGACCATCGACCCGGCTTTCACCGGGGCCTCGGCGCTGCCCACCGCGCAGGTGACGCTGCAGCAGCGCGTCTCGACCAACATCACCTTCACTTACACCTCGGCGCTGGACGACCCGAACTCCACGCTGATCGCCGCCGAGTGGGCCTTGAACCCGCGCTGGTCGGCCAGGGCGTTACGCGATCAGAACGGAATCGTGAGCGTTAATCTGCTGTACAAGAGGCAATTCCGGTAAGGGCCGGCGCGGCCGCGGCAGACCCAAGGGATGATATGGTCCCGGCGCTCCGAGAGCCGCTCCGGGGCAATTTCGAGCCGCGGCTCCGGGCACGCCTACGGGCGCGCGTGCAAGCAAGCGCTAAGCGCTACAGCACGCTACTCCCGCTGCATTTCGTCGATCTCGCGCTGGATTTCGCGGGCCTGGCGGTACCGGCGCCAGATCCCGTATCCGGTCCAGAGGGCCAGCGCCACAACTAGCGGCATGACCCGGTCGATCGGCCTGGCGATAGATATGCCGATGCCAAACGGCGATCCGCGCCAGATGGCGACCAGGATCAGGCACGCCAGAAATAAGGGACCGTGCCACAACCAGGCGTCCCGCAGATGATCGCGGCGGCGCTCCAGTTCCCGGCGGTAGTATTCCGCGCCTGTAACGGCGGCCGCATCTGGGCGCGCCGGCGGGCGCCAGATGCGGGCGCGCATGCGGTACGACGTGACCGCCACCCACACCACCACCAAGGCGCATGCGATCTGTTCCAGCAAGTTGCCGGACGGGCCGAATCGCAGCACCGTAACACCCACCAGGAGCACGGCCGCGCCGATGCTCATGAGGATCTCCGAACGCGTGCTGGCATACAACTCCCCGGTTCGCCGATTGACAATCTGTTCCAGGTTCACTTGAGTTTTCTCCTCCGGCTGCGTCTTCCAGAGGGCCGCCGGGTCTTTCGATGGGCTGGTTTCAGACATAGCGCTTCTCCTCCAAAAAGCGGCTGGAGAGGATGCTTTTAATGCGGTGAATTTTCATCCCCACGTTAGCCGGGGAAAGCCCGGTGATCTCGGCGATGGCGGCCGCATCCATCTCCTCCAGGTACGAGATCATGATCTGCCGGTCGAGTGGTTTGAGTTGGCGGATAAATTCGGAAAGCTGCTGGAGTGCCCGTTCGCGGTCGATATCCGGCTCGCGCTCGCCGCTCGGAGCGGTGCTTTCGATCTCTTCGAGGCCCACCAGCCGGGTGTTCTTGCGCCGTTCCCGTTGCACATAGGAAACCGCGGTATTGTGAGCTACCCGGAAGGTCCAGGTCTTCAGGGAGCAGCGGCCGTCGAAGCCTTCGAAACTGCGCCAGAGCTGCAGGTGGATGTCCTGGCGCAGATCGTGGCGTTTTTCCGGATCGGCTTCGTAGCCGGCAGCCAGGCGGTCGAGCGCGCGCCCAAACTCGCGGACGGCGGTCGCATACAGTTGGTCCCGTTTGGGCGACGCGGGTGTGGTCCGATTGCGGCTCACATTATTCATAGTCGATCCGCGGACAGATTTCTAACAGCGCCGGTTCTCTGACCGCGCCCGGTGAAGGATAGACTGGAAATGGCCGGGAGGGGGAATGACGCGGCGCGACTTTGTGCGGACAGCCACCGCGGGCGCGGCTGCCGGCGGCGGTGCGGGGCGTCTGTTGGTGCCGATTCACCGGGTTGTGGATGCGTGGGCGCGCGTCCCGCCGGAACGCCTCCGGCACTTCTGGTGGAGCATCTGGCCTGAGGCTTGCCGCACCTTCAGCCGGGGCGGCATCGACCTGCAGACGGAAGACGCGCCCGGCGAAGTGAAACATTCCCCCGGCGACCGGCCGATATTCGTGGGGCTACGCCGCGGCGCCCTGAACCTGGTGCTGACCGGCCACCTGCCGCTGTACTGGGATGGAGGCCGCTCGCTGGCGGGCGTGACCACGGTATGGGAGGGCTACCACGTGTGCCTGGTGGCGATGCTCTATGCGCACGGCAACCAGGTGCCGTACCTGGCCACCAACACCTGTGTGCATGAACTGTTGCACGCGCTGCTCGGCGACATCCTGGTGGGCCATCCCAAGTGGTACCAGGTAGGCGAGCGCGAAACCCGCGTGGATTGGTACGCCACCCAGTTGTGGCTGTTCGGCGATGGCGCGGCGGTGCGCCGGTCGGCGAGGCTTTATCTGGAGCGGCTGGCGGCGACGGCGGCGGCAAGCCGGTCCGGTTTTGCGGCCCCGCCGGAGCGGCTTGTTGGCGGATGAGTTCGCCGGAAGGCCACGGCTGGCCGCCGGCCTCCGTCGCCGTTCTCTTGCGGCCCCGTCTTGCGCCCTACTTGGCCGCTTCCAACTGCTTGATTTTCTGCTCGAAGGTGGCGTAGGGCAGGGCGCCGACGACTAACTCGCCATCCACCCCCTCGGGCGTGCTCTTGCCAATCACGAAGGTCGGAGTAGCCTGTGCGCCCATCCGGATGGCTTCCTGCACATCGCTCTCGACCGCGCTTTTGTATTTCCCGCTCTCCACGCAATTGCGGAAGGCCAGGGTATCCATCTTCAAGTCGGTGGCGAAGCCTGCCAGATGGTCCATATCCAGCTTGTCGGGGTTCGATCCCATCAGGCTGCGCATGGGCCAGAACTGTCCCTGCTCGGCCGCGCAACGCGCCGCCTGCGCCGCGCGGGTGGCGTTGGGATGCAGGCTGTCGAGCGGCAGATCGCGGCTATAGAAGCGCACCTTGGCGGTGTCGATAAAGTTCTTCTTCAGATCGTTGAACACGGTCATGTGGAATTGCCGGCAGAAGGGACACTGGTAGTCGGTAAACTCCACCATGGTGACGGGCGCGTCTTTCGACCCCATCATCTGGACGCCCTCCAGGTTCAGGCTGGCCCGCGTCGGTTCGCCGGGCCCCTGCGCTTTGGCCTGCTGCTTTTCCAGCAACTGACGGATCTGGCGCAGTTCATTCAGGATCTGGTCGGCCTGCTGCCGGGTGATCCCCTGCTCCTGATTCTGAGTCTGCGCGGCCAGCGGCATCAGCAGCGCCAGCGGCACGGCGAGATACTTCACATACACGAACAACTTGCTCATTGGTTTCCTAATTTTTCTCCAGCGTCAGCATGTATTGGCTGCCTGGGATGTGTTCCCGTTCTGAAACGAGCCGGAAATGGTTCGCCTCAATTTCTTTGATCACGTCAGGCTTGTCCAGACGGATATGGGTCAGGGCCCGGCCGCCGGGCATGGCGTCCTTGCTCTTGTAATAATCCACCACGACCAGCCTGCCGCCCGGTTTCAGGTCCTTGTGCAGGGCGGCCAGCATCTTGTCCGGATAGTTGAAGTGGTGGTAGACATCCAGCACCAGAATCCTGTCCATCTGTCCTTCCGGCAGGTTGGGATCGGTCTCCGTGCCCTTGATGAGGAGCACGTTGTGCAGCCCGCGGCTGGCTACCGACTGCTTGGCGGATGCCAGGAAATCGTCGAAAATGTCCTCGCCGATCACCCGCCCGGTGGGTCCCACGGCGTGGCTCAGAAACGGCAGCATATAGCCCACGCCGGTGCCCACATCGGCTACCGTCATGCCGCGCTGGATCTCCATGGCCGCCACCAGTTCCTGCGGTTTCTGGCGCTCGTCGCGGGCCGGGTCGGCGAGACCCTTGGCGATGGCCTTGCGGCCTTCGGCGGTCTGATAGGTGGAATTGGCCTGGGTGGCCACTTGCGCCGGAAGAGCCGCCGCCAGCGCCAGGGTGGCACAGAGGATTCCCGCGGCACGGCGGATTCTCTTCATAAAGCAGTCTCCATGGGCAGCGCCAACGGCGCCTCCAGCATGAAATCGAGCCGCGTCATTTCGGCCACGGCTTCGCGGATGGATTGCTCGGAGGTCGGCTCGACGGTAATCACAAACGGCAGGTCATGCTTGGTTTCGCAAGGCTCCTGCAACACGGCCTCCAGGCTGATATTCTTGCTGGCCAGAATTCCGGCCAGGTGAGCGATGATGCCGGGCCGGTCGCACACCCGGAAGCGCAGGTAATAGGCGCGCCGCTGCAAGGTGATGGACACCGGGCGATTCTCGCCCAGCCGTTCGTGGGCGAAGGGCGAAACGCGCTCCGGACTGCCGCTGCGAATCTCGCGCGCCACGCGCATCAGGTCGCTTACCACCGCCACCCCCGTGGGATGGCCCGCGCCCCAGCCGTAATAAAAGGTGTCTTCGCCGTAGCGCCCCTTCACCCACACCGCGTTGTACGGCCCCTGCACACCGGCCAGAATGGTGGACGAGGGAATCAGCGCCGGCCGCACGAAGAGGATCAGCCCGTCGGCTGTCTTGCGCGCGCCGCACACCAGCCGGATGGCGTGCCGCAACTGGCGGGCATAGCGGAAGTCCAGCGGGGTGATGCGGCGGATGCCCTCCATGAAAATGTCCGAAGGCGTGATCTTCTCGCCGAAGGCCAGCGCGGCCAGCAGCACCAGCTTGGAGCGCGCGTCAAAGCCGTCGATATCGGCGCTGGGGTCGGCTTCCGCATAGCCCAGCGATTGGGCTTCGGCCAGCACCGTTTCGAGCGCCTCGTCGCGCTTTTCCATTTCGGTAAGGATGTAATTGCAGGTGCCGTTCAGAATGCCGTAGAGGGCTTCGACGTTGTCGCCCGAAATGCCCTCGCGCAGCACCGCGTGGATGGGGATGCCGCCGCAGACGCTGGCCTCCATGGCGACGTTGACACGGGCGTGGATGGCGCGATCCCACAGCTCCGGCCCGCACGCGGCCATCAGTTCCTTGTTGGCGGTGACCACCGATTTGCCGTGCTGGATGGCCGCTTCGAAGATTTGCGCCGCCACGCTGGTGCCGCCCACCAGTTCGGCCACGATCTGCACCTCCGGACGGCTGACCACCTCGCGCCAGTCGGTGGTGCGAAAGACTCCGTCGAGGGCCTCGGGAAGTTTTTTCGAATGCGCCGAGCGGCTGCACACGGCCGTCACCTTGAGGCGAAATCCGAGCTTCAGGGCGATCTGGTCGGCATTGTGGGCCAGAATCGCGAGGGTGCTGGAGCCGACGTTGCCCAAGCCCACAATTCCGACCTTTACTTCCTCCATATGAAGTTCATGATAGCAGTGGCGGGGAAGGCGCCAGAAACCGGCCTATTCCGCTCCGCTATTATGCGTGGTAAGTTGGCTCCATGTTCTGCAGGCTTTTGGCGGAACCGCTCGTCGAGCGGGCCCCTTCTCCGCGCCGCTGGCTCAAGTTAGCAGATGGCCTGGTCACTGGCGTCCTCACTGGCTTTCTCCTGGTTGGATCGGCTTCGGCCCAGCAGTATGTGCTGTCGACTTTGGCGGGTGGGGTTCCACCGCCTACGCCGGCCATCGCCACTTCGGCTTCGATTTATCCTCCATCGGGCATCGCCGTGGATTCCTCCGGAAACGTGTTCTTCAATAGCGGCGAATGCGTGTTTCGGCTGGATCCGAGCGGCAATCTGACACGCGTAGCCGGCAACTCCAGGTCGGGGTTTTCGGGCGACGGAGGCCCTGCCCTCAGCGCGCAGATTACCGTGGGTAGTGTCGGCGGCAGCACGAGCAGCGGTCTGGCGATCGACGGCTCCGGAAACCTATATACCGCGGAGCTAGAAAACTACCGGGTTCGGAAGATCTCGGCGAATGGAATTATCGCCACCATTGCCGGGAATGGCGTGCCCCAGCCGAACGGTGACGGAGGTCCAGCCGTCAACGCGTCCATTGGATTTCCTTCCATCGTAGCGGTGGATGGAGCCGGTAACGTGTTCATCGCCGATCAGGGTTACGGACTTGTGCGAAAGGTGTCGACCAATGGCATCATTACCACCGTCGCCGGCGGCGGGTCTTCCGCGGGAACGGACGGCGCCCAGGCCACCAGCATCAATATCCTGGAGACCATGGGAGTGGCGGTGGATAGTTCCGGGAACCTGTTCCTCTCCGACAATGGCCACAATCGCATCTTGAAAGTTACCGCCAGCGGTACCATTGTGACCGTCGCGGGCACGGGCACGGCGGGCTTCTCCGGCGATGGGGGTCCTGCTACAGCCGCACAGATCGCAGCGCCCACCCGGCTGGCGCTCGATGCCGCGGGCAACCTGTACTTCGTGGATAGCCGTAATTTTCGGGTCCGGCGCATTTCCACGGGCGGGACGATTGCGACCGTCGCCGGCGGCGGAACGACGTTCCCGGCCGACTCCATTCCCGCCACACAAGCCGGTTTGCCGGATCTGAAAGCCATTGCCGTGGATAGCCAGGCTAACCTTTACCTGGCTGCACAGTGGATCCAGAAGGTCACCACGGATGGCGTCATCCACGTGATTGCCGGCAACGGCACTTACAACTTCAGCGGCAATGGCGGACCGGCCACCGCCGCGCAGCTTTGGGAGCCGGGAGACGTGGCGATCGACGCGACCGGCGGCATCCTGATCGCGGACACCTGGAACAATATGGTTCGCCGGGCGGGCCCGAATGGAACCATCAACGCCGTGGCGGGCAACGGCATTTGCTCTTCCTCGGGGGATGGCGGGGTGGCTATTCAGACGCCGCTATGCTCGCCTGGGGGGGTGGCGCTGGACAGCTCCGGCAATCTGTTCGTGTCCGAGACGCCCAATAACCGCATCCGCAAGGTATCCTCCGCGGGGACGATTACGACGGTGGCCGGTAGCGGCGCACAGGGGTCGTCCGGCGACGGCGGGACGGCCACCAGCGCCAGCCTGAATTATCCCGTGGGAGTCGCCATCGACGGATCGGGCAACCTGTTTATCGCCGATTACGGGAATAATCGAGTTCGTAAGGTGTCGAATGGCGGCGTGATTACCACTGTGGCCGGAACCGGCGTACAGGGCTTTTCGGGCGACGGAGGCCAGGCGACCGCGGCCCAGCTCGCGTTCCCTATCACCGTGGCCGTGGATGCCGCCGGTGACCTTTTGATTGCGGATGCGGCCAACAGCCGCGTGCGCAAGGTGACCCCCAACGGCGTCATCTCGACCTTCGCCGGTAACGGCACAAACGTCTACCCCGGCGACGGAGTCCCAGCCGTCAACGCGGGCATTGGCCAGCCGCAAGGACTGGCGCTCGACACCTCCGGCAATGTCTTCATCTCGGCTGTGGGGAACGGCGCCGCCGTCTTCCGTGTGGCGAGCAGTGGCACCATTATGAAGATCGCCGGCCCCGGCCCTGGCGGCCTGACTGTCTCCGGCGACGGAGTGCCCGCCAGCACCGCATCGCTGGGACTGCCGGCAGGCGGTCTGCGGGTGGATTCCAGCGGCCGGATTTACCTGGCCGACGAATATAACTCCGTGCGTATCCTGACGCCGGTGAATCAGTCGATTCTGATCGGCGCAGTGGTGGATGCCGCCAGCCAGCGCGCCATCCCGCTTTCGCCCGGCAAAATCGTGGTGATTTACGGAACCGGTATGGGGCCGGCGCAACTGGTCACCAACCAGCCCCAGGGCGGTGCGTACTCCACGCAGGCAGCCGGGACCGCAGTCTCGTTCAACGGTATCCCCGGGCCGGTTCTTTACACCTCTGCCACGCAGGTTGCGGCCATCGTGCCGTATGGCATCACGGGCGACACGGCACAGGTCACCGTGAGCTACCAGGGAGCCACGTCGGCCGCGTTCACAGTCCCGGTGGCCCCCGCGGCGCCTTCGCTCTTCTCCACTAATGGAACCGGCGCCGGCCAGGCGGCGGCTGTCAACGCGGACAATTCCCTCAACAGTGCGGCGCACCCGGTCCCGGCCGGCAGCTATCTTTCCCTGTACGCCACCGGGGAGGGCCAGACTACGCCCGCAGGACAGGATGGCAAGGTGGCCGCCACCTCTTTGCCGCTGCCCGCGCCGCAACTACCGGTAACCGTAACGGTGGACGGCCAACCAGCGACAGTGCTCTATGCGGGAGCGGCGCCCGGCGAAGTGGCCGGCTTGATGCAGGTAGTCGTGCAGATCCCCTCCAATGTGACGCCCGGAGGCTACGTTCCGGTGGTGCTTCAGGTCGGCCAGGCGGCCACTGTGGCGGGCGCCTCCTGGATCGCGGTTTCCGGCGCCGGCGGTTCGAACTGAAGCGGGCCGCATCGCGCGTGCCTTACAATCAGAAGCGGAATGCCTGTCGGCGCGCGCTTGCTCTCGGCCGGGGTTCTGCTGGCCGTGTCGCTCGGCGCGCAGTCCTCGGGGAATGACGGATTGGGCGGAGGGAAACCGGGCGAAAGCTCTGCTCAACCTCTCACCGGCCAGGGCCTCGGTAACGTCGCCGCGCTGGCGCGCCTGTTCGGCCTTGTGCGCTATTTCGACCCCTCCGATGCCGCTGCCGCCACGGATTGGGATCGCTTCGCGGTGTCCGCCGTGCGCACCGTAGAGCCGGCCACTTCGCCCTTCGACCTGGCATCCAAACTGGAAAGCGTGTTCGCGCCGGCGGCTCCGCGGGTGCGCGTGGTGCCCGCCGGTGCACCGCGTCCCATGATGGAGATGGAGTCCGGACGGTTCGCGGTACTGTGGCAGCACCGCGGGCTGGGCCCGCCGCAGGGTAAGCCGCCCTACTTCAGCGGCCGGTTTGAGATTCCAGCCGAGCAGTCCCCGCTGGTGTCGTTCGCGCCCTATCATTCGGACTTGCCAGGCGGGGTTACCTGCATGGTGCCGCTGGCGGTCTATCGCCCGCTCGGTCCGCTGCCGCAGGCGCGCCCGCTCGGTCCGCCGGAAGGCTCGGCCAACGATCGCGCGGTCCGCCTGGCGGCGGTGATCGTGGCGTGGAACGTGTTCCAGCATTTCTATCCCTATTTCGACGCCGACCTGTCGCCCGTGTGGATGGGCGCTCTCGGCCGCCTGCTCTCCGAAGCCGCTCAGGATGCGAACGCGCAGGCGTTCCATGCCACGCTCCAGAAGATGGCCGTCATTCTTCACGATGGACAGGGCCGCGTGACCGGGCCGGGCGACCCGCCCGACTCGGTTCCCCCGGTGGTATGGACCATGGCGGATGGGCGTATCACCGCGTTGGCCGTCCAGGGAACGGACGTCAAACCGGGCGATGTGCTGGTCTCGGTGGATGGCAAACCGGCGGGCGACGTTCTGGCGGCCAAAGAGAAGGATGTGCCCGGCTCCACGCCGCAATGCCTCCGCGAGCGAGCCCTGCCTTACCTGCTGGCGCGCGCGCCGGGCGGAAAGGTGAGCGTGGAACTGGAGCCGGCTGCCCAACCGGGCGCCCGCCGCACGGTGACGCTGGAGTGTACCGCGCGGGCAGGCGATCTGCATCCGCCGCGGCCGGACAAGATTGCCGAATTGGAGCCGGGCATCTTCTATGTGGATGTCAACCGCGTCAGCATGGCCGATTTCTCAACGGCCGTCGCCCAGTTGGCGAAGGCCCGCGGCATCCTTTACGACCTGCGCGGCTCCCAGAGCCTGCCGCAGTTCTTTTCCTTGTTCGGCCACCTGTTGATGCGGGGCGTGCAGGGGCCTCCCACGGCAGCCCCAATCGTGACCCGCCCTGACCAGAACGAGATCATGTTCCAGGAAACCCAATGGTCGGAATCGCCGTTGCAGCCCTATTTCCCCGGCAAGCGGGCGTTCCTGACCGACGGCGGAACCATCGGCTCAGCGGAAACCATGGCCGCCATCGCGGAGCGTTACAGGCTGGCGGAAATCGTCGGCGAGACCACAGGAGGCGCCGCCGGCGGCGTGAACTCGTTCAGCGTCCCCGGCGGATATGAGTTCACCTGGACCGGCGAACGGGTGCGCCAGTACGATGGCTCGCCCCTGTTCGGCGCCGGCATTCGCCCGACCATCCCGGTGGCCCCCACGCGCGCTGGAATCGCCGCCGGCCGGGATGAGGTATTGCAGCGCGCGCTGGAAGCGGTGAAATAAGGAACGGCCCCGTAATGCTTGACGCGGAGGCGCGGAGAAACTCGCTGAGAAAACACTTCGACTTCTCTTGGCCTTCCTCGGCGCCTCCGTCTCCGCGTCGAGGTTCTTCTTGATTCCGCGTCCCGCTCTTCCATGCCAGCTAAACTGGTGACTGGAGATCCAATATTTGAAGAAACTGCTGCTCTGCCTCGCCGTGGCTGCCGCGGCAGCACTGGCGTGGGGCCTCCTGCGCAGGCACGAACCTCCCAAAATCAATTTCGCGCGCGCCCAACGGCAGAGGCTGGTGAGCACTCTGCCCACCAATGGCAAAGTGGAGCCTTTCGAGTGGCAGGCTGTGCGCGCGGAAGCCACCGGGGTGGTGAGCCAGGTCCTGGTGCAGGATGGGCAGATCGTGGCGAAAGGGGCGGAACTGGCCCGCATGTCGGACCCCTCGCTTCAGACCGACATCGATGCCGCCGAAGCCAAGGTGGCCGAGGCCCGCGCCAACCTGACGGCCGCGCAGGCCGGCGGGCGGCCGTCCGAAATCACCGATATCGAAAACAGCCTGGCCCGCGCGCGGCTCGACCTGGCGCAGCAGCAGATCGATTACGATTCGCTGCGCCGCCTGGTCGATAAGCAGGCCGCCACCAAGGCAGACATGCTGAACGCCCGCGACAAACTCCAGCACACCCAGTTGACCATCGACGGCCTGGAGAAACGCCGCGCCTCGCTGGTGGCCAAGCCCGACGTGGCGGCCAACGAAGCCCGGTTACATGATGCCGAAGTGGTCCTCGCCGCAGCCAAAGCGCGCGCCGCGCTGATCGTGGTGCGGTCCCCTCTGGCCGGCACGGTTTACGACCTGGCGGCACGTCCCGGCGCCTATCTGAATGCGGGCGATCTGGTGGCCAATGTAGGCCGCCTGGACCGGTTGCGGGTGCGCGTCTACGTGGATGAACCGGAGTTGGGACGCGTGGCGGTGGGGCAGCCTGTCATCATTACGTGGCAGGCACTCCCTGGCCACCAATGGGATGGCACGGTGGAGCGCATGCCCACCTCGATTGAGGCGCTGGGTTCCCGGCAGGTGGGCGAAGTGGTCTGCACCATCGAAAACCCCGGCCGCGAGCTGATTCCCGGGACCAACGTGGATGCCGCCATCCGCACGGCCGTTGTGGACCAGGCCCTGGTGATTCCCCGCGAGGCGCTCCGCCACGATGCGCAGGGCGACTACCTGCTGGTGCTCAAGGGCGATACCGTGGAGCGCCGCGCGGTGAAGACCGGCGTTTCGACGGTCTCGCGGGTGGAAGTGACCGACGGCCTCACCGATGGCAGTGCCGTGGCGCTGCCCTCCGACATTCCGCTGCAGCCGGGCGCGCGCGTTACGCCGGTGATGACCGATGGCGCTCGTTAGGCCCACTTGCGGCGCGGCTGCATTTCCGAAACAATAACAGCTTCATGCCTGGTAACGGATCTTCCACAGCGCCTTCCGGTAGTCCGAAATATGTCTGGTATCGCGAGCTGAACCGCTACCAGTGGTTCGTGGTGGGAGTGGCAGCGGTGGGATGGATGTTCGACACCATGGCCCAGCAGCTCTTCAACCTGGCGCGCGTGCCGGCTATTCGGGAGCTGATGGGCGGCCACGCCTCGCCCGGAGCGGTGGCTGACCAGGCGGGTTACGCCACCTCCATTTTCATGATCGGCTGGGCCTTGGGCGGGGTGATCTTCGGCGTGCTGGGCGACCGCCTGGGCCGTGCCAAAACCATGATGATGACCATCCTTACCTACACCATCTTTACCGGCCTCAGCATGTTTGCGGTGGGCGTTTGGGATTTCAACGCCTACCGCTTCCTGTGCGGCCTGGGGGTGGGCGGGCAGTTCGCGGTAGGGGTGGCGCTAGTGGCCGAAGTGGTGCCCGACCGGGCGCGGCCGCACGCCCTGGGTATGGTGCAGGCCTGTTCCGCGCTGGGCAACATGGTGGCAGCCCTCACCGGCATTTTCCTGGGGCAACTGGAGCAGGCTGGATCGATTGCTGGCGCCTGGCGCTTCGAATTCCTCGCCGGCGCCATCCCCGCACCGTTGGCGCTGCTGGTGTTCAAGAAGCTCAAAGAACCGGACCAGTGGCTCAAAGCCCGCGCCGAGAAGAAAAAGATGGGGTCGTTCGGCGAGCTGCTGTCCGATCCGCGCTGGCGGCGCAACGCCTTCGTCGGCCTGACGCTGGCCTTCGCCGGCGTGGTGGGGCTGTGGGGCATCGGCTTCTTCAGCTACGACCTGCTGCGCTCGGCGGTGTTCGAAAAAACCTTCCGAGCCGAAGGCCTGACGGGCGCAGCGCTGGCGGGAAAGACCACCGAATGGATCGGCCTCACTTCGTTGCTGCAGAATTTCGGCGGTTTCTTCGGTGTGTACGCCTACACCTGGCTCACCCACCGCACCAGCCGCAAGACCGCCTTCGCATTGAGTTTCGTGGCAGCCCTTGGCATGACGGCCTACACTTTCTGGAGCATCAAGCAGCTCAGCGACGTGTTCTGGATGATTCCGCTGATGGGCTTCACCCAGTTGTCGCTGTTTGGCGGCTACGCGATTTACCTGCCGGAGCTGTTCCCGACGCGCCTGCGGAGCACCGGCACGAGCTTCTGTTACAACGTGGGCCGCTTCGTGGCCGCGGCCGGCCCGTTCACCCTGGGCATCTTCACCAGCCGCGTTTTCGCCGGATACGCCGAGCCCATGCGCTACGCCGGCGTCACCATGAGCCTGGTGTTTCTGGTGGGCCTGGCGGCCCTACCGTTCGCGCCGGAGACCAAGGGCAAACCGCTGCCGGTGTAGCAGCCCGCCCATGTCGACCAGGATCGGGATACCGGAGGCGCCCGCCCACGAGCTCGACCTACTGGCCACGGCGGAGCAAAAGCCGCGTACCGCCTACGTGGTCGAAATCCTCTGGCGCGACGTGCGGCGCAGCCGGCAGGGCCGGGCGCTAAAACTTTCGGCCGGCGGATGGAAAGCCGCCGACCACCCGGAACTCGCACAGGGTGGCGCGGCCCTGGTGGAAAGAAGCCTCCGGCCGGCACCCGTCCGCGGTGACCGCGATGAAAATCAACCCGATCAGAGTGGGCCGGTGTCCCAGCCGTGAGGCATTGTTTTTTGAGTGGAGCAGGCGGGTCGACCGGGTCCTGCCGGGTCCAACACGCCCCCTGTTCCCCACCGGCCGCTCGGCTACAATAGCAATAGTGTCTGGGAAAACCTTCTACATCGAAACCTTCGGCTGCCAGATGAACGTGCACGATTCCGAAAAGGTCATCGGCACGCTGCAGGCTCGCGGCTACCAGCAGGTGGAGACGCCCGAGGATGCAGGGCTGGTCCTCTACAATACCTGCAGCATTCGCGATAAGGCCGAACAGAAGGTCTTCAACCGGCTCCAGCAGTTCAAGCGCGCCGGTAAGGGCAAGGTTTTCGGCGTGCTTGGGTGCGTGGCCCAGCAGGAGGGCGAGAAAATCTTCGACCGGGCGCCCCATGTCAGCCTGGTGGCCGGGTCGGCCAGCTATCCGCGCCTCGGCGAAATGCTGGTCCAATTGGAGGCCGGCAACCGCCGGGTCACCGGCCTGAGCCTCGATACCGAAGAGACTTTCGACACCCCATTCACCCGCCGCGACAATCCGCACCGGGCCTACATCACTATTATCGAGGGCTGCGACAAATCCTGCGCTTATTGCGTGGTGCCGTTCACCCGCGGGCCGGAACGCAGCCGCACCAGCGAGAGCGTCATGGCGGAGGCCGGTGGGCTGGCCGAACGCGGCTTCACCGAAATTCAGTTGCTCGGCCAGAACGTCAACAGCTACCGCGATCCGTCGCCCGCAGGGTGGGATTTCGCCCGCCTCATCGAGCGCGTGGCCGCTATTCCGGGCATCCGGCGGGTGCGTTACACCACCTCCCATCCGCGCGATTTCGGCAAGAGTATCGTGGACGCCATGGACGCCAACCCGGTGCTCTGCGACCACGTGCATCTGCCGGTCCAATCCGGCTCGTCGAAGGTGCTGGCCGCCATGGAGCGGCTGTACACTCGCGAAGAGTACATGCAGCGCATCGAATGGCTCAAGACCGCGCGGCGCCACTACTCCATCACAACAGACATCATCGTGGGGTTCCCGGGCGAAACCGAGCGCGATTTTGAGGACACCCTGGACCTGCTGGACGAAGTCCAGTACGACTCGCTATTCAGCTTCAAGTACTCGCCGCGCCCCAACACCGCCGCGCTGGCCATGGGCGACCGCGTTCCGGAAGAGGAAAAGCAGCGCCGCCTGGTGATTTTGCAGGAGAAGCAGCGCGCCATCCAGATCCGCCGCAACGCCGCACTG
>DATJRE010000279.1:0-26989 GCA_035505095.1 Bryobacteraceae bacterium | reverse complement strand
CCTCATGCCTAACACCGCCCTCATGGTCGCCTCCAGCGACGAACATTTCCGCGAGATGGTCCGCGACAGCCTGGTCAACATCCCCAACGCCAAGATCGTCTCCGAGTACCAGGAAGTCGCCGCCAACCTCTACATCCGCGTGCTCCAGGACCTGGAGCGCAACGCTACCGCCGGCCTTCTCGTCGATATCTCCGGCGATCCCGAGGGGGCCATTAAGGCCGTCGAAAAGGTCAAACAGGCGGCGCCCGACCTGTTTGTGATCGTTAGCAACTTCCATGCCGACGGGGAAACCGTGATCGCCTGCATGCGTGCCGGCGCCAACGAATTTCTGTTGCAGCC
The DNA here is from genome assembly GCA_035505095.1 of Bryobacteraceae bacterium. Classification (GTDB taxonomy): domain Bacteria; phylum Acidobacteriota; class Terriglobia; order Bryobacterales; family Bryobacteraceae; genus JOPF133. The sequence continues at coordinate 26,650 of DATJRE010000279.1, read as the reverse complement.
GCTCAAGCGCACCGAGTTCCGTGACGCCATGGCCCGCCTGGAGCGCGCTCCCCGCCGCGGCGCGCCGGGCGAAAGCAAATTGGGCCGCCTCTACACCTTCATCGGCACCAAGGGCGGCGTGGGCGCCACCACCCTCGCGGTGAATTTCGCCGCGGTCCTCGCCCAGCGCAAACAATCCACCGTGATGATCGACCTCGATTGGGTCGGCAACGACGTCGCCATGCAGCTCGGCGCCGCGCCGCAATATACCCTCCTGGAAGTGGCCGAGAACCTGGAGCGCATGGACCAAGCGCTCTTCGAAGGCTTCGTCACCCGCGATCCGCTGGGCTTCTATCTGGTCGGTCCGCCGGATGCGCTGGAACAGCCGGCCCAGTTCAGCGATCACATGCTCCGTGAGTTCGCCACCTTTCTCGTCGAAAAGTACGACGCCGTAGTCATCGATGGCGGGCGCGCCGTGTCCAATGAAGTGGTCCTCGCGGCGGCGCAGGTTTCCGCGGCCGTCTTCCTGGTGGTCGATCAGGAGTTTCCCTCCATCCGCAACGCCCAGCGCTACATCACCTTCCTCATGCGCATGGGCTTCAACCAGGAGCAAATCCGCGTCGTGGTCAACCGCTACACCCGGAAAGTCACCACCCACATGGCCACCCTGGAACAGATTCAGCAGACCCTCAACCAGCCGGTGTTTTATGGCGTCCCACCTTCGCCGGCGGTGATTGCCTCCATCAACAAATCGCGCCCCTTCGTGGCCAACCGCGAGCAGGCCGGCGACCTCGACCGCGTCTTCCGAGCCTTCGTCGACAAAGCCACCGGCCGCAAAAAGAGCGCCGCGGATGAGAAGGCTACGGCGGCAGGAGCTTAGCATGAGAAACCGCCAAACGGGCCAGTTCAAGCACGCCCCGCCAGGAGGTTCGCGTGGGTAGCCGTCCCCTGATCCGGCCCGGTTCGGGCGCCGACCGCTGGTTTGAAATCAAGAGCCTGGTCCACCGCAAGCTGCTCGATTCGCTCACTGCCGAACAGCTCAAGGACCTCAATAAGGAGAGCGTCCGCGGCCAGATCGGCGTGGTCGTCGAAAAGCTCATCCTGGATGAATCGCTGCCCATGACCATGGGCGAGCGCGAAAAACTGGTGGAGGAAATCCTCGATGAGGTCTTCGGCCTCGGCCCTCTGGAGCCGCTCCTCAAAGACCCCACCATCAGCGACATCATGGTCAACGGCTTCGACAACGTCTACATCGAGCGCGCCGGCCGCGTGGTCGAAACCAACGTGCGATTCAAAGACCAGGCCCATGTGCGCATGATCATCGAGCGCATCGTTTCGGCCGTGGGCCGCCGCATTGACGATTCCTCGCCCATCGTGGATGCGCGCCTCCTCGATGGCTCGCGCGTCTGCGCCGTAATTCCGCCGCTCTCGCTGCTCGGACCGGTCATGTCCATCCGGCGCTACGGCAAGAAGGCGCTCTCCACCGAAGACCTGCTGCGCAACGAAACTTTCACCACCGGTATACTCGACTTCCTCAGCGGCTGCGTCGAGGCGCGCCTGAACATCGTCATCTCGGGCGGTTCCGGCGCAGGCAAAACCACCATTCTGAACACCCTCTCGCGCTTCATTCCCGAAGAGGAGCGCATTGTCACCATCGAAGACACCGCCGAATTGCAATTGCAGCAGAGCCACGTCGTGCGGCTGGAGACGCGCCCGCCCAACATCGAAGGCGCCGGCGCCATCACCCAGCGCGACCTGGTGATCAACACCCTGCGTATGCGCCCCGACCGCATCATCGTGGGCGAATCGCGTGGCGCCGAAGCCCTGGACATGCTCCAGGCCATGAACACCGGCCACGATGGCTCCATGACCACCGTCCACGCCAACGCCCCGCGCGACGCCTTCTCGCGCCTCGAAACCATGGTGATGATGGCCAGCCAGCACGTGCCCGACAAAGTCATCCGCCAGCAACTGGCCAGCGCCATCAACATCGTGGTGCACTGCGCCCGCCTGAGCGACGGCACCCGCAAAGTCACCGGCGTCGCCGAAGTCGCAGGCATCGCACACGACCAGGTGGAAATCGAGGACATCTTCCAATTCGACCGCAGCGGCATCAGCCAGCGCGGCAAAGTCCTGGGCCGCTTCCGCGCCACCGGCACCCGCCCGGTCTGCCTGGAGCGCCTCAAATCCTACGGCATCCACCTTTCCCCTTCGATCTTTGACGAAGAACGCGAGGTCAAAGAAAAGTGAAACCAAAGATTGACGCGGAGGCGCGGAGCCGCATAGAAACACGCGGAGCAGACCCAGAAACCAGTTCTCCGCGCTTCTCTCCGCGTCTCCGCGTCTCCGCGTCAACTCTTCCGCCTCGGAGGCCTTCATGTTCTTCCTAGCCGCCGGTCTTATCTTCTCCGTAGCCATGTTCGCCGCGGCCTACTACGTCTTCACGGTGCCCGAGCAGCAGTCCGCCCAGGTCCTCAACTCCCGCCTCCGCGACCTGCGCGCCAATGTTCGCGGCCGCACCCGCAGCGCCCCGGAGCTGCTCCGCCGGGAACATCGCGGCAGCTTTGCGTTTTTGGGCGATCTGGTCACCTGGGTCGGCATCCTGCGCCGCCTGCAGGAAATCATCGAACAGGCCAACCTCAAATACCGCGCCGCTGACGTATTCGGCTTCAGTGTCCTTCTGGCGGTCACTGCCTTCGTGGTCTTCGGCGTGGCCGGCGCCGCCTTCGTGTTCCTGCGGCTGATGGTGGCGCTCATAATCGGCGCCGGTCCCATCTTCTACATCACCCGCGTGCGCCGCCGCCGTCTCCACAAATTCGAAGAGCAGTTGCCCGATGCCATCGACCTCTTCACCCGCACCATGCGCGCCGGCCACAATATCCACAGCGGCCTCGAAACCATCGCCACCGAGACCGCCGACCCCGTGCGCATGGAGTTCAAAAAGCTCATGGAAGAACTGGCCCTCGGCTCGCAAGTGGAACCCGCCCTGCACGGCCTAGGAAAACGCGTCCCGCTGCTCGACCTCAAGTTCTTCATCACCGCCCTCATCCTCCAGCGGCAGACCGGCGCCAACATGGTCGCCGTGCTCGAAAACCTTTCCACGCTGGTGCGCGAGCGCCTCAACATGGCCGCCAAACTCCAGGCCCACACCGCCCAGCAGCGCTTCTCCGCGGCCCTCTTGTGCCTGCTCCCGGTGGTGGTGGGCCTGGGATTCTATATTCTGAAACCCGAATACGTGCGGCTGCTGTGGACCGACCCCATCGGCACCAAGTTCTTCACCTACGCGATCATCTCCGAAATCATCGGCATCCTGATCATCCGCAAGATCGCCAACATCCGCGTATGAGGATTTCATGCTGACCAACCTCTTCTTCTTCCTGATTGCCGGCGCCACCCTGAGCCTCCTCGCCTGGAGCGGCATGGAGCTTTTCCGCAACCAGGAAGATCCGCTCGGCGACCGCCTGGAAGAGTTGCAATCGCGGGCCATGGTAGTGGCCAAAAGCGCCGCCCGCCGCAAAAATAGCGGCCGCGGCCTCGACCGCATCCTCTTCCTGGTGGCTTCCGTGCCCGGAGGCGACGATTGGATTCACGGCAGCGAAAAGCTGCTCAACCGGGCGGGCATCCGTCGCCGCAACGCCACCGCCATCTATGTAATCCTGACTCTCCTGTTCGCGCTCACGTTGGTGGCCGGCCTGGTGTATCTGCAGCGCAACAATCCGCCCACCTCGCTCCTCGGCGGACTGGTGGCGGCGCTGCTGCTCGGATTCCTGCTTCCCAAAATGGTCCTGCAGCGCTTCGTCAAGCGCTACCGCCGCAAGCTCCAGGAGGCCCTTCCGGATACCGTCGACCTCCTGGGCATCACCCTGGGCACCGGCCTGGCGCTCGACCAGGCCATGATGCGGGTGAGCGAGGAAATGGAATACATCTACCCCGCCCTCGCCTCTGAATTTGCCACCGTGGTCATGCAGGTCCGGGCCGGGCAGGAGCGCACCGTGGCCTTCCAGCAATTGGTGCGGCGCACCGGCATTGAGGATATCAAGTCCCTCGCCGCCATGATCGTCCAGAGCGAAAAGTTCGGCACCAGCCTGGCGCAGGCGCTCAAGGTTTATGCCGATGCCCTGCGCACCCGCCGCCGCCTGCGCGCCGAAGCCGCCGTGGGCAAGGCCGGCATCAAGATGCTCTTCCCCATCGTGCTGTTCATTCTGCCGGTGCTTTTCGTCATCACCCTGGTGCCCGGCATGTTAAGCGTCCTCAAAGATCTGAAGACTCTGGGCGGCCATTAGGCCCAGCGCCCAGGTCGCCGTTTGATTCGGCCCGTCCGCTGGCCGACCTCGCGGCCGCAAACCTGGCCGCCCTTCCTCAGAACTTCACCATGAGGTCGATGTCGATCAGGAACTCCCTTTTCCGCAGGTTCGGAAACCAGACTCCGCCAAACGGCGCGCAACTTGACGTGGCCGCCGACAGCAGGGTCTGGCCGGAAGCATTGCCGTTCATGCAGGCGTATTGCGTCGGGGAGCCGTTGTTCGTCCCCGGCGGCGGAGTAATGCCCCCTGACCCCGACCAGTACGGCACGTTGGCATGCCGGAAATCGCCTTCGAAGCGGAACGTCAGCCACTGTCTGGGCATGTAATCGAAGGTCCCCGAAGTATCCCAGGCCTTGAACGGATCGCCCGGATTCTCCGTGAAGTACGGCGAATTCAGCGCCGCCGAGGCGGCCGTCTCTCCGTTGATAGGCGGAATGAGTACCAGGTAACGCCCCGGATTGTTGATCACGCCGCCGCCCAGCGTGAAGGCGAACAGATCATGGTGAAACCAGTAGCGGTCGTAGACCATGAAGCCGACAAAGCTCTGTTTGGGGCCACCCTTGGTATCGCCGTGGCAGCTTACACCCCCGCCGAATTCACAGCCCAAGTCGCCGGTGAAGGAAAATGCCATCTTATCCAGCATCTTATCGGGCTTATCGTAATACTTGATCTCCACGCTGTTGTCGGTGTGAATGCGGCCGCGGTTCGGTATGTACAGGTCATCGTGCCCTAAACCATAGTTATTGGAGATGATATTCATCCACGGAAACGGAGTCCACTTGATCTGTCCCCCAAGGCCCTTCCGGGAGTTGGAGGACGCGTAGGATTGCCACCCGTTGATAAGCCAGGGTTCGATCTTCAAATGGTGCGTAGGGAAAATTTGCACGCGAATGCCCTGGAAAAACCACGGCGTATTCGAAGAAACGAATGACGGCTGGTAAGCCCAGTTATCGAAGTTGTAATAGCTGAACAGGCCGATGTAAGACATGAAGATGCCTGCATCGATGTTGATGCCGTGCAGCTTGTTGATGTGGTATCCGCCGTACGCTTCCGATAAGTAGCGGTCCGCGTCGGCCAAGTCCCACTGGCCCTTGGCGTAGCTTGGGTCGTTCCGTATGGTGGCCGTGGAATACTCGCCGAATTGCGTCATGAACCTGGCGCGCACATTATCCCAGTGAAAATCGCCGCCCACGCCGAGTTGCTCCAACTGAATTTCATTGGACCGGAACAATTCGCTCGATCCGCCCATGGAGTCATCCTGCGGTTTGTTGAAGTCGTAGGTATAAGTGATGTCGGCCCGGATTTCCGGTGTGAAGAATTTCGTATCGAAGGCTATGTCCTTGTTGCGTGGGTTGCCGTTCAACCACGTCCAGTCGTAGTCCGCGAAAGGCGTGAAGTTATCTACAGCCGGCGGCGGGGGCGGTGGCCGCGGCGCTGGCGACGTCTGAATCGGCGGGTCCGCCGGCGCAGCCGCGGATGCCGGGGGATCAGTGAGCGGTTTCGGAGCCGGGGCGCTGTCCGCGGCGGGAGCCGGGACCACCGGAGCGCTGAGTGGCGGAAAGGAACTCAATGGCGGCGTGGATACCGAGGCGTACAGCGGCGCCTTGGCGGGTGCGGCCGCCGGTAATGCCGCGGAGGTCACTGCCGCGGGACGCAATACCACCGTCAAGTCGGCGCGCGCCGCTCTTCCGGCGAGCACCTGCACCGCCGGCAGGATAACTTCGGGATGGCCGGGCACCTGCGCAATCAGCGTGTAACTGCCGGGAGCCATGTCGGCAAACGAGTAAACTCCGTCGCTCGCCGAAATCGTGCCCCGAACCGAGCTGCCGTCCTGCTGCGCGGCGGTAATGGTCGCCCCGCGCACCGGCCGGTTCGCGGCATCCACCACCAGACCCGTAAGTGCTCCCATCCTGGCTTGGGCGCTGGCCTTCCCGGAACCAGCCAAGCCGGCCAGCATCGCTGCCAATAACCAGGTCGTCAATACGCGGGATATGACCATATTCTGCAACTCATAGCCATTCTTGGCTGGCCCGCATAAGGAAGCCATAAAGAGAGTGTGGGGAATTCCTAAAGAAACCATCAGGATTTTCGGATGGCGCGCCGCCCGTCCCGCAAGATCCGTCCCGCGAGATCTTGCCAACCCGCGGCACGGCGGCGATAATGTGAGTGGTTCGGCCCATCCGCATCCACCGCGTGGAGCGCGAATCCCCATGACGCCCGTCGCACCCGGCACCCAGCTCGATCATTACCGCATCGATCGCGAAGTGGCACGCAGCGGCATGGCCACCATCTTTCGCGGCGTCGATCTGCGCAACGGCCACGCCGTCGCCATCAAGGTCCCGCATCCCGAAATGGAAGCCGACCCGGTGCTCTTCGACCGCTTCCGCCGCGAAGCCGAAATCGGCGCCGCCCTCGATCACCCCGGCGTCATGAAGGTCTACCAGGACCCCGATCGCAGCCGCGTGTACATGGTCATGGAGTGGGTCGACGGGCGGCTCCTGCGCGAGATTCTGGATGAGGAAGGCAAGCTCCCCCCGGAGCGCGCCATCCGCATCGCCCTGGCCATCTGCGATGTCTTGCAGTATATCCACACCCACGGCGTGGTCCACCGCGACCTCAAACCCGAGAACATCATGGTGGACGCCGAAGACCGCATCAAGCTGATCGATTTCGGAATCGCCGGCAAGACCGGCTCGCGCCGCCTCACCTTCAGCAAACTCTCGCAGGTCATGGGCACCCCCGAATACATCTCGCCCGAGCAGGTCAAGGGCAAACGCGGCGACGGCCGCAGCGATATTTACTCCCTCGGCGTAATGCTCTACGAAATGCTCACCGGCAAGACCCCGTTTTCCGGCCCCAACGCGTTCGCCATCATGAACGACCGCCTGCTGAACCACCCCCTGCCGCCGCGCGAGGCCGATCCCTCCATCCGCCCCGAGTTGCAGGAAGTGCTCTACCGCGCCCTGGAGCGCGATCCCAAGCAGCGCTACTCTACCGCCAGCGAATTCGCCTGGGACCTGCAGCATCTCGACCAGGTCGGAATTGCCGACCGCATCGAGCTGCGCGACTGGCGCCACCGCCGCAGTTCGACGGGCCGGAGGGTTGCGTTCTACGTTGCCATGGCCCTCATCCCGGTAGCCATCTTCGCCTTGCTGCTATACGTGGCCCGGCACGGGTAAACCCTCCGATTCCCGCCCCTCGACCCGGCCCAGGTTCGCGGCCCGATCCCTCTCCCGCGCCACACCAGGCGCCCGTGCCTACCCCGCTTCCCAACTCCTCCGCCCGCCCGGCCACGGTCCGCTTCGCAATGCCACGCGCTCCGATCTACCTCGCCCGCCACTGCGAGAGCACAATCAGGGCGCAATTCCACGAGACCACCGCGGCGAACCAGTAATTCAAAAACACCACCACCCGCGGCCGCTTGAATTTCAATGCCAGGGCCACCAGCAGCACCGCAAATATCTTGGCAATCAGCAGCGCGGCCAGCGGACCGGCGCGCATCAGCCGTCCCACAAAAAAGCTGGCCTCGGAAGCGCCCATGCGCAGGCCGAGCATGGTGGTCAAAATATCCAGGGTTTGGAGCGCCACAAAAACGGTCAGCGAGGGCGCTGGAAATTCCTTGCGGGCTAGGAAGGGAAGCATCGGTCTGTTCCCATTTTCCAGGCAGATCCCCGATCCGGTCCACGCTATCTTTGGTCAGGCGCTGATTATCGCCGCCGCTGCCTCTGCCGCGGTTGTCTTTGGTTGACACCCTCGCGCCGCATAGTGTAAGCTGCCCGCGAGTATCCCGCCCATGGCCCAGCCCACCACGGCAGTCCCCCAGGAGTCCGGTTTTGTCCGCGGCCTCAATCTGTTCGATGCCACCATGGTGGTGATCGGCGTCATGATCGGCTCCGGCATCTTCATCGTCACCGCCGATATGTCGCGCCTCATCAACAGCCCCGGCTGGATGCTCATGGCCTGGGTCCTCACCGGCCTCCTCACTGTCGCCGCCGGGCTTTCCTATGGCGAACTGGCCTCCATGCTGCCGCGCGCCGGCGGCATGTATGTCTACCTGCGTGAGGCGTGGTCGCCGGTTTGCGGCTTCCTTTACGGCTGGACCCTTTTCACGGTCATCCAGACCGGCACCATCGCCGCCGTGGCCGTGGGCTTCGCCCGCTTTCTTTCGGTCGTGCTGCCGGCTGTCAGCGAAAGCCGCTACCTGGTCCAGCCGATCCACGTCTCCTCCGGCTACGCGCTGTCCCTTTCCACGGCCCAACTGGTGGCCATCGGGGTGATCGTGCTGCTCACCTGGACCAATTCCCGCGGCCTGGAGTACGGCAAGATCGTGCAGAACCTCTTCACTGCAGCGAAGACGCTGGCCCTGGCAGCTTTGATCCTCGCCGGCCTCACCTTGGGCTGGAATCCCGCCGCGGTGCACCGGAATTTCACCGCCGCCTTCCGCCTGGGGTCCTTCGATCCTGCCCTGGGCGTCGCCGCAGGCAGCGTTTTCGGCCTCTTCGTGGCCCTCTGCGTGTCGCAATCCGGCTCCCTGTTTGCCGCCGATGCCTGGCACGATATCACTTTCATCGCCGGCGAAGTGAAGGACCCGCGCCGCATTCTGCCGAAGGCCCTGGCCCTGGGCTGCACGGCGGTGTGCGCGCTCTACCTGCTGGCCAATATCGCCTACCTGGTGGTGCTGCCGCTGCCCGCCATTCAGAACGCGCCCGCCGATCGCGTGGCCACCGCCGCGCTCCAGCAGATCTTCCCCGGTTATGGCGCCGTGCTGATGGCCGCCGCCATCATGATCTCCACCTTCGGATGCGTCAACAGCCTGGTGCTGGCCGGCGCGCGGGCCTTCTTTGCCATGGCGCGCGACGGCCTGTTCTTCAAGCCCGCCGCCACCCTCAACCGCGCCCGCGTGCCGGGCTGGTCGCTGATGGTCCAGTGCCTGTGGGCGTCCTTCCTGGTGCTTCCGCGCACTTACAACCCGGCCACCGGGAGCTATGGGAACTTATACAGCAACTTACTCGATTATGTAATTTCCGCCGCCTTGCTGTTTTATATTCTGACCATCGCGGGAGTCTTCCGCCTGCGCTATAAACTTCCCGATGCCGAGCGCCCTTACCGTGTCCCCGGCTATCCCTGGGTGCCGGGATTCTATATTCTGGGCGCATCCATCGTGTTGGTGACGCTGTTTGCCTATCGCCCCGCCACCACCTGGCCCGGCTTAGTCATCATCACCTTGGGTGGCGTTGTCTACGCATTCATCAGGAAGTCATAGCGCCTGGCGCATTCGCCACAGCGTGGAAAGCCCAGACCAGCACAATGCCGCAAGCCGCCAGAATGGCAGCACACCAAGCCGACGCCGCCCCCAGGCATCCGAAAAGCGGTGACGCCGCTACGCCCGCCACGGCAAAAACCAGCCGCACCCGCTATGCGGATAGCCTTCCGCAGCTTTTCAGAATCCAGTAGACGAGAACAGCCACCAAACAGGCCAGCAGGGTGCCGTCGAAGATCACCGCAGCCGCCGCTAGCCTTCGGACACCAGTGGCGGCCCGCCAAAATGCCCGCCGCCGTGTTCGCCACCCCGCGGCCATCGGCCGGCGCGCCAACCTTACGCAGAAATCCGCGCCTCTACATCCACGTGTTCCGGACTCACCTCGTAGCCTTCATCCCGCGCAATCGCCACGGCCCGTTCTTTGAGCGTGGCTTCGGAGGCATCGCCCGCATGGTTTTCAATCGGCCGCTTGATTACCTCTTCCCCCACCAGGATGCGCACTTCCCAGTGTTTCTTGGCGGAATTCCACTCCACTTTGGCTCGGTCTGCTTGCAACATCGCCGGTCTCCTTGTGTTAACAGTGTAGTCCCTCCGGCCACCGTGCGACAGGCCGCCGCCATGTTAATTCCGCGCCGTGCCCGGGCTTACGTCGCCGGCAGCTTGGAAACGTCCCAGCCGCCCCCCAGCGCCTTGATCAGTAGCACGCTGGCATCCATTCGCCGCCGCAGCAGGTCTACTTCCGTATATTCGTCCGCCAACGCGATGCTTTGGGCGCTGATCACTTCCAGGTACGTCACCAGCCCGCCCTTATACCGGTTCATGGACAGGTCCAGCGATTGCCGGGCCGCCTCCACCGCCACCTGCTGGGCTTGCTGTTGCCGTTCCAGAATGCGCAGGGTGGATAAATTGTCTTCCACCTCCTGGAAGGCCGTCAGCACCGCCTGGCGATAGTTGGCTACCGCCTCATCATAGGAAGCCGCCGCCGATTCAGACTGCGCGCGCCGCCGCCCGGCGTCGAAAAGGGTCTCCGCCATCGTCGGCCCCACCGCCCAAAGACGGCTCGGCCACGCCAGCCAGTTCACCGGATTGCTGCCTTCGAAACCGCCCGCCGCGGTAATCAGCAAGGTCGGGAAAAACGCCGCCCGCGCGATCCCCACCTGCTCGTTGGCTTCCGCCGCCCGCCGTTCCGCCGCGGCCACATCCGGACGCCGCTCCAGCAGTTGCGATGGAACGCCTACAGGAATCACCGGCGGTGTGATCTTCAGCGGCGCCGCCTCCAGCATCAGGCTCTCCGGATTGCGCCCCGCCAGGATCGCAATGGCATGTTCGTAAGTCGCCCGCGACACCCCCACCCCGATGTCCTCAGCGCGCGTGGTCTCCAGTTGCGTGCGGGCCTGCGCCACTTCCGCGCGCGAGCTCAGCCCGCCGTCGAAGCGGTTCTGCGTCAACGTCAGGGCCTTCTGGTAAGCCACCATCGTCTCATCCAGTAGCTGCTTCTGGGCGTCCAGACTGCGCAGCTCGAAATAGTCGATGGCCAGTTCGGCGTGCAGGCTCAGCCGGATGGTTTCCAGATCGCCCGCGCTGGCCTGGGCCTCTTCGCGCGCCGCCGCAATCGAGCGCCGCACGCGGCCCCACGCGTCCAACTCGTAATTGACGTCCACCGGCAGCAGGTAATCGCCGTAATCGCCCGCGACCGTGCCAGTGGGCTTGTTCGCGGACAGACGGTTGTTGGTAACCGAAGGTGTGGTCGAAATCGTCGGGTACAGCCCCGCCCGGTTGATCTGGATCAGCGCCCGCGCCTCGCGAAAACGCGCCTCCGCCGCTTTCAGCGTCTGGTTGGAAAGGTTGATCTGCTCTTCCAAGCTGTTCAATTCGTGAACGCCGAAAATCTGCCACCATTCCGCGCGCAGCGTGGTATCCGCCGGCTGCGCCTGCTTCCACCCCTGCGATTCCAGGAACGATTGCGGCGGCAGCTCGCTATATGCCGGAGCCACGGGAGCCGCCGGCTTGCTGTATTTCGGCCCCACCATGCAGCCCGCCAGCATCCCCGCCACCATCGCCGGCAGTGCGGCTCTGACCGTGGCGCGTGTTTTCGCGTGCCCGCCCCGCCTCATTTGTCCGCCGCCTGCGCCATCCGCACCGCGGTCCCCGAAGTCAGCGAGTCCGAAGGATTTTCAATAATCTCATCGTCGGGCCCGATCCCCGACATCGCTTCCACTTCGGTCCCGAAATCCCGCCCGATGGTCACCGGCTCCAGCTCCGCTTTCCCGTCCCGCACCACTGCTACCTGCATCCCCGCCGAACGGAAAATCAGCGCGTTCACCGGCACAATCAGCGTCCCGGCTTTGGAAGTCAGCTTGATGTGTACCGACAAAAACGCACCCGGCAGCAACTCGCCCTTGGGGTTGTCCACATCCACTTCCGTCAGCAGCGTGCGCGAGGATGGGTCGATCGCGTCCGCCGTGCGCACAATCTCCCCGGCGAACCGCCTCCCGGGAAACTCCGCCTGCGTCAGATCCGCCTTCCCGCCGGGCCGCACATCGCGCGAGTATTGCTGCGGAACATTAATATACACGCGCAGCTTGCTGGTGGCGGCAATATCGAACAGCTCCCTCCCCGGCGCATTCGCGCCCGCGTTGATCAGCGCCCCGATATCGATGTTACGCGCGGTAATTACGCCGTCGAAAGGCGCATATACCTTTTGGAAGTGCTGCATCTCTTCCAGCCGCCGCACATTGTAGGTGGCCGAATCCACCATGGCCTTCTTGGCCTGCAAATCGCCCACCCGGTCGTCCACGTCCTGCTTGGCCACCGAATCGCTCTTGAACAGCGCCTGGTAGCGCTCCGCCGTGGTTTGCGACAGCGTATAGTTGGCCTGCGCCGTGGCCAGGTCGGCGCGCGCCTGGTCAAGCTGCCGGTCCACTTCCGGCGTCTCGATCTCCGCCAGGAGCTGCCCCGATTTCACCCGCGCCCCGATATCGAAATACCACACCTTCAAGTATCCGTTAGTCCGCGCATAGATCGGCGTAGCCACGTAAGCCTGCGCGTTGCCCGGAAGCACCACCTCTTCGGCCGCCGCGCCGCGCTTGGGATGAATTACCGTCACCGTCGGTATGGCCATTTCCTCGGTCTGTTGCTGCAAGGTGTTGGCCGCGTGCACCCGCGCGTGGATCCCGATCACCACATCGTAAGCGATGGCCCCCGCGATCCCGCACACCACCACCGCAATCACCACCCATAACACCGCCGGCAGCCGCGGTGGCGCATCCTGGCCTTCCTTAACGCTGGCTACCTTACTCATGCCCCACGGCCTCCGCCGCGCCCGTCCCGCGCCACCCGTGCAGCAGCGCGAAAACCGCCGGAACGAAGATCAGCGTCGCCACCGTGGCAAACAGCAATCCGCCGATCACCGCCCGCCCCAGGGGCGCATTCTGCTCGCCGCCTTCGCCCATTCCCAGCGCCATCGGAACCATCCCGATGATCATCGCCAGCGCCGTCATAATCACCGGCCGGAACCGCGTGAAGCCCGCCGCCAGCGCCGCGTTCACCGGGTCGCCGTGTTCCACCAGGATGTCCTTGGCGAAGCTGATTACCAGGATGCTGTTGGCCGTCGCCACCCCCATGCACATGATCGCGCCCATCATCGCCGGCACGCTCAGCGTAGTGTGGGTGGTAAACAGCATCAGAATAATACCAGCCAGTGCCGCCGGCAGCGCCGTAATGATGATAAACGGGTCCAGCCACGACTGGAAATTCACCACGATCAGCAGGTACACCAACAGAATTGCGAAAAGCAGCCCCGCCACCAGCCCGGTGAACGATTTGTGCATGGTATCCACCTGCCCGCGCACCAGCATTTCCGACCCGCGCACCAGGTTCTTGCGGTTCCCATCTACAATCCCGTCCACCGCGGCGCCCACGCTGGCCAGGTCCCGCCCGTCCACCGCGGCGAAAATATCGATGGTGCGCTGGATATCGTAGTGGTTCACCGAAGACATCCCGTTGCCCCGGCTTATGGAGGTGACATCGTTCAGAATCTCCGGCGTGCCCGTGGCCGGCGCCGTCAGCGGCAGGTTGCGCAAGGCTTGCAGCGACTCCACGTCATACTGCGGCGCCTGTGTGACCACGTTGTAACTGACCCCGTTCTGCGGGTTCAGCCAAAAAGTCGGCTGCGTCTGAAAACTGCCGCTCAGCGCGATCAGCAGGCTCTGCGCCACGTCGTTCTGCGTGTAGCCGCTCTCCGCCGCCTTGGTCCGGTCCGTAAAGATATGCAGCTTGGGCATGTCGAAAGTTTGCTGGATGCGCAGGTCCGCTATCCCCGGAATGCGCCGCATCTGGTCCATAATATGGTCCGCCAACTGGCGGTTGGCCTCCACGTTCTTCCCGATCACCTGCACGTCGATGGGCGCCGGCAGTCCGAAATTCAGGATCTGGCTGACGATATCGTCCGGCAGAAAATAGAAGTCCGTCCCCGGAAATTCCCTCGGCAAAGTAGCCCGCAGCATGCGTACGAATTCCTCCGTCGGCCGGTGCCCCTCGGTCAGCGCCACCATGATATCCGCATCCGCCGTCCCCACGGGTGCCGAATTGCTGTAGATCGTGTTGATGCTGCTGTAGGGCAGCCCGATCTCATCCAGAATGTTCAACAACTGGTCGTGGGGGATCTGCCGGCGGATGGATTGCTCCACCAGGTCGCACAGCCGCGCGGTCTCTTCAATCCGCGTTCCGGTCTTGGCCCGCATGTGCAGCTTGAATTGCCCGGTGTCCGAGGTCGGAAAGAAATCCTGCCCCACCCACGGGTATAGCAGAAAGCCTGAACAGCACACCAGCAGAAACCCCGGCACGAAAAGCACCCGCCGGTGTACCAGCACCGCCAGAATCGCCTGGTACACGCCGCGCAGCCGGTCAAACCCGTGCTCGAAGGCCCGCTGAAACAGCACCAGCGGATTGCGGCTCGGCCCGTGGTACTGGTGCTTCAACAGGTATTTCGCCAGCGTCGGCACCAGCGTGCGCGAAAGCCCGTACGACGCCAGCATGGCAAACACCACCGCCTCCGCCAGCGGCACGAACAGGTAGCGCGCCACCCCGCTCAGAAAAAACATGGGCAGGAAAACGATGCAGATGCACAGCGTGGAAACCAGCGCCGGCACCGCGATCTGCGAGGCGCCGTCCAGAATCGCCCGCTCGATCTCCTTGCCCTCGTCCAGGTTGCGGTTCACGTTTTCGATTTCCACGGTGGCGTCGTCCACCAGGATTCCCACCGCCAGCGCCAGGCCGCCCAGCGTCATGATATTGATGGTTTCGTGCAGCGAGCTCAGCACGATAATCGAAGTCAAAATCGACAGCGGAATCGAAATGGCGATGATCACCGTGCTGCGCCAGCTTCCCAGGAACAGCAGGATCATCAGGCCCGTCAGGCAGGCTGCAATCACCGCTTCGCGGATCACTCCGTTGATGGAAGCGCGCACGAAAATCGACTGGTCCGCCAGCGGCTGCACCTTCAATTCCGGCGGCAGCGTGGCTTCCACCGCCGGCAGCAGTTTGCGCACTCCGCCCACTACCGCCAGCGTGGAAGCGTTCCCGGCCTTCATCACCGTCAGCAGCACCGCCCGCCGGCCATCCTGCCTCACGATGTTGGTCTGCGGCGAGAACCCGTCGCGCACGTGCCCGATGTCGCGGATGTATACCGGCGAGCCGTTCACCACCTTGATCGGGAAATCGTTGAAGGCCGCCACCGTGGTGGGGCTGGAGTTCAGATCCACGTCGTATTCGAACTGCCCGATCTTGGAAGTCCCCGCCGGGATGATCAGGTTCTGGTTGGCCACCGCGTTGGTGATATCGGCCGGCGAAAGCCCCTTCGATTGCATCTCCTGCGGGTTGATATCCACCATGATCTGGCGCTGCTTGCCGCCGTACGGATACGGAATCGCGCAACCGGGAATCGTCACCAGCCGCACGCGGATGAAGTTCACCCCGTAGTCGAACAGTTCCTGCTCGCTTAGCCCGCGCCCCGAAAGGCCCAGTTGCAGAATCGGCACGCTGGAGGCGTTGTACGTCAGCAGGAACGGCGGCGTCGATCCCGGCGGCAACTGCCGCAGAATGGGCTGCGAAATCGCGCTCACCTGCGCCACCGCGGCGTTGATATTGGCGCCCGGCTGGAAGAACACTTTGATGATCGCGCGCCCGTCGATGGATTGCGATTCCATGTGCTCGATATCGTTCACCGTGGTGGTCAGCGACCGCTCATAGATCGAGGTGATGCGCTCTTCCATTTCTTCCGCGCTCAGCCCCGTGTAGTTGAAAGCCGCGGCAATCACCGGAATATCGATATTCGGGAAAATGTCGGTGGGCGTGCGCAGAATCACCACCGGCGCCAGAATCAGGATGAGCAGCGCTAGCACGATAAACGTGTAGGGCCTTGCCAGCGCCAGTCGGACTATCCACATTCGCGGTTACTCCAAAGCATCCCAGCACCCGTTTTCGAAATAGTAGACACGGGCGTTTCGAAATTCGTATATTCAAGATTGTAGCGCACGAGATGACCGCTCTACCAAAACCGGCGCGCGGAAGAGGCCGCCCGCGGGACGAATCTGCCCGCCGCCGCATCCTCCAGGCCGCCCTGGACCTGATGGACGAGACCGGCTTTGACCGTGTGACCGCCGAAGCCATTGCGGGCCGCGCCGGCGCCAGCAAGGCCACCGTTTACCGCTGGTGGCCCAACAAGGCTGCCGTGGTCATCGAAGCCTTCCGCGAAGCCATCGCCCCTGAGTTGCCCCTCCGCGACACCGGCTCCTTGCGCGGCGATCTCACCACCCAGATGCGCAACTTCGCCCGTGTCCTCTCCGGCCGCGGCGGCCGCATGCTGCTGTCTTTCGTAGTGGCCGCCCGCAGCGACCCCGAAGTGGCCGCCGCCTTCCGCGCCATCTGGAGCGACCCCCGCCGCGCCGAAGCCAAAACCATGCTGCGCCACAAACAGCTCAGCGGCCAACTGCGCCCGGACGCCGACCTCGACCTGGTCCTCGACTCCCTCTACGGCCCCCTCTACTACCGTTTCCTGGTCAAGAACGAGCCGCCCTCGCAGAAATATGCCGAAGCCCTGGCGGACCTGGTGATCCAGGGCCTCGCCGGCGCATAAGTTCGATTTTTGTAGTGATCCCAGCGCCGATCCGCGAGACCGAGAAGACAGTCGGGCCACAACGGCGCAAGGCCAAACGGTTAAGCGAAGTTTCCCGGAGACACGGGAGAAACGGATCCCCGGTGCAGGGTGCAGCGCGGAGAAGAAGGGAGGACAAAGGAGTCCCAGGTTGGAGTCTAAGGGAGCGGAGGTGCGCTACACTACGCGATGATGATACCGGAATGGCCGGCGCGCTTGAAGCGTCCGCTGGTCGAGAGGGCTGCGGATTTAGCGGGGCTGCCGCGGGCGTTCCGGCCTGAACCCCTGATCGCGGAGGAGATGAAGGAGTTTTACTCGGAATCGCTGGACAAGCGGCGCGGGCCCTATCAGCGGCGGGCAATCCGGGACGCTTTAGTGGAAACTGCCGAACAGGGGTTCTTCTTTAAGGGTGTCGTCTACGGGAATCGAGGGACGGGGAAATCGACCGAAATCAACCGGCTCCTGGCCGATCCGGCAATTGGGCGGCGGTTTGTAGTCATCCGGCTGGATGCGCTGGAAGAGTTGAATCCGCAGACCTTCAGCGTGGCGGATGTTTTGATGCTGGTGTTCGCCAACCTCATTGAAGGCTGCCGGAAGCATTGCGAGAAACGGCGCGAGGCGTTCCACGAGGCGGATATCATGATCAACGATCTGCAACAAGTGATCGCGCCTTTTTTTCCCGAGTTGCAGGATAGGGAACAGGTTGGCAGAACTACCGGCGGCGGCGCGGAAGTCAATCTTCTGGCCATGTTGAAGGCGAGTATCCGGGTGGAAGGGCAGCGCAAGACCGACGTGGTGGCGCGGCGCGAGACGCTGACGGAATTGAAAGCGGCGTTGGAACGGCAGATCAGCGTGGTAAAGGAACGTCTTCCGGACTACGAACTGCTCGTGGTGGGCGAGAACTTCGATAAAGAGGCGATTCCGCAGGCCTTGCTGGAAGATACTTTCGTCAAATATGCCGGCCTGCTCCGAGACTTGCGTCTCCACATGCTGTTTATGCTGCCGGTGCCTTTCGTATATGCCTACGGGGATGACCTGATCGCGTTCCGCCGTGAGGACCGGGTCGCGATTTACGATGTCCCGGTTTACACGGCGGAGCATAAGAAGGACGAGGCGGGTTGTGGGGCATTGATCGAGTTACTGGAGAAGCGTGCCGGGATCCGTGAGATTTTTGCACACGATGCACTGGAACTGCTGTTGCGGGCTTCGGGCGGCGACCTTTACCGGCTCTTCGCCATGATCGTGAAATCAGGGCGAATGGCGCAATACCGGCACGAGGACGATCCCACATCCGAGCGCCGGGTGCTGCTGGGCGATGTGCAAACCACCGTACGCGAGCAATTGGGGATTTTCCGGAACGAGTTGGGCAGCGGGCCGAACGAAGAGAAGCCGACCTGGGACGAGCAACTTCAGAAGCTGCGCGCGATCTACGAGGACGACCCGGCCGCCAAGGTACCCAACCCGCCGCTGTACCGGCTTCTGCGGAAGCGCGCGGTTCTGTACTTCAACGGAACAGGGCGATACGGCGTGCATCCGATGGCCGTAGAGATCCTGCGGGAGCAGTTGGCGAAGGATACGACGTTCCAGTATCGCGGCGGCGGCCTGGATCTGCGGCCGTGACGCGCGGGTCGGTGCCGTGGGTGGTGCGCGCCGTGCGGGATTGGGCGCGCGAAATCCGGCAAGGGCTGGCGCTGGTGACGTACCGCTCGTTGGACGCCCGGGAGGCGGCGCTCAGCGAGCTGACCTACGCATTTCAATCCAACGGCTGGAAGACCGAAAGGCTGGAATGCGGGCAATCGACCGCGGCGGATTTCGTGGCGCGGGTTGGCCGGAGCACGGCGGACGCGCTCTTCGTGCTAGACCCGGATCGTGTGCTGTTCGGCGAGGACCAGCGGGCGCCTTTCTGGGTGAACTTTCACCGGGAGACGCTGGCGGCACATCCGGGGGTGCAGATTTGGTGGATGATGCCAAATGCCGCGATCCGGTTCGGGCAGGAGCTTCCGGACCTGGCGCGGTTCTTTTTGTTCCGCGAGGAACTGGCGGAGGAGCCGGCGGTGGCGGAGCGCGGGGCTGGATTGGAGTGGGCGCGCGGGCAGGGCGCAGAAGGAGATTTGCAACGCGCGCGGGATTTGCTGGAGCGGGCGCTGCGAGCGGGGGCGTCACCGAATGTGGATCGGGCGCGGGTGTGGTTGGAATTGGCGATTCCGGCACTCGATGAGTTTCTGGGGGCGGGGCGGGTGGAGGAGGCGTTGGCGGCGCTGCGGCGGGTTTCGGAGGTTGCCGGCGCGCCGGAGGAGGCAATAAAGGACGCGGAACCGCGGGCCGCCGCCGGGGCGCTTCGGACGCTTGCGAGGTTGTACGGGGAGAGCGGGCGGCGCGAGGAGGCCTTGGCGCGCGCGGATGAGGCGGTCCGGATTTACCGGCGACTGGACGAGCAGCAGCCTGGTGATTTCGGGGCGCAATTGGCAGGATCGCTGAATACTCTGGCCGCCATGCTCAGCGATGTTGGGCGGCGGGAGGAGGGTTTGGAGCGGGCTGAGGAGGCGGCGGCGCTGTACCGGCAACTGGCGGCGGCACAACCGGAAGGGTTCCTGCCCGATCTCGGCTTGTCGCTGATTAATCTGGCGAATAGGCTCAGCGGAGTGGGGCGGGGCGAGGAAGCCTTGGCCCGGGCTGAAGAAGCGGTGCGCCTGTATCGGCAACTGGCGGAGGGGCGGCCGGGGGCGTTCCTGCCCCATCTCGGATTGTCGTTGAATAATCTGGCGAACAGGCTTAGCGGAGTGGGGCGGCGCGAGGAGGCCCTGGCGCGGGCCGAAGAAGCGGTGGGCCTATATCGGCAACTGGCCGAAAAACGACCGGCGGCGTTTCGGCCCTATTTGGCGATGTTGCTGGATAATCTCGCTATCAGGCTCAGCGATCTGGGACGGCGCGAGGAGGCCGTGACGCCGGCGGAACAGGCGGTGGGCCTGTATCGGCAACTGGCGGAAGAACGGCCGGAAGCGTTCCTGCAGGGCTTCGCGCGGTCGATGAATAATCTGGCCCTGATGTATCGCGAGGTTGGTCAGCCCGAAGAGGCCTTAAAGCTGATTGAGGAGGCAGTCAGCATCCGGCGGCGACTGGCGGGAGAGCGTCCCGCGGCGTTCCTCCGGGATTTGGCTGCTTCGTTGCATAATCTGGCGCTTGTCCTCAGGGATGTCGGCCGGTGCGAGGAGGCCCTGGCGCGCGTCGAAGAAGCGGTGGGCCTGTACCGGCAACTGGCGGAAAAACGGCCGGAGGCCTTCGTGCCGGATTTGGCCCGCAGCCTCGCGGTCCACGGTTCTATCCTGGCAACGGACCGGCCGGGAGACGCGCTGAAGGATTTCGAAGAGGCGATTCGGGCGCTGACTCCGTTCCTTGTGCGGCTGCCTCAGGCGCACGCGCCGCTGATGCAGTGGATCCTGGACGAGTATCGGAAGGCTGCCGCGGCGGCTGGCGGCGAACCTGACCCGGAGCTTCTGGCTCCGGTGGAAGCCGTTTTCGACCGGTTGAACACGAAACCGGCGGAGTAGCGCCGCGCCCTCACACGGCGACGGCTTTCAGCGACTTCACGCGATCGCGCAACTGGGCGGCTTTTTCGAACTCGAACTTGCGGGCGGCCTCGCGCATCCGCTCTTCCAGTTCGCCGATGAAGCGCTGGCGCTCTTCAGGGGTCAGGTTTTCCACCTCTTCGTCGCTTTCTAGCGGCACCGTCACGTAATCGCCCTCGGCGACGGCCACCAGGCTCATGTCGATGGGGCGCACGATGGATTGCGGGATAATGCCGTTGCGCTCGTTGTATTCCACCTGCACCTGGCGGCGGCGGCCGGTTTCGTCGAGGGCCTTCTTCATGCTGTCGGTCATCACGTCGGCGTAGAGAATGGCGTGGCCTTCCACATGGCGGGCGGCGCGGCCCATGGTCTGGATCAGCGATCCCTGGGACCGCAGAAAGCCCTCTTTATCGGCATCCAGAATGGCCACCAGGGAAACCTCGGGCAGGTCGAGGCCCTCGCGCAGGAGGTTGATGCCGACCAGTACGTCGAACTCGCCGCGGCGGAGGTCGCGCAGGATCTTGATGCGGTCGAACGTGGTGACCTCGGAGTGCAGATAGCGGCAGCGGACGCCGACCTCGGAGTAATACTCGGCCAAGTCCTCGGCCATGCGCTTGGTCAGGGTCGTGACCAGCACGCGCTGGTTGGCTTCGGTGCGTTTGCGGATTTCGCCCAGCAGGTCGTCCACCTGGCCTTTCACGGGTCGGATTTCGACGGTCGGATCGACCAGGCCGGTAGGGCGGATGATCTGCTCCACCACCACGCCGGCCGAGCGCGTCAGCTCATAGGGGCCGGGAGTGGCGGAGACGTAGATTACCTGGTTGACGCGGTGCTCGAATTCCTCGAAAGTCAGCGGGCGGTTGTCCAGCGCGCTGGGCATGCGGAAGCCGTGCGCCACCAGGACTTCCTTGCGGGAGCGGTCGCCGTGGTACATGCCGTGGAGTTGCGGAATGGTCTGGTGGCTTTCGTCGATCAGGATCAGCGAATCGTGGGGCAGGTAATCGAGCAGGGTGGGCGGGGCCTCTCCGGGCAGGCGGCCGGAGAAATGGCGCGAGTAGTTTTCGATGCCGTGGCAGTAGCCGATCTCCTTGATCATTTCCAGGTCGAACATGGTGCGCTGGTAGAGCCGCTGGGCTTCCACCAGCTTGCCCTGCTTTTCGAGTTCCTTGTGCCACCATTCCAGCTCGGTGCGGATGCTTTCCATGGCGCTGGCGCGGGTCTCTTCCGACATCACGTAGTGGGTCTTGGGATAGATGGGGAGGCGGATGTAGGTTTGTTTGACCTGGCCGAGCAGCGGGTCGATCTGGGAGAGACTTTCGACTTCGTCGCCCCACATTTCGATGCGGTAAGCGTTGTCTTCGTAAGTGGGATAGATTTCGATGACGTCGCCGCGCACGCGGAAGGTGCCGCGGCGGAAATCGATATCGTTGCGCTCGTAGAGGATTTCGACCAGCTTGGAGAGGATGGCGTTGCGGGAGATCTTCTGGCCCTTTTCGAGCATCAGCAGCATGCCGTAATAGGCTTCGGGCGAGCCGAGGCCGTAGATGCAGCTTACGCTGGCGACGATGACGCAATCGCGGCGCTCGAAGAGCGACTTGGTAGCGGAGAGGCGCAGCTTATCCAACTCGTCGTTGATGGTGGCTTCTTTTTCGATGTAGACGTCGCTTGAGGGTATGTAGGCTTCGGGTTGGTAGTAATCGTAGTAACTGACGAAGTACTCGACGGCGTTATCGGGGAAGAAGGACTTGAACTCGTGATAGAGCTGGGCGGCGAGGGTTTTGTTGTGGGCCAGCACGAGAGCGGGGCGGCGGACGGCCTCGATAACCTTGGCCATGGTGAAGGTTTTGCCGGAGCCGGTGACGCCCAGGAGGACCTGGTGCTGCTCGCCCTCGCGGACGCCGCGGGTGAGTTCAGCGATGGCATTTTCCTGGTCGCCGCGGGGGCGGTAGTTGACCGCCAGTCGAAAGCTCATAGTTTCAGAGTGGCACAGATTGCGGACAGGGCGTGACCGCAAGGGGAGCCGCAAAATCTGACGCGGAGGCGCGGAGACACGGAGAAACCCGCGGAGAACACAATCTTGAGATTATTTCCTCCGCGTCTCCGCGCCTCCGCGTCAAGGTTTTTCGAGGGCTCTACAGCTTCATCCGCTCCAATTTGCGATACAGCGTCTTGCGCTCGATGCCCAAAATTTGGGCGGCCTTGCTCTTGTTACCGCCGGTGGCGGCGAGGACGCGGCGGATCTGCTCTTCTTCGGCGTCGGCCAGGGTCTCTACGGGCTTTTCGCGGGACTCCATGGCGGTGAGGGCGTTGTGCACGCCGTCGGCGTCGATGCGGTCGGCCAGGATGACCAGGCGCTCCACCATGTGCTGCAACTGGCGCACGTTGCCGGGCCAGGTGTAATCCTGGAGCGCCTCCAGGCCGGATTTCGTCAGCGGCACCTCGCGGCCGTAGCGCGCGGTGTATTTGTTGACGAAGAAGCGGGCCAGAATGGGGATGTCGCCGCGGCGCTCGCGCAATGGGGGCATGAAGATGCGCACGGTGTTCAGGCGGTACCAGAGGTCCTCGCGGAATTTGTCCTCGTCCACCAGACGCTGCAGGTCCTTATTGGTCGCGGCGATCACCCGCACATCCACTTCGCGGGAGCGCGAGGCGCCCACCGGGCGGATTTCGTGGCCCTCCAGGAAGCGCAGCAGGGCCAACTGAAAATTCATGTCGATTTCGCCGATTTCGTCCAGGAACACGGTGCCGCGATGGGCCGCTTCGAAGACCCCCACGCGGTCCTTATCCGCGCCGGTGTAAGCCCCGCGCACGGCGCCGAACAGCTCACTTTCGAGCAACGAGGAGGTGATCGTGCCGCAATCCACCGTGGCGAAGGCCTGGGCCCGACGGCGGCTGTTGCGATGGATCATGCGCGCCACCACTTCCTTGCCGCTGCCGGTTTCGCCCTCAATGACCACCGTGGCATCGGTATCGGCGGCCTTGGACACGATCTTATAGATTTCAACCATGGCCGGGGAAAACCCGATCACCTCGGTCTCCGGCATCTCCTCCTCTTCGGCTTCATCTTCCTGCTGGTTGCGCGAGGCTTCGGCGCGCTCGATGGTGTCGGTGAGGACGTCCAGGTCGAAGGGCTTGGCGATGTAATCGAAGGCCCCGCCGCGCGTGGCGGCCATGACGGTCTCTACCGTGCCCCGGCCCGTCATCAGGATGACGGAGCAGTGGGGGTCCTTCAGCTTGGCCGCGTTGAGCACGTCGAGGCCGGTGCGCTCGTCCACGTAGATATCCGAAATGACAATCGGATAGGCGGTGCCGTCCAGCCGGCGGATGGCCTCGCCGGTAGTCGAAACGGCGTCCACGTTGTAGCCCTTTTCCTCCAGGGCCACCTGGATGGTGAACTGCAACGCCGGATCGTCTTCCACTAACAGTAGTTTCTGCATTTAACGCCGTTCCGCGGGGCCCGTGGGGCGCCCCGCAACCGCCGGGACCGGAGGATGGCCTGCCGGCGCCACAGGGCGCGCCGCGGCGGGCAGGACCAGGGTAAAACACGACCCCGCGCCCGGCTGGCTGGTGACTTCAATCTCGCCCCCGTGCTGCTCCACGATCTGTTGGACGATGGAAAGGCCGATTCCGGTGCCGGCTTCTCCGGATTCTTCCGCTTTTTTGGTACGGTAAAACTTCTGGAAGACCTGCTTGACCTCCTTCTGGTCCATGCCGATGCCTTGGTCCTTCACAGCAATGCGGATATCGCCGCCATCTTTCCAAACGGATACGGTCACCTGGGTCTGCTGGGGCGAGTATTTGACGGCATTCGTAAGCAGATTGTAACAGGCATACTCCATCAGCTCGCGGTCGCCGGTGATTTGCAGAGCGCCGGGCACCGGATCGAGCGTGACGCCGATCTGTTTGCGCTCCGCCAGGGCCCGCGTGCGGTCCACGCAGACCTGGACCATCTCGTCGACCGGGATGGCCTCGTGCTTCAACTCCATCTGTCCGGCCGAGAGCCGCTCGACGTTCAGGAAGATCTCCACCAGGCGGGCCAGGCGCTTGGATTCCGAGTTGATGTTCAGGGCGATCTGCTTCCGCTTTTCCTCGGTGAGGGGGTAGCGCGAAATCAGGTCGCTGGAACCCTGGATGGTGGAAAGCGGCGTGCGCATTTCGTGCGTCACGAAGTGGATGGCCTGCTGGTAGCGGGCTTTATCGGCCTCGCTGCGGCGCAGGTTGCGGCGCACCACCAGGTGGTAATAGCCGGCCGCGCAGACGCAGCCGAGCCCGGCGGGTCCCAGCGACAGGGAGGTTGCGAAGACCACGCCATGCTGGAAGAAGAAGAAGGGCGTGAGGCCAGCTGCCACCAGGATCAGGACCGAAGCGGCGTAGGCCATCCAGCCCGGCAGATAGCGGAAGGCCAAGCCCGCCGCGGCCACAAAACCCGCCGCGAAAAACAGCATCAGGTACTCGGGGGCGGTGGAAAGGAACAGGCCGTTGGCCATGGTTTCGAAGGCCTCGGCGTTGATCTCGATTCCACTGGTGGGTTGCACGCTGCCGTTGGTGAGCGGGGTGGCCAGGCGGTCGTGTTCGGTGGCCGCCGTGGCCCCCACAAACACCACCTTGCCGGCAAACTGCGCGGCGAGTTCCGGATGGTCTAGCAGGCTATCCAGGGGGATACGCGGGATGGGCTGGTCGGGTCCGGCGAAGCGCACCCGCATCAGCCGGCCCTCGGAGTAACCGCCCTCGCGGTAATAGGCGGGAATGGTGGTGTCGCCCACCTTAAGCGAGGAAGGATAGACTTCCTCGATCTGCTTCACGCCGCGGCTCAGGCGGAAGGCTTCCAGCGATAAGGCCCATTTCCGCTCGGGCGGTGGCGCGTGGTGCTTCTCCAGGGGGATGGCGCGCACCACCGCATCGCCATCGTCCAGGCGGACGCTGACGTGGCCGATGGCGGTATCCGGCTGGACGAATTCGGGCAGCGGCTCTTCGAAACCGTCGGCCAGCAGGTCGCTGGCCAGCACCAGGTTGTGGATGGGCCGCAGGGCTTTGGCGAGGGCGGCATCGACGGGGCCGGCTTCGCGGTCCGAGAGGATTACGTCGATCACCACAGCCTTGGGCTTGCCGGCGTTCACCAGCGGCAGCGCTTCGGCGAGCATGCCGCGCAGGTTGGGGACGCCGCCGCGTTTCTGGAGGGTGCGCTCGTCGATGGCCAGAATCACGGAATGTTTGGGCCAGGCGTGGGGCTTAGTAGCGCTGAAGATGAAATCGTAAGCCCAGTTGTCGAGTGAGCCGCCAAAGTAGAAACTGGCCCACGCGGACACGATCAGCGCCAGACACAAAAGCCCGACATACGCCGCCGAACGCCGCCAGCCCCGCCGCTCCATCTCTATTCAGTATAGTGGCAGGGCCGGCGGGCCTGGCACCGGGCGCCGAGAGCGGGGACGTGTCTTCTCGCCAGTCCCCGGCTGTCCCGCCGGCGCCGGCTGCGAGTTATTGATAGTTCACCGAAGAGGCGGTTTCGGTGAATCCGAGAAAAACGGAAGGCACGGTGGAACCGGAACTGGAGGTTAGGGAGGGGGAAAAACTCACCTCGGCCGGCGCGTTTAGAACTCCCAGGGATCCCGGAAGCGACGTGGTCTTCGGCAGGAGTGTAAGGACGGCGGAGGGCACGGTGAAGCTTCCCTGGCCGGCGGTAGTGGTGCAGATGAACTCGCCGGTGGTGATGCTTTCGGTGGCGCCGGAGCCGCTCGTAACCTCCGAGTCGCCGATGATCTCGACCTGGTCGGAAGCGTTTCCACCGGTCCAGCTAATCGTTAGGGGGGAACTTTCGGTAACGGAGGTGGGCAATCCGCCGGAAACGGTCAGCGGCGATAGGGAGATCGAAGTGGAGAAGGAGCCGACACTCTGCCCTCCGGCACCGGCCAGGGTATATGTACCCGCCACGATCACGCCGTTCGGCGTGTTCGACAACCCGGTGATGCCGCTTTCTCCGAGCGTGAGCGAGTAAGAGTTGTTGGTTTCCTTCAGGGCCTCATTACTGATGTTGGAACCGGTCGGACCGTTGATGGTGATGGTGCCTGCATCCAGGGCGGTGGACACGCCGCCGCCGATTGCCGTGGTGGTCGACGTTGAGGTCCCGGTGTACGTACCCTGGTACACGGTGCAAGAACCGATCGTCGTGACGGTGTAGGCGCCGGAAACGGATACCGAAGTACTCGAGACGGCGGAGGAAAGTTCAAATCCGGTGAGTTGCGAGAAGGATCCGCCAATGGACGACTCAACGACGTTCTCGCCCGATGCCGTGGTAGACACCTGGGTGAGATCGAAGGCGCCCGAGGCGTAGGTTCCGCCCTGATCCAGGGCCTGCAATTGAGAGGTGGTAAGGTTGGGATAAACGCAGGCG
>DATJRE010000278.1:0-5990 GCA_035505095.1 Bryobacteraceae bacterium | reverse complement strand
TCAGCCGGCAGGCGGTAATCAAGACACGGCTGGGGTGGGCACTCGACCAGGAGCGCGTCGGCAAACCGCGGACGAAGAAGGCCGGGAAGCCGCGCAGCCGGGCGCTATGCCGGCACCGAAAACCGCGCCCGCACTTCGGCGCTGACGGCGGCGGGGCGGCCGGTCCGCACGTCGATGGGACACCAGAGGGTGAGCGCCTTGGCCAGCAGCACGCGGTCCGCGGCGCGCAGCAGTTCGGTGTGGCGTTCGAAGCGCACGCGGGTGGCGCCGCCCACCCAGGTGCGCGCCACGATGGAGTCGCCGAGGTGCGCCGGGAGCTTGTAGTCGATCTCGTGACGCAGCACGATCCAGCGCAGCCTGGCGCGATCGTCCTCCAGCGCCAGGGCATTCCAGTGCGCCCCGGCGGCCTCCTGCACCCAGCGCAGGTAAACTACGTTGTTGACGTGGCCCAGTTCGTCGATATCGGCCGGCTCAACCGCCAGCGCCAGTTCGAAGGCCGCCGGGTCTACCACACGCGGCAGGCGTTTTCGCTGACCATCGGCTGGCTGGGCTTGCAGGCGAAGGCCTTCTCGAACTCGGGCATGTTCTGGAGCGTGCCATTCACGCGATAGCGGCCGGGCGAGTGCGGATTGGTGAGCGCCTGCTGGCGTTCGGCCTGGGGCGTGTTGTTCTCGCACCAGATCTGCGCGAATCCCAGGAAAAAGCGCTGCTCCGGGGTGAACCCGTCGAGCGTCTGCCCCTTGCCGTTCAAGGTGTCTTCGAGCGCCATCAGGGCTACGCGCAGGCCGCCGTTATCGGCGGTGTTCTCGCCCAGCGTGAGGCGGCCGTTGACCTTCACATCGTCCACCGCGGTGAAGCCGGAATATTCGTTGGCGATGCAGGCGGCGCGCTTTTCGAACTCGGCGCCATCCTGCGGGGTCCACCAGTCGCGCAGGTTGCCGTCGCCATCGTACTTACGGCCCTGGTCGTCAAAACCGTGGGTCATCTCGTGGCCGATCACGGCGCCGGCGCCGCCGTAGTTCAGGGCCATGTCGCGCCGCGGATCGAAGAAAGGCGGCTGCAGAATTCCCGCCGGGAAATTGATGCTGTTGCTGGAAGGTTGATAGAAGGCATTCACCGTGGGGGTGGTCATGCCCCACTCGGATTTGTCGGTGGGCTTGCCGATGCGCTGGATGCGCTGGGCGGTGAGAAACTCGGTGGCGTGCTCGACGTTGCCCAGGTAGTCGTCGCGGGCGATGACGACCTTGCTATAGTCGCGCCATTTGGCCGGCGCGCCCACGTTGCGGGTGATTTCTTTGAGCTTTTCGAGGGCGGCCTTTTTGGTGGCCTCACTCATCCACGGCAGCTTCTGGATATCCTGGCCGAGGGCCTTTTCGAGAGCATCCACCAGTTGGTTGATCTGCGCCTTGGCGTCGCCGCCGAAGGCCACTTGAATGTACTTCTGGCCGAGCAGGTCGCCGAGCGAACGATCCACCGCTACCACGCAGCGCGCGGTGCGCGGGCGCGGCTCTTTGGCGCCGGTCAGGTAGCGCTGCCAGAAATCGAAATCCGCGTCTTCGAAGGCCTGCGGCAGCATGGCGGCGCTGGCGCGCAGCAGGTGGTATTCGAAGTAGGCCTTCCAGGGGTCCGGCGAATCCTGGGGCAGGGTGAGGGCGATCTGCTTGATGAAGTCGGGCTGGCTCACGTTGAGGGTGTCGAAGGCGGGCGCGCCGAAACCCTGGAAAAGGCCGTTCCAATCCCAGGGCGAAAGGGCCTGCAACTGCGCGCGGGTCATAATGTGGTAGCGTTTGGCGGGGTCGCGCAGAGAGACGCGGTCGAGGGACGCTTTGGCCAGAGTCGTTTCGAAATCCAGGACGGTGGCCGCCTTGGCCGCGGCGGCATCGGGCGAATCGCCGGCCAGCTCGAACATCTTCTTCATGTGGGCCACGAAGCGCGCGCGGGTCTCCACGGATTTCGGGTCGGTCTTCAAGTAATAATCGCGGTCGGGCAGCGACAGGCCGCCCTGCCCCAGCGTGGCGATGGTCTTATTGGAATCCTTGGCGTCGGGCTGAGCCCCGAAATTGAAAAGCACCGGGATGCCCATGAGGTGCAGGCGCACCAGCTCGGCGCCCACGTCCGCTTCAGTGGCCATGGCGTCGATGCGCGCCAGCTCGTCCTGAATCGGCTTGAGGCCGCGCTTCTCGATAGCGGCGGTATCCATGCAACTGGAGTACATGTCGCCGATTTTCTGATCGAGCGGGCTGCGGTTCGGGGAGACCACGGCGGCGCCCTGGAGGATGTCGAGGAGCACCTTCTCGTTGCGCTCGCTCAATTCGGTGAAGCGGCCATAGCGCGAGCGGTCGGCGGGCAAGGGATGGCTGGCGATCCAGTTGCCGCAGGCGTACTGGTAGAAATCGACGCAGGGGTTGACCGATTTATTCATCGCGGCGGTATCTACGCCGGAGGCGTTATCGGCGGCCAGCGCGAGCGCGGGCAGCACCGACACTGCAAGCAGAAAACGGAGTTTCATGGCGATTTGGAGGGACGCCTTCGATTTTAACGCAGGTGCGCAGGCGAAGGCGTTTTCAGGGCCGCCGGCCGCGCAGGACCAGGTCGGCAAATGCGCTTAGGGCATCGGCATATTCCGCCAGCGCTTCGGATTCCAGGGCGCCCGATTCGTTCAGGCATTGAGCCGGCGCGCGGGCAATCTGGCCGCAGGCGCGGCGGGCGCATTCGTAACGTTGGCGCGCCTGGATCACACGTTCGCGCAAAAGCTGCTCCAGCTTCTGGCGTTCCGTCAGGCCGTCCATATGAGCTATAGTGACTTCCGGCACAAATCCGTTTCAGATAATTGGCTGAATACCGATTGGGCGCCGACGCCGGTGCCGTGACCGGCTTGCTGGTCTATGGCTCGCAGGCGACCTGTTGGGCGCTATTCTAATCTTGCCCGTAAAGAAGTGAGACTATGAGCGACCCCGCGTCAACCTCTCTTGCCGCAGTCTTCCGTGCGGCAGGCGAGCCGCTGCGTCTGGAGCGATTCCCCCTTCCCGCGCCGGTGGGATCTGAAGCACTGGTACGGGTGCGGTGCGCCACGATTTGCGGCAGCGACCTGCACTCCTACTTCGGCCGCCGCCACTCACCCACGCCCGGCATACTCGGCCACGAAATAGTCGGCGAGATCGCCGCCATGGGGCCGGATGGCGCGCGCGATTATGGCGGAGTGCCCCTGCGGGCCGGGGACCGCGTCACCTGGTCGATGGTCTGGAGTTGTGGCCAGTGCTTCTACTGCCGCCACGGCCTGCGGCCGAAGTGCGAGCGTCTGATGAAGTTCGGCCATGAGCGGATCTCGCCGGGCCGGGTGCTGATTGGAGGGATGGCGGAGTACTGCCACCTGCCCGAAGGCACGGCCATCTTCCGCGTTCCGGCCAGCCTGCCGGATGCGGTGGCCAGCCCCGCCAACTGCGCCACCGCGACCGTGGCAGCCGTGCTCGGCAACGCCGGAACGGTGAAAGATGAAGTGGTGGTGGTCCACGGCGCGGGGATGCTGGGCCTGACGGCCTGTGCGATGGCGGACACCATGGGCGCGGCGTGCGTCGTGGTGCTGGAACCCGACCAGCGCCGCCGTGAACTGGCGTTGCGATTCGGCGCCGCTGTCGCCATTGACAGTGCCCTGCCGCCCGCCGACGCCGCGGCGCGCATACGAGAACTCAGCGCGGGGCGCGGGGCCGACGCCAGCCTGGAGTTCTGCGGATATCCCGAGGCGATCGAAACAGGAATCGGATTCCTGCGCATGGGCGGCCGCATGGTAATGGCGGGCGCCACGTTCCCCAGCCGCCCGGTGCAGTTGTCAGCCGAACAACTGGTGCGCCGCATGATTCGCATTACCGGTGTTTACAACTACGCGCCCGAAGATCTGGAACGCGCCCTCGCTTTCCTGGCCGGCGCGGTGGACCGCTACCCCTTCGAGGATCTGGTCGGCGCGCGGTACCCACTGCGCGAGGTCAATGCCGCCATGGCGTTCGCCGAGAGCGAAAGCCCGCCGCGCGTCGCACTGATCCCTTGAGGGCAGGAAGGAACTCAGCGTATTCAGGAGAGAAAATGACCCGGCGCGGGCTCGTTGTGGCCTTCGTGGAACTCTTCGCGCGCCACGGCGTCACCGTGAGCGAAGCCGACGGCCGTGGCCCGATGGGCACGCATGAGAAGGACCGCATCTGGTCCATGCTGAGCGATCAGAATCGCCAATACCACCCGGATCTGTGGGTCTGTCCGGCAGGCCGCCGGGATATGGGCCGTCTCCGTACTGCGGCACGGCAACGAAGTTGGACTATCGCGCGAGGCGCTGGAGCGACGCGGCGTCGCATCGCCCGACGCTCCCGGTCCTCTTCTCGTTTGGCTAATCGGCACGCCTGCGCCCGCCCAAGAGGGCACGCCGCTGTGAAACTGTGTCCGCTGCTTGGCGCGGGACCGATTTTTCCGCTTGACTTCCGGCCGCATTCGTACTAATTAATTAGTATGCGCAGGGCGAGCACAATCCTCACGGCCCAGGAGCTGGAAATCATGAAGATCGTCTGGCAGCGCGAGAAGGGCGTCACCGTCCGGGACGTCTACGAAGCGCTGCTGGAACACCGCAAGGTGGCCTACACCACGGTGATGACCATGATGAACATCCTGGAGCAAAAGAAGTACCTGAAGAAAACCCAATCGGACCGCGCTTACCTATACCGCCCGTCGCGGCCGCAGCGCCAGGTGATTGGCGACATGGTCCGCGAGTTCGTCAACCGCGTCTTCAACGGCTCGGCCGAGCCGCTGCTGGTGCACCTGGTGGAAGAGCATAACCTGACGCGCGAAGACCTGGAAGAGATCGCGCGGCTGCGGAGGAAGTCGTGAATTACCAGTTGCTGTGGAACAACCTGCTGCTCTACAGTTTGCAGATCGGCCTGCTGGTGGGGGTGGCGGCGCTGGCGCCGGCCGTGCTGCGGCTGCGCGTGCCGCAGGCCCGGCTGGCCTACTGGCACATTCTGCTGGCGGCCTGCCTGTTGCTGCCGCTGATCCGTCCGTTGCGCCGTGAGCTGGTGGTGGGGGATGTGCAGATCTCGTCGCACATCCTCTCCGAACAGCCCGGCCCCAGCGAGCCGCGCAGCCTGCCGTGGAGCGAGATGGCCCTGCTGCTATTGGCCGCCGGCACCGCCGGGCGCCTGGCGTGGCTGGGCACGGGCATCTGGAAATTGCGGCGCTATCGCCGGCACGCCCGCCCGGTGGAACTGGCCACGCCATGGCCCACGCGCGCGCGCCTGCTGGTTTCCGAGGACGCTACCAGCCCGGTGACCTTCGGATGGCGGCGCCCGGTGGTCCTGTTGCCGGCGCGTTTTCCGGAGTTCACGGTGCGCGTACAACAGGCCATCCTGTGCCACGAACTGCTGCACGTGGCGCGGCGCGACTGGCTGTTCGCCATCTCGGAAGAGCTGGTGCGCGCGGTCTTCTGGTTTCACCCGGCCATCTGGTGGCTGCTGGGCGAAATTCAACTGGCGCGCGAGCAGGCGGTGGACCGCGAGGCCATCCGCCTCACTGAAGCGCGCGACGAGTATGTGGATGCGCTGCTGGCCATCGCCGGCGCCGAGCGCGTGGGGCAGGTAAGCTGCGACCTGGCGCCGGCCCCGCTGTTCTTGCGCAAACGTCACCTGAAACACCGGGTGGTTTCCCTGTTCAAGGAGGTTGGAATGTCGAAGACGCGATTGATTTCGGCGCTCGCCGGCTGCCTGCTGATGCTGGCCACGGCGTGCTGGATGGTAACCGGCGCACTGCCCCTGGCGGCTGCGCCCCAAGTGGCCAACGACGCCGCCGGCGTCACCGTGGATACGGGCGGCGCCGAGCTGCTGCACCGGCCGCCGGTGATGTATCCGGAAGCCGCGCGCAAGGCCGGGATTTCGGGGACCGTGGCGGTGCAGGTGACGCTGGATACGTCCGGCAACGTCACCGACGCCCATGCCATCTCCGGTCCGCAGGAACTGCGC
>DATJRE010000277.1:0-19685 GCA_035505095.1 Bryobacteraceae bacterium | reverse complement strand
GCTGTAGATGGTGAGGCCGGAGAGGAGCTTGGGATAAAAATCGGTGGACTTTTGCGGCATGACACCGCCGGCGAAGGAGATGGCGGCGACCTGCTCGACGGAGACCGGACGCAGCAGGAAGGCGATTTGGGCGGCGCCCTGGCGGGCTTCGGCGACGGCGGCGTCGAGGCCGCGGATGTAGCGCAGGTGCTTTTCGTCGCGGACGGCTTCTTCGCCGATGCCGAGGGCCTTCGCGAGGACGCGCTGGTGGAGGATGCGGACGTCCAGGTCGTGGAGCGAGTCGCGTGCCTCCAGGGCGAAGAGCTGGGCGCCGATGGCGGCGCCGATGACGGTGCGGGAGCCGGACTCGGCCCAGCGGCGCTTGAGGGCGTCGAGCGAATCCAGGGGGGAGACCTGGAAATCGGCGGCGGCGGCGCGCAGAAAGGCATCGGGGAGGGCCTCGGCGGGGATGCCGTTGACGAGGCGGTGGGTGGCGAGGATTTTGAGGCCGGGCGAGTGCATGTTGACGAAGGTCATCATGACGCGGTCCGTGCCCGGGAGGTTTGGATTCTGCTGGCGGAAGGCCAGGGCGGTTTCATAGCGGTGGTGGCCATCGGCGATGAGCAATTTTTTGTCGCGCATGAGGGCCTGGATGGGGGCGGTGCTGGTGGTGCGCCAGAGGCGGTGGATGGCGCCGTACTCGTCGGTGATTTCGGCGAGGGGCGGGGCGGCGGCGGATTCGGCGAGCAGGGCGTCGACGGCGCCGGCGGGGTCGGGGTAGAGCATGAAGAGCTGGCCGAAGTGGGCGTGGGTGTGGCGGAGGAGTTCGAGGCGGTCCAGCTTGGGGCCGGAGAGGGTTTGCTCGTGGCGGTGGACGATGCCGGCGGAGTACTCCTCGACGGGGCCGAGGGCGATGAAGCCCTGGCGGACGAGGCGCTCGCCGGTATCGGGGACGGTGAATTCCTGGAAATAGGGGTAGATGGCGGGCTCGGGGTCGCGGGCGAGGATGCCGGCGGTTTGCCAATCGTGCAGGTACGCGGCGGCGCGGGTGTAGACGTTGGCGGAAGGGTTATCGGAGGGGAGTCGCTCACCCAGTATCAGGCGCACGAGGTTGTAGGGGCTGAGCGAGAGATAGCGGGCCTGCATCGCGGCGGAGATCTTGTCGTAGGGCTGGGTGACGAGGCCGGCGAGCGGCCCGGCCTGGGCGGTGTAGCGGAGCGGTTGGAAAGGGTAGATGGAGGTCAAGTATCAGGATAGCGTGAGAGGCGGCGGGTGGTCGGGCGAATCAGCGTAGTATCCTAAAGTTGCATTCAATAACCGCTCTGCGCCACGGTTTCTGGTGCGATGGAGGCCGGGATCAAAGATCGGGTTGGGGAGTTGGCGGATGCTCACTTAAGATGATCTCGTTGGCCGCCAACGGACTGGGCAACGACGAGATTGCCGCCCGCCTCGACAGCCGACGTGAGGTCGTCGGACGATGGCGGAAGCGCTTCTTTTTACGGGATCAATATCCTACGCTCACATTGGTGCACGCGCCCGTCCATGCCAGTTGGTTGAATCAGGTCGAGATCTACTTTTCAATCATTCAACGAAAGGTTCTCACCCCGAACGACTTCCAGAGCCTGGACATGAAACGGTGTGCTTAGGAGGAGGGCGCGGGTATGCGAGACGAGCGCATTTCGATATAGGTCGCATTTCTTAGCGGAAGTGCGGACTTTACGCTCGGTCATCAGTAAAGCGCCACCTTTGGAAGCTCAACAGAAAAATACCTCAACGCACCAACCCACCAATGTTCCAATTCTGCGACGCTGCTTGGCTCGCACTGATGGGGACCGGGTACTGTGCGTCCATCCCATGATGGAGGATGCATCCATCCCGCCTGCGCGGGCAGGTGCATGCTCTGGAGCCACGAGAAATCAAGACGCGGTACGACTAGAGCGCCCTCATTGAATTCCTCTGCTCCGGCTTCTGGCGCGGGTGCTGTCAGAATCTCGAGTGATCGCAGGTAGTCCTCCTGCCCGACTAATGCTGATCGATCAATATGCCAGTGTGGATGCCCTGCGTGTGCGCCTTGATAAATCTGGACTCCGCTGTTGTCAAAAGTCGGGGCTACCCATTCAAGCCTGAGAAACTGGATCGCCTCTTCATCTCTTCCGCCCACGTAAAGTCGGAGTCCACACTCCATAAAACGAACCTTATGTTTGCCTTTCCATTTCCATTGCTCTTGCATCGCTACCCAGAATCGCGGATGACGGGCATTGGGAATCGGAAATCGCAACGCAGTCTCGCGGAATCCCAGGTCTGTGGTCACCTCCCTGCACAATGCACCCGGCCAGGACGAGGATAGTGTGATGGTCGCGTCGATCAAGTGTACCAGCGGTGCTGCGTTGGAGGCGTCGCATGTTTCTAGCAAGACTGTATTAACTCGAGTCGCGTGCTTCCGCAGTTCTGTCCGCGTCGTTTCCATCTAATCTGGCGGTTCCAATCCTGACAGGTTCCAGTCCGAAACGTCAGTTCCAAATGCGGCGGCAGCAAATTGATCGAGATCAGAAATTGTGGGCAAGCGATTGGGATAACGAGAGCGAATGGAGTTGGCGAGCACTGGCATAGTCGGATTCTCTTTAAATTGATGTAATAGATTGGGAAGGGGGACGTGTTTCACGTATTTGTGCTCAAGGTCTAGCTGACCGCCCGCGACATTGGGGCAATATTCGCGCAACAGGGCGACCGCTACGCGTGAATTGAGGAGCCACCAATATGCGGTCAAGACCTCGCAAATCTCATCGGGATCATGGTGGCTTCCAGTCAGCATCTCTCTTGGCCTCCAGGCATTGGCTTGCACAACAGCGAAACTAACCTCGAAGTCTCGTGCGAATGCCGGATACAGCCCAAATCTTTTAGATAGTAGTCTAGGAGGTCCCTTAAACATCCAGCTACTTCGCGGCTCAGCCAATTCCCAGTAATGATCAGCTCTGGCGCGTAGCGACGTGCGTTTCTTCAACAATTGCCGGTTCGTCCGAATGTAGCCATTGAAAAACTCCGGCATCGCCTCACCCAGTTCTTCTTCGGTCTTCCACGTGTTATTCGGTGCCAAAAAGATATAGCTTGTGGTGCGAATTTCGCCTTCCACGAAGCTCGCCGCATCGACTGCTTTCTTGAAATAGCGCTGCTCCCGCTCGGGAAGGGCCTTCACCACGCTGGCGGGTTGTATGAACAATGAATTTGCTCCCGTCCTGATGCCTTGGAGCACGTCAAAAAGGTCCCCCACCTTCGTAATCGTATTTGCCTGTATGGCCCCAAGTAATGGGCCCAACGCTCCCGCGCCGGGCAACCACGACGGCCTTCGCTGCCATGCATCAATGCTGGTTGTTCTCACACTCCAGCCGCCGACATCTTTGGGGTAGGGTTCCGAGATGGTCGGCTCTGATATTGATCTGCGAATAGCGCGAATCACCCGGGAGGCAGCCCCAGTTTCCGCAGAAGACCAAGCTATGTAGAGCGGATGCTTTGCTGACGTGGCGTCCGATTCTGCACCATTCCGCAGGGCGAGTATACCGATATTCACGAGAGCATTTTCAAACAGCCCGTGTTCCCCAAGCACAGTGACCAGTGTGGGAGTGCTCCGATGCACGATTTCATTTCTCCATTTCGATAGGCTGTCGCTTGCCAACACCCCGGCCGGAAGCAGTGTTGCGAGGACCCCGCCTGGATGAAGTGCTCGAATTGCCCTTTCGATGAAACCGACGCTCAAGTCTGGGCGGTACGTTGCTTGTGTGACCTCTTGCACCCAATCACGCTCGCGTTCGCTCATTCGCTCCCATGAACGGAAAGGTGGGTTCATCAGGCAAATGTCCGCTCTCGGCCACTCCGCGTCGAGAGCGTCCGCCTGAGAAATATCTGAAATAACTCCCATTGCCACATCACGTTGTGCGGTTCGCACAGCGACCTTAGCCATTCTAATCGCCTGCGGGCTCTTATCACGGCCAATGAGTCGCACTCTCCCTCTGAAGCCGCGCCGCTCAAGGGTACGTAGTGCTTCCGTCAGGAATACTGCGGAACCACATGCATAGTCTGCGATTGTTATTTCATTCGGAGCAGGCGCGCGGGGCAGAGCCCAGTCCGCTAGTAATCGAGCGATTGGAACCGGAGTGAAATAGGCTCCTGCTGGCGAGTATGTTGACGACGTGACAATCGAAGCATTGCCGAATAGGCCGAGCTGGGTAGTTTCGATAATGGCATGTGCTTCCTGGAATAGGCGTCCCGCAACATGGCGGAGAACTAACGATGGAATCAGGCGTAAACCTTGGGGAGCCCGTCCTTGCATTCCTCGTGCTCGCTCAATAGTCGGGCGGTTAAGATGCGCATCAAGCAAACCAGGGTCATCAATTCCGATGTCTAGCGCCGTATCCCGACACCAGGTTGGATCGTCCAGGATGCCCCCATCGCCTTGGTCTGCGGCGCACAACGCGAGGAGAAAAGGGACCAGCGCAGTCGCGCCGTCAGGAGAACCACTCATCGCCCAGATTGCTCGAAACTCCTCGATAAGAAACGAGACGACATCTGGAAAGGCTAAACGGCGCGAACTATCCAGGAAGGTCAGAAACTCTTCCAAGCGGTTTTCGACGGAATCGCGGCGAAATTGACGGGAAACCGGATCGCGCCCAGATCGAACGTGTACGACATCAGGTGTTATTAAGACGTGATGGGCGAGATCAGCCGACCATTGCCAATTCTTAGAGTCCTCCGTTGAAATCTCAGGCGTTTCGACGGTCGAGCAAGCGAAAGACGCACGTCGGCCATCGAGCATTGCGCAGTGCTCGCCGGGTAAAGCGACCAATCCAGCCGGGAAAAATGGGCTCACCATTGCCATACCCAAACGCTGCGCCCATCGCGATGCATCGTTCATGAAGCAAGATGATAGCAGTACCGAGGATTCGACCACAAGTCGTGCGTGGCCTTCTGCAGATTGCAATCCACGCAACTTTAGGACACTGCCCGCGTCAGCGGGGCGGCTGGTTGACGAAGGTGGCGACGTCTCGGGCGGCTTTGGTTTCGACGCCGGGTTTCTGGAGGAAGCCGAGGTCGCGGAACCAGTCGATGAAGCGGAATTGCCAGGTGCCGTAGGGGGTGAAGTTGCGGTCGGTGAGGCCGCCGCTCATGTGGCTGCCATCGGGGAGGGGGTCGCCGGGATGGCGGCCGGCGCCATAGATGTGCATTTCGATATTGGGAACGCCGATGGCCAGCATGGCGGAGAAGTATTCGATGGCCCAGACGGCGTGGACGCGGTCGCCGGAGCCGCCGCAGGCGATGAAGGCGGGAGGGACGTTGCGGGGAATGGGCGGCGGGGTGCGGTTGCGGGCGAAGGGCGAGGGGCCGGGGTAGATGATGCCGACGAAATCGGGGCGGGCGGTGATGCCGGCCAGAGGGTCGCTGGGGTCGCTGTTCTTTTGTCGAATTCGGGGAACAGGACCGCGGAGGGAGCGGCCAGCTCAGCGCCGGCGGAGAAGCCCATGATGCCGATTTTGTTGGGGTCGATATTCCATTCCTTGGCGTAGGCGCGCACCAGGCGGATGGACTGGAGGGCATCGTTGACCTCGTCGGTCTGAGGGTTATAGCCGTCGCGGCGGAGGCGATTGCGCAGGATGATGGTGTTGACGCCGTAGTTATAGAAGAAGGGGACGAAATCGGCGGCTTCGGAGCCGACATTGAGGGTGTTGTGGCCGCCGCCGGCCGCCAGAATGACGGCGGCGCCGGTGTTGATACCGCGATCGACGGTGTGGACTTCGATGGAGGGGTTGTGGATGTTGACGATGCTGTTGATACGCCCGGGGACGGTCTGGCTCATGTTGTAGACTTCGGGCTCGCGGACGCGGTCCATTTTGAGGTAGGGTGAACCGGGCGGATAGAGGGTGACGACCACGCCGCCGGGCAGGATGGGCTGCGGAGCGTAGGGAGCGTCGGTGGCCGGACCGGGCTTGGGCACTCCGAGGGGCGGAGGCAGGGGAGGCAAGGCGCGGTGGGGCGCGTCCTGGGCGCCGGCGGAGAGGAGGGCCAGGAAGAAGGCGGCCAGGGCGGCGAGGGAACGATAGGGTTGGATTGGGGTAACTGGGGGCATCGGGGAAAACTATATCATTTGAAGGGGGTAGGGGCAATGCGCGCGGCTTGCGGGGGCTTTCCCGCACGGCGGCGCTTGCCTGTAAGATACAAATGTGAGTGTCGAAAAGCTCAAACTGAAACGCAACCACACCTGGAAGAGCAACCCCGGCTATTCCATTTGCGTGATCGACCGCGGGCTGGTGCGCTTCGACTACCCGAGCCACTGGATTGTGGAGCCGGCGGAAGGGGCGGTGCACCTGCACGACCGGCCGCCCTCGGTGGAGAGCTGCGACCTGGGGGTGTCGATTTTCCGGGTGCCGGCGGAGGCGGTGCGGGATTTGTCGCTGGACGAGACGCTGCGGGACACGCTGGCGCAGGACCGGAAGCCCTATGAGCAATCGGAAGTACACCACATCCTGCGCGCGGACCTGGAGATTGCGTGGCTGGAGCAGCGGTATATGGACGCCGAATATCAGCGCGATGCGCGGTTCCGGGTGGCGCTGGCGCGCGGATCGGCGCTGTGCCTGATCTCGATGAATTACTGGTCGAGCCGGGCGGCGGGGCTGGAGCGCGCCTGGGACGAGGTGCTGCGGACGCTGGTGATGGGGCTGCAGGTTGCGGATCCGACCGTGGGGCCGGTGATTCAGTAGCCGACCGATGATTACCGAACAACAGCTCCGCGAGAAGCTGCGGAAGATTACGGCGCTGTTCGAAGGAGCGGCGACCACGGGGGAACGGCAGGCTGCGGCGGCGGCCATGGACCGGCTGCGGCAGGCGCTTGGCAACGGCGGGGCGGGGCGGCAGGAACCGCCGCGGCCGCAGGCGGCGCTGCCCGAAACCAGGTTTTCGTTCGCCGATCAATGGCAGCGGCGGCTGTTTACGGCGCTGTGCCGGAGACACGGGCTGAAACCGTATCGCTACAAAGGCCAGCGGTACACCACGGTGCTGGTGCGGGCGCCGGAGGAGTTTGTGGATCGAATCCTGTGGCCCGAATACCTGGAATTGCAGAAGGCCCTGGAAGCGTATTTGGAGGAGGCCACGGAGCGCATCATCCGGGAGGAAGTTTTCGGGGATGCGGGCGACGCAGGCGAGCGGACGGGCTAGCGGATGCCGTTTCGGGGCACGTTTCGGACCAGTGTGAGATAACTCCGTACCATTTTTGACGGCGCTGGCAGGGCCCGACTGCGGCACCTTTCGTGCTAGGTCCAGTACGAGGCCACCATGCGAAACGCCACTCTTGTCTGTGCAATTCTTGTCGCGCCCGGCTGGTCGATAGCGCAAACCCCGACTACAGCCAATCGAAGCTCTCCAGGGGCGCCCGACCCATCCAATTCCAGCAATCCGCCGACGTACACACGGCGCACGGAAAGACAAAGGCTGCACGCGTATGTGAAGTCGTGGGTTTCGCCGGTTTCGATTCTGATGTGCGCCACCGGGGCGGGGTGGGGGCAATTGCGGGACTCGCCGCACGAATGGGGCGAGGGCGGGAGCGGATTCGCGGAGCGCTTTGCGAGCGCTTATGGGCAGCACCTGGTGGATTCGACGCTGCTATTGACGGGGGCGAGCCTGTTTCACGAAGACAACCGGTACGTGCCCTCGGGCGAGTTTGGATTCCGCGAGCGCCTCAAATATGCGCTGGAGAGCAGCGTGGTGACGCGGCATGACGATGCCAATGGCGGTTCGCACCGGCGGGTGTCGTTCTCGCGCATTGCGGCGTTCGCCGGAGCGGCGGTGGTTTCGCGGGTGTGGCAGCCCCCGAGCACCCGGGGGATGGATCACGCGGCGGTCAGTTTCGGGGCCTCGGTGGCGGTGACCGCGGGTTTTAATGTGGTGCAGGAATTCCTTCATTTCCGATGAGAACAGATCAAACTCCATCGCGGGTACTGACGATCGGCGATTTGCTGCGGCCGCACTGGAAGGCGCTGACGCTGGCTTTTATTGCCGTGGTGGGCGAGAGCGCCACCGACCTGCTGCAACCATGGCCGTTGAAAATCGTATTCGACAGCGTGCTGGGAGCGAAGCA
This sequence comes from Bryobacteraceae bacterium, assembly GCA_035505095.1. Taxonomy (GTDB): domain Bacteria; phylum Acidobacteriota; class Terriglobia; order Bryobacterales; family Bryobacteraceae; genus JOPF133. The sequence goes on along the minus strand of DATJRE010000277.1, from coordinate 11,587 downwards.
CCCGCATCGTCACGGATGGCTGGATCCCCTGATCCACTCGATCACCGGCGGGTCCCCGCTGGCGACCCTCAAACTGGCGGCAATCGCGGCACTGGTGATTGCGGTGATCGGAGCGCTGTGCTCTTTCAGCGAGAAGTACCTGACCACGACGGTGGGGCAATGGGTGATGCACGACCTGCGGCGGCGCCTGTACTCGCACATCCAGCGACTGTCGCTGGCGTACCACGATCACAAGCAGACGGGGGACCTGATCAGCCGGGTGACCAGCGATATCGCGGCCATCCAGACGTTCATCGCCTCGGGCCTCTTGGGAGCGGCGGTGGACTGCGTGACGCTGGTGGGGATGGTGACGGTGATGTTCGTCACCAACTGGCGCTTTACGCTGATTGCCCTTTCGGTGGCGCCGCCGCTGTTCGCGGTGGTCTATTCGTACACGCGGCGGATTAAGAAGGCGGCCCGCGAGGTGCGCAAAAAAGAGGGCGAAATTGTTTCCGTGATTCAGGAAGTGCTCACCTCGATCCGGGTGGTGAAGGCGTTTGCGCGGGAGGAATTCGAGCAGCAGCGTTTGGAAGAGGAGAGCCTGGAGAGCGTGGAGATTGCGCTACACGCGCGCGGGTTGAAGGCGAAGCTTTCGCCGCTGGTGGAAATCATCGTGGCGGTGGGGACCAGCATGGTGTTATGGTTCGGCGCGCGGATGGTCCTGGGCGGAACGCTTTCCTCGGGGGACCTGATTGTATTCATCTGGTACCTGGGTAAGATGTACAAGCCGATGCAAGACCTTTCCAAGATGACCGACAGCTACTCGAAGGCAGCGGTGGGGTACGAGCGCATCCGGGAAGTGCTGCAAACCAACCACGTGGTGCTGGACCTGCCGGGCGCGCGGCCGGCGCCGCGGTTCCACGGGCGGATCGAATTCGACAACGTGGTGTTCGGCTACGACCCGGAACGGCCGGTGCTGCACGGCGTGAGCTTCCGGATTGAGGCCGGGCAGACGGCGGCGCTGGTGGGGCCCACGGGAGCGGGGAAGACCACCATTATCAGCCTGATTCCGCGGTTCTACGACTTGGACTCGGGGGTGATCAAGATCGACGGGCGCGATATACGGAAGTATACGCAGCATTCGCTGCGGCAGCAGATCAGCTTCGTTCTGCAGGAGACCATCCTGTTCCACGGCCCCATCTGGTACAACATCGCCTATGGGAACCCGGCGGCCAGCCGGTACGAGATTCTGCGGGCGGCGGAGCTGGCCAACGCGCACGAGTTCATCGAAAAGTTACCGGATGGTTACAACACGGTGGTGGGGGAGCGGGGGGCGACGCTTTCGGGCGGCCAGCGGCAGCGGATCGCCATTGCGCGGGCGGTGATCCGCAAGAGCCCGATTCTGATCCTGGACGAACCGAGCACGGGGCTGGACGCGGCTTCGGAGCAATTGGTTTTCGAGGCGCTGGACCGCCTGATGGCGGGCAAGACCTCGATTGTGATTGCGCACCGGCTGTCGACGATCCGGCAGGCGGATGTGATTCTGGTGGTGAAAGACGGCCAGATTGTGGAGCGTGGCCGGCACGAGGAGCTACTGAAAGCCGGCCACTTGTACGCGCAACTCTACGAACTGCAATTCCGCGACGAAGAAAACGTCACAAGTCAGTAAGGGCGGTGATGCGGCTCTGCAGGATGCGCGAGAAGGCCTCGATTTGATCGGGAGAATATCCGGCGGCACGAAAGGCGTCGTGGACCTGGGCCGGGGAGAGGCGGGCGAGCAGGGCGCCCATCCATTTGGCGTCGGCCCGCGGAATGTTCCGGCCGATCCATTCCAGGTGGACGCGCATGAAATACTCCTTTGGGTTCACCATATAGAGGAAGCGGGGGCGGCCGGGGGTGTAGAAGCTGACGGTAGTGGGGCTCACGCGGCGGATGAAGCCCGACTGGCGGTACTTTTCGATGTCGCCCTTGGCCTCATCGCGGGGCCAGCAGCGGTTGGAACAGCCGAAGCTGGCGCCAAGGTCGCTGATCATGTAGATGCGCTGGCCGTGTTCCTGGTAGATGGCGTTGTTTTCGTCCTTGAGGTCCCAATTGTTGATCACGGCCATGAGGGTTCGCAGGCCGAACCATTCGCGGGTGCCGGCGAAGGCGTCCTGGCGCCACGACCACTCACCGGCCTTTTTCTCGTCCATGCGCTTCAGGCGCACGTTGGGCACGGAGCCATCGGGGGCGATCATTTTCTGGCCGCGATGGAGGTGAGCGGGCATGCCGCGGACCTGGAGGCGGGGAACGAAGTAATCCTCATTGGCGCGGTAACCGACGGCCCAGACGAGGCGGGAAGCGACGGTTTCGGGGCGGGCTTCGATGCCGAGTTTGACTTTCCACTTGACGCCGTCGCTGTCGGTGACGACGAATTTCGGATTGGTGCCGGCGAGATCCTCCTTAACAAAGGTAAAGGGGCCGTGGGGGACATGGGCGCTGCCGCCGGGCCCATAGAAGAGGTTGCGGGACTGAATGTCGGCCGGATTGGTCCACAGGACAGCCGGCCCGGGCGCCTCGGCGAGGGCCGCGGGTTTTTCCCTGGCTATGCCGGGTGCTTCGGCGAGGGCCTGGTGCTTATCCTTGGCCGGCCCGGCAACCGGGCTGAAAACGAGGCAGAACAGCAACGAAACGGCGAGCGGATTTTTCGGTACGTACATAAGAGGACTTCCTTTCGGAACGGCGTTTGAACTGCACGCCATTAGTGCATGAGCGCTGCCACCGTACGGAAGCACTCATGGGAAAACGTCAACGGGAAGCCAAAAGAATGAGACTGCTGGTACAGCCAAACGACGGTGCGCAGCCCTTAGTGAGGGCCATCGCACACGCCAAACACAACATCGATATCCTCATCTTCCGATTCGACCATCGGGAGATCGAACGGGCTCTGGCCAACGCGGTGAGCCGGGGGGTGGCGGTGCACGCGCTGATCGCCAACACCAACCGGAGTGGTGAAGACGGTCTCCGGAAACTCGAATTGCGGCTGCTGGCGGCGGGAGTTACGGTGGCGCGCACCGACGACGACCTGGCGCGCTACCACGGCAAGCTGATGATTGTAGACCGGCACGAGTTGTACCTGATGGCATTCAATCCGACGTACAGCGATATTGAGCACAGCCGGAGTTTCGCGGTGGTTACCAAGAGGCCGGTGGTGGTACGGGAGGCGGCGCGGCTTTTTGAAGCCGACGCGGCGCGGCACCCGTACGAGCCGGGGGTGGAAGCGCTGGTGGTGAGCCCGGTGAACGCGCGCAGGCTGCTGGCGGAGTTCGTGGCCGGGGCGAAGAAGGAACTGGTGATCTACGATCCGAAGGTGAGCGACCTGGAAATGGTGCGACTGCTGGAGCAGCGCGCGGCGGCGGGAGTGCAAATCCGGTTGATCGGGCGGCTGACCCGGAACATTCCTGGCATAGAAGTGGCGAAACTGCCCATGCGGATACACACGCGCACCATGGTTCGTGACGGCCGGTTGGCATTTGTGGGCAGCCAAAGCCTGCGGGCCGTCGAATTGGACGCGCGGCGGGAAGTGGGATTGATCTTCCAGGAACGCAAAGCGGTGGCCGCGCTACACCAGACCTTTACGGCCGATTGGGCTTTGGCGCAGAGGGCGGGGAACCATCTGAATACGGATGAACCGGTGAGCAAAGTGGCCAAAAAAGTGGCCAAGTTTCTGGCCAAGGAAATGCCGCAGGTGGCTCCGGTATTGAACGGGGCGGTGAAGGAAATTGTGGGCGATGGCGCACAAGTGAACCTGGACCCGCAAGAGGTGGAAGAAGCGCTGAAGAGCGCGGTGAAGTCGGCGGTGAAAGAAGTGGTCAGCGACATGGTGGAAGAGGCGGTGGTGGAAGAAGCGCGGGCGCGATGAAGGCTGCGCTTGCGGAGCCATGCCGATCTACGTGGCCGTGGCCAACGGATCGCACCAGGCACACTGCAAGGCCGGCATGGAACCCACGGGGCGGCGCGAAATCGGTCGGCCCGACGCCATAGAGCGACGCAATACCACCAACAGCGAGAAGAACGATAAAAATCAGCGGCCCTGCGGCCGGGTGGCCACGGAAAGGTGTGGCACCCCGGCGTCGTTCATCAACTGGTTCAGCTTCGGCAGATCCTCGCCGATGAGTTGTTTGATTTTGCCGTCGACATCCGCCATCTCGCTGCGCAACCGTGGAATCTCGGCTAATTGCCCGCTGGTCGGAGGGAACGCGTAGCCATCGATTGCATTGAGCAGGGTGGTGATCCGCTGGGACACAGGCGGCGGAGTGTATTCTCCAGATATCCCGCCGCCGCGGCCCGCCGGAGCTTTTTCGATCGCGTTCATCTTTTTCTCCAGATCTTCAAGCGCTTTCCGTACGGTTTCCGGAACGTGCGGGGAGTCGGGTTGCCTCCACGCTTCGCGCAGGTTGCCGACGGCCGTTCGCAGAGCGGCGATCTGGCGCTCGGCGGCATCGGCAGTTTTGGCCATCTCGAAAAGCCCGGTGATGGCGCGGCTGCGCTCGGTTTGTTGTTCCGGAGTGAGTTTCACCCGCAGATCCTGTTCGACGGCAACTTCCCGAGTGGCTTGGGACGCGCCCAACGCCAGGCGAATCTGGTATTCGCCCGGTTCTACCATCACGCCGCGGCCGCCTCCGCGCCCGCCTCCACCACCAGCACCGGCGCCGGCGCCGCCTCCACTACCGCCTCTACCTGCACCGCCTCCGGCCGCCCCGCCTCTACCTCCTCCACCGCCTCCGCGGCCGCCCCGCCCACCGGCGGCGCCCGGCGAGGGCGGATCGGTGCGCAGGTCCCAGGCCACGCGGTTCAGTCCGGCCTCCGCCGGCAGGTCGCGTAATTCGCGCACCAGTTTGCCGCTCTTATCCAGAATCGAAATCCGCAAATCCGCGCGGCGCTCCGGTTTGGTCTTTATGTAATAGTCGATCAGCGCGCCGTAGGGCGGATTGGCGGCGACAAAGAAGGCATGGCCGATGAAGGTCTTGCTATCCATCAGATGCCACTCCACCGCCGGCCGGACGTCGAACAGGTAAACGTCGGAGGTGAGCACCTGGCTGGTCATCCGCTCCAGGGCCGTGATGTCGTCCAGAATCCAGATCGAGCGGCCGTGCGTTGCGAGAATCAGATCGTTCTCGCGCGGATGGATCTGGATGTCGTCGATGGGCACTCTCGGCAAGTTGTTTTTCAATTCCTGCCAGTTCTTTCCCCGGTCGAAGGAAACGTACAGACCGAATTCCGTTCCCGCGAAAAGCAGGTCTCGATTGCGGAAATGCTCGGCGAAGGCGTGCACGGTGCCGTTATTGTGAGGCAGGCCCTTCGAAATGTCCGTCCAGTGCTCGCCGAAATCGGCCGTCAGGAACAGATATGGCGTGAAGTCGTCGCTGCGGTGGCCATCGAAAGCCACGAAGGCCGTTCCCTCCCCATACTTCGAGGCCACCACGCGAGACACATAAGTTCCTTTAGGGACCCCGGGGACATTCGCCGCCACATTCTTCCAGGTTTCTCCGTCATTGCGTGTCACCTGGAGGTTCCCATCGTCGGTTCCGGCCCACAATACTCCTGCCCGAACCGGCGATTCCGCGAGGGCGGTGATGCAGGGGAAACTTTGCACGCCATCATTGACGGAAAGCATGTCCCGGCCAGGCAGCTTTCCCATGATCGGAATCTTGTTCCGGTCGACGCCGGTGGTCAGATCGGGCCCGAGTTTCTTCCAGCTATCCCCCCGGTCGGTGGATTTGAACAGGTAGTTGCCGCCCAGATAGACGGTCCTGTGGTCGAACTGCGAAATCAGAAATGGCGAGGTCCACTGGAACCGGTAACGGGGACCTGTCTCGTCTTCCTCTCGCGGACGAATGCTCTTCGATTGCTGCGTCTTCAAATCGCGGCGCGTCAGGTTCGCTTCCTGCGATTCCGCATAAATCGTATCCGGGTCTTGGGGATCGATGTGCGACCACATTCCGTCGCCACCGCCCACCTTCATCCATTCATCGTTGCTGATCCCGCGCAAAACGAACGAGGCGCTCGGCCCGCACCAACTGTCGTTGTCCTGCAACCCTCCGCAGATGTGGTACGGCCGGTCGAAATCGTAGGAAATGCCGTAAAACTGCCCGATCGCCGCGGTGGGAAAGATGGCCCAGGTGGCGCCTCCATCCCAGGTAGCCAGCGGACCGCCATCGTTGCCGGCGATCATGTGCGCGGAGTTCGCAGGGTCGATCCAGATGGCGTGATAGTCCTCATGGTGCGAGCCATACACGCCGCCTCCGGTGCCAAGCGTCACAGCGCGGAACGTCTTGCCGCCATCCTCGGAGGACTCGATGCTGGTGCCGCCGACCCAGATCCGCAGGTCGTTGTTCGGATCGACGCGAATCTGGCTGAAATACGATGGCCGCGGATTGGTGGCGCCCATGCGGGTCCAGGTGGCGCCTTTGTCTTCGCTTCGAAACACGCCCCCCTGGGCATTCTCCACCAGCGCGTAAACAATGTTCGGATTGCGGCGATACAGATCCACCGCGATGCGGCCGGAGTCGCCGCGTGGCAGTCCGTTCGTGAGCTTGACCCAGGTTTCGCCTCCGTCGGTGGTTTTATAGAGGGCGCTGCCCGGCCCTCCGCCGTTGAACCCCGCGGCCGTCCGCCGTCGCTGGTACGTCGCGGCGTAGAGCGTTTCGGGGCTGTCCGGGTCCATGGCAACGTCGTTGGCGCCCGTGTCGTCGTCTACGTACAACACCTGCTTCCAGGTCTTGCCGCCGTCGATGGTTTTGAAAATGCCGCGCTCGTGATTGGGTCCCCATAAGTGCCCGAGCGCAGCAACATAAACGATATTTGGGTTGCGCGGATGGAGCACGATGCGGCCGATGTGCTGCGTGTTGTCGAGACCCATGTGCTGCCAGGTAATTCCGGCATCGAGCGACCGGTACACTCCGTTACCCCACGATGAACTCTGGCGGTTATTGGCCTCTCCGGTCCCCACCCAGACCACCGCCGGGTCCGACGGCGCGATGGCGACGGCGCCGATCGAAGAAACCGCCTGGTTGTCGAAAATGGGATGCCAAGTCGTGAAGGCGTTGGTGGTTTTCCAGAGGCCGCCGCCGGCCAGGCCGACGTAGACGATTCTTGGATCGCCGGCGACGACGGCGATGTCGTCCACGCGCCCTCCCATGATCGCCGGTCCGATCTCACGGAATTTCAGGCTCTTGATGGCGGTCTCGATGGACGGCTGCGCGGCCAGCGTGGCGGCGGCGCCGAGCATAAGCAAAACCGTTGGAGCGATCTTCGCCCATCGCCTCCGCGGATCGTCTGAACTTGTCGCTACGTGGGTCATTGGCAGGTCTCCCGATTTTTGAAGTGTACGTTGATAGTAAGCATCCCGGCGCGGATTTGCAAGGCGTGGGTCCAGGTCTCCGACCGCTTGAAAGAGTTCCGTTTGCAGCCAAATTTGCGGCGGGCGGCTTTTCGATCGAATTTCCCGTCGATCTTGACCCGCTTGCGGTTCATCTGCCGATTCCAGGCACGAGTTTCCCGTTCCAGAGTCTTCAGGCCCGGGATTCTTGGTTTGCCCACGCATTGCCGATTGAAGATCCCTAGCCTTGTCGTCCTCCCAATCCGCGGCAGCCGGGAGCATCACAGTATAGTAGTCTGGATTCGTGGCAACACGGCGTGAGGTGATCATCTCGGCGCTCGGTCTTACAGCGTTGCGGCTGGGCGCGCAGGAACGCGACCGCCTCGATTCGCTGCTCTCGCTGTTCGATTTTCAGGCTGAAGCGCAAAAGCGGATCTCGCATGGCGCTTGGGAGCGCATCATGGGAGCATCGGCCGACGAGATCACGATGCGATGGAATCACGAGGCCTACGAGCATATCCGCCTGAAGCCGCGGATTCTGGTCGATGTTTCCAAGGTCGATACGCGCGTGAAGTTGTTCGGCGAGGAGTTGCCGTTTCCAATCATCCTGGCGCCAACCGGAGCGCAGAGCTTCGTTCACGCGGAAGGCGATCTGGCGTCGGTGCGCGGGGCGGGCGCCGCGAAGGCGACGCTGTGTATTTCAAGTAGCGCTTCGATGAAGGTTGAAACCATAGCCAAGGCCGCGACCGGTCCCGTGTGGTTCCAGCTCTACGTGCAGCGCGACCGCGAATTCACGCGCGAGCTTGTCCAGCGCGCTGAAGCGGCGGGCTGCCGCGCGCTGTGCGTAACGGTGGATTCCCCTACGTTCGGCGTGCGCAATCGCGAGGAACGCGCCCGTGCTGAGTTGCCTCCGCGCGAGTTGCCCAACCTCAAAGGCCAGGACTATCTCGACCCGGCGCTGACATGGAAAGACATCGAGTGGCTGCTCGGTTTCGCGAAGACTCCGGTGATGCTCAAAGGCGTCCTGAATCCGGACGACGCCGCGACCGCCGTGAAGGCCGGCGTGGCCGGAATCATCGTGTCGAATCACGGCGCGCGCAATCTCGACACGGTTCCGGCGACCATCGATGCGCTTCCGCTGGTCGCCGAGAGAGTCGAAGGGCGCATGCCGATTCTGGTCGACGGCGGCATTCGGCGCGGCACGGACGTCATCAAAGCGCTGGCGCGCGGGGCGATAGCGGTACAGATCGGACGCCCCTATCTGTGGGGACTGGGCGTCGGGGGCGCCGCCGGAGTGACGCGAGTCGTCGAGATTTTGCGGCACGAGTTCGAAATGACCATGATGTTGATGGGCAGACCAACCCTTGCCAGCATCGACAAGAGCGTATTGTGGTGAACCGAGCAGTTGTGCTGCCCGAACCGCCCTCCCGCGTTTTCGAGGCCGACGCACGCGGCGTTCCGGCCGGCGGCGCGGCGGCGATGATGGCTCGCACGCCAGGTTGCGCGTGGTCCGCCCGTTGACTCTTACGCCCGGAGCGACGCGGCTGGCTTAAAAGGCAAAAACGGTCAGAAGCTCCAGTTGACTGCGGTTGAACCGGGTCGATCCGGCGGGCGTATCGGCAGCCCATCGCGTGAACCGCATTTCTGGCGCGATCCTCACGTGAAGCAGATGAAGCTCGAAGCCCGCCCCACCGGTGATCCCGTACGTCGAGATGTGTCCCCCGTTCAATTCCTGCGGCAGACGGAAGGAAGGGCCGAGTTCCACCAACGGCTCGGCGCGCGACAACAGGATTTTGTATTTTGCGAGCACCGGGAATTCCCAGATGATGCCGGACGACCCTTGGGACGCCGCATTCAGCGAGTTGAGGGCCGCGGCTTCAGCGGGCGTGAGCACCGTTCCGCTGGAGACAGTCCAATAGCTTAACTCCGGAATCGGGCGGCGAATGGCCTCGATCTCGACCGCCAGATCGAGAGGGAGTTGGATCTCGAGGGAGGGCCCGATCTCGAAGCTGCTCTGGCCGATCAGAACATTTGTCGCAGTGAACGGCACGGAGTTTCCGGCGCCGGTCAGGCCGGTCTGGGAAACGGAGTGGAATTCATCGGTGAGCGTTGAGCCAATCACGACGCCAAGCCAGACATCAGGGCCTAGCGGGCGGGTGTTCTCCTCCGCAGCGCTACGGAAGGCGGTGAGAAATTCAACTTGATTCGGATTCCAGCGATCGAGAAGGCTCGCAGAGCTGGAGGCCCAATGAATATAACGCAGCGTGGGCGCAAACGACAGGTTATGGAAAATGTGGATTTCGAGGCCGGCTCCGGCGACGAATCCGGTGTCCGTGGGGGATCCAATGCGGAAGCAGGGTCCAACTTCGACAAACGGCTTGGCAAAGGGAAGGGAAAGCTTGTACCTGGCGAGCAACGGGAACTCCCAGGTGATATCCGTGCCGAGTTGCGGGCCGGCGGAATAGCTGTGCCACACACCGTCGAACTCTAGAGAGAGGTTGTACGGCAGGCTCCACTGGAGCGTCGCACCACCGAGCGGCGCCGTCGTGGAACGGATGCCCCGAGTCAGATTAGTGCCGGCCATCACACCCAACGAGAGATTCTGGGCGAAGGCGCCGGCCGCGACCGCGGCCAGGACAACGAGACGGGCGACCATGAAGCTATTACGCGCGCAACCAGGGCCCGGTTTCTGACGTTGTCGCTGCCTCCCACCGCTCGATTTGTCCGGGCGCCACGTAGCGTGCGCGACGGGACGGCGAGCCACGGGGTGCGGGGCTTTCCCGCCGACTACCGTAGAACATTTGATGAACGAGGGCCGGTCCTGCTCCCGCGCATCATTCGTCCCGCGCATCATTGGTGGCGGCAGTGCCCCGGGGTGATAACATTCCTGATGGAGGGGGGTATCGCATATGCATCGCAGAGGTCTTGCCCTGATTGCGGGAATAGCCGGGATTGCCGCTCTTGCCATGGCGCAGGGTCAGGGCCGCGGCCAGGCCGCGCCGTTCGTCACTCATCAATTGAAACCCAACGTGTACTGGGTGGAAGGCGGCGGCGGAAACAGCGGCGTCATCGTGGGCAAGAACGGCGTCATCGTCATCGACGCGAAGACCAGTGCGGCGGGTGGGAAGGAATTGCTCGACGATATCGCCAAGATCACGCCCAAACCAGTCACCGCCGTCATTCTCACGCATAGCGATGGAGATCATGTCAACGGACTGGTGTCGTTCCCCGCTGGCGTGAGGGTGATCGCGCACGAGAACAATAAGAAGGAGTTGGAGAAGGCGCTTGCCGCCGGCGGCCGCGGAGCGCCGCCTGCCGATCATCTGCCTACGCAGGTGGTCACTAAGAACAAAGAGAGCCTCAAAATCGAGGGCGTGAACCTGGAACTCTATCACTGGGCGCCCGCGCATACCAGCGGCGACCTGGTGGTGTATCTGCCCGCCGAGAAAATCGTGTTCACCGGTGACATCATCGCCGCGCAAATGCCGGATCCGCTTATCCACCTGGAGAAGAACGGCTCGTCGGAAGGCTGGATCACGACGGCCAAGGGTATCGTCGCGCTGGACTGCGATCAGTACGTGCCCGGCCATGGCGATCTCCAGTCGAAGGCTATGGTACAGGCGCGGCTCGCGAACGCGGAAGCCAAGCGGGCCAAGATTCAGGAACTGGTGAAGCAAGGGAAGTCGCTCGATGAAGTGCGCGCCGCGGTCGATCCACCTCCTGCCACGCCGGTGGCCGGCCGCGGTGGACGCGGGGGCGGATTCGCCAGCTACACGCAGGTGGTCTACACCGAACTAACGAAGCAGTGACGGCGCGTGCGCCGGCCTACGGTACCAGTGCAACCGCTGCTCAAAGGCGGTCAGACCCAATATGGGACGTTCGAAGGTTTCCGCCGCTCCCCTCGGTGTTGGAGGGCGTTTCCTACCGTGATAAGATCTCGCTCATTCAGTCTGCTCAACCAAAAGGTGATTGCGCCCGCTGAAGCGATGACGATATCGGTAAGAACCGGCGGCTGACACGGCTTCCCGCGGCGGAATTCGCCGGCGGCGGGCGCGACGTGTCCGCGATGCCCGCTACAGACATAACTTGGGGCTGGGATGAATTGCACGCCGATACGGGCGTTTCGTGCCGTCTCCACGATCTCCGCCAAACGTTCGCTACAAAGCTGGCCGAGAATGATGTTCCAGAGTCCACGATGCTTGCCCTGATGGGGCACATGAGCAGGGCGATGCTGGAGCGGTATTCCCA